>NZ_BAAAWH010000001.1:1909903-2228220 GCF_039534975.1 Microbacterium terregens
ACGACGAAGACGTACGCCGTGAAGTAGCAGATCCACAGCAGGAACCAGAAGAAGTCCCCGAAGCCCATGGCGGTACCCCCCTCAACGAGAATGATCGCGCTCAGCCTAGCGAGCGCGATCATTCACGGATACTGGTCCCGGTCACTCCCGCGACTGGTAGATCGGAGCCTTTCCGTGGACGGCGTCGCCGATCTTGTGAATGCGGATGTCGTTGGTCGACCCGATGATTCCGGGAGGGGACCCCGAGATGACCACGACACGGTCGCCCACCTGCGCGAGGTCGTTGGCGAGGAAGTAGTCATCCACCTGGATGAACATGCGGTCGGTGTGAGCGACGTGCTCGACGAGAGCGGACTGTACGCCCCAGGTCAGGGCCATGCGCCGACGGATCGCCGGGTCGGGTGTGAAGCCGATCATCGGGATGCGGGGGCGGAGGCGTGACATGCGCCGGGCGGTGTCGCCCGATTCGGTGAAGACGCAGAGGTACTTGGCCTCCACGAACTCGGCGACTTCCATCGCTGCCAGCGTGATCGCGCCACCCTGGGTGCGCGGCTTGTTCGTCAGTGGCAGGATCCGCTCCAGGCCGTGGTCCTCGGTCGAGGCGATGATGCGGGCCATCGTCTCGACCACGACGACCGGGTACTTGCCGACGCTGGTCTCTCCCGAGAGCATCACGGCGTCCGCGCCGTCCAGGACGGCATTGGCGACGTCGCTCGTCTCGGCACGCGTGGGCACCGGATTCTCGATCATCGACTCGAGCATCTGCGTCGCGACGATGACGGGCTTGGCCATGCGTCGGCACAGTTCCACGGCGCGCTTCTGCACGATCGGCACCGCCTCCAGGGGAAGCTCCACGCCCAGGTCACCGCGCGCCACCATGATGCCGTCGAACGCGTCGATGATCTCTTCGAGGTGATCGACCGCCTGCGGCTTCTCGATCTTCGCGATGACGGGGATGCGGCGCCCTTCCTCGGCCATGATCACGTGCACGCGCTGGACGTCCTTCGCGCTGCGCACGAACGACAGGGCGATCAGGTCGGCGCCGATGCGCAGACCCCAGCGAAGGTCGTCCTCGTCCTTCTCCGACAGAGCCGGGACGTTGACCGCGACGCCGGGCAGGTTGATGCCCTTGTTGTTGGAGACCGGACCGGCCACGATGACCTCGGTCGTCACGACGGTGTCATTCGAGTCGATGACCTTGACCTTGACCTTGCCGTCGTCGATCAGCAGGAAATCACCCGGATTGACATCGGCCGGCAGACCCTTGTAGGTCGTGGAGACGAGCTCCTTGGTGCCCGGAATGTCTTCGGTCGTGATCTTGAAGATGTCACCGACCGCGAGATCGTGCGGCCCGTCGGCGAACTTGCCGAGTCGGATCTTGGGGCCCTGCAGGTCGACCAGGATGGCGACGGCCCGACCTGCATCATCGGCCGCCTTGCGCACGTTGGCGAAGTTCGCCTCGTGCACGGTGTAATCACCGTGGCTGAGATTCAAGCGTGCGACGTCGACGCCCGCATCTATGATCGCTCGCACCTGCTCGTACGTGGAGGTCGCAGGTCCCAAGGTGGCGACGATCTTGGCACGTCTCATCGGTATTTTCACTCCGAGTACTTCAGTGGGGGGTCTGGCAGAGTTGCCGCGGCAAGCCTACGCGGGCTGAAGGCCGATCGCGACATCGGACGGGCGCACCGGCGAGGGCAGCGAGGTCGCGCCCATCAGGTACTCGTCCACGTTCGCCGCGGCCGCGCGACCTTCCGCGATCGCCCAGACGATCAGCGACTGACCGCGGCCCGCGTCGCCGGCGACGAAGACGCCGGGTGTCGCCGTCTGGTAGTCGTCTTCTCGGTCGACACTCCCGCGCGCCGTGAACTGCGCACCGAGCTGATCCTCGAGGAACGTGCGCTCCGGCCCGGTGAAGCCCATCGCGATCAGCACCAGATCGGCCGGAATATCGCGCTCCGTGCCGCTCTTGGGTACGCGGCGGCCATCCACGAACTCGGTCTCGGCGACGCGCAGGGCACGCACCTCTCCCCCGCGGTTGCCGAGGAACTCGACGGTCGACGCCAGGTACGACCGCTCACCGCCCTCCTCGTGGGCGGAGGACACCTCGAACAGCGTCGGCGACATCGGCCACGGCTGATGGTCGGGACGCGACCCGGGAGGCTGCGTGCCGATGGCGAGGTTCGTGACGCTCAGCGCGCCCTGACGATGGGCGGTGCCGATGCAGTCGGCGCCGGTGTCGCCGCCGCCGATGACGACGACGTGCTTGCCGGCAGCGGTGATCTGGTTCGGAACCGCATCGCCCGCGAGCGCCTTGTTCGACTCGATGAGGAATTCCATCGCGAAGTGGACACCGGCCAGGTCGCGGCCGGGGATCGGCAGTTCGCGCGGCACCGTGGCGCCGGTCGCGACCACCACGGCGTCGTATCTGGCCCGCAGGTCGTTCCAGGTGATGTCCGTGCCGATCTGAACGCCGGCGCGGAAGCGGGTGCCCTCGTCCTGCATCTGACGCAGCCGGTGCTCGAGGTGTCGCTTCTCCATCTTGAAATCGGGGATGCCGTAACGCAGGAGTCCGCCGATCCGATCGTCCCGCTCGTACACGGCGACCGTGTGTCCGGCGCGCGTGAGCTGCTGAGCGGCGGCGAGTCCGGCCGGGCCCGACCCGACGACGGCGACCGTCTTGCCTGTGAGCCGCTCGGGCGGCTCCGGCTCGACCCAGCCGCTCGCGAACGCCTCGTCGATGATCGACACTTCGATCTGCTTGATGGTCACGGCCGGCTGGTTGATGCCGAGGACGCAGGAGCTCTCGCACGGTGCGGGACAGAGCCGGCCGGTGAACTCGGGGAAGTTGTTGGTGGCGTGCAGGCGTTCGATCGCCGACCGACCCTCACCGCGCCAGGTGAGGTCGTTCCACTCCGGGATGAGATTGCCCAGCGGGCACCCCTTGTGGCAGAACGGGATGCCGCAGTCCATGCAGCGGCCGGCCTGACGACGCAGGACGGCGGTATCGCCGGGCTCGTAGACCTCTTTCCAGTCCATGATGCGCACCGGCACCGGCCGACGGGGCGGCAGTTCGCGCTCGGTCACCTTCAGAAAGCCTTTGGGGTCAGCCACCGGTCACCTCCAGGATGCGGGTCCAGACGACGTCGCCGTCGGGGTCGAGGCCCTCGGCGACGGCCTCCTGACGGGTCAGCAGCACCGCGGCGTAGTCGCGGGGCATGACGCGAACGAAGTGGTCCAGTTCGGCGTCGAAGTTCCCGAGGAGCGATGCCGCGAGAGTCGAGTCCGTCTCGGTCAGGTGCTGCTGAAGCAGGTCCCGCAGGATTTCGGCATCCCCGGAGCCGAGCTCGGCGAGCTCCAGCTCTCCGGTGGCCAGCGCGTCATGGTTCACCAATGTCGGATCGAGCCGGTAGATGTAGGCGCTGCCGCCGGACATCCCCGCGCCCAGGTTGCGGCCGGTGGCGCCGAGGATGACGGCCAGGCCGCCGGTCATGTACTCCAGGGCGTGGTCGCCGACGCCCTCCACGACCGCGGTGGCGCCGGAGTTGCGGACGAAGAACCGCTCCCCCACGACGCCGCGCAAGAACATCGTGCCCTGAGTGGCGCCGTAGCCGATCACGTTGCCGGCGATCACGTTCTTCGAGGCGTCGAAGGTCGCCCCGCGTGGCGGTCGGATCACGATCTGACCACCCGAGAGACCCTTGCCGACGTAGTCGTTGGAGTCGCCTTCGAGACGCAGGGTGATCCCGGCGGGCATGAAGGCGCCGAAGGACTGCCCGGCCGACCCGGTGAGGTTGACCACGATCGATCCGGACGGCATCCCGTTCTCGCCATGGGCGAGTGTGACGTGGTGGCCGAGCATGGTGCCGACCGCGCGCTCGGTGTTTCGGATCGGCAGGTCGAACGCGATGGTGCCGCTGTGGGCGATGACATCGCGGGCCGCCTCGATGAGCGGTACGTCGAAGTGCGCGTCCAGCTCGTGCTGCTGCGAGCGGGTGTTGTGCCGCGCCTGATCCGGGCCGAACTCCGGTCCGGCGAGGATCGGCGCGAGGTCGAGCCCGCTGGCCTTCCAGTGCTCCACGGCGCCGTTGATGTCCAGCATCTCGTGGTGTCCGACCGCCTCTTCGAGCGAGCGGAATCCGAGTTCGGCGAGGTACTCGCGAACCTCCTGCGCGATGAACTCCATGAAGTTGACGACGAACTCGGGCTTGCCGGTGAATCGCTCCCGCAGGACCGGATTCTGCGTGGCGACACCGACGGGGCACGTGTCCAGGTGGCAGACGCGCATCATGACGCAGCCCGAGACCACCAGCGGCGCCGTCGCGAAGCCGAACTCCTCGGCGCCCAGCAGCGCGCCGATGATGACGTCGCGACCGGTCTTGAGCTGGCCGTCGACCTGAACCACCACCCGGTCGCGCATGTTGTTCAGCATGAGGGTCTGCTGGGTCTCGGCCAGGCCGAGCTCCCACGGTGTTCCCGCGTGCTTGAGCGAGTTGAGCGGGCTCGCCCCGGTCCCGCCGTCGTGGCCGGAGACCAGGATCACGTCGGCAAGAGCCTTCGCGGTGCCGGCGGCGACCGCGCCGATGCCGGACTGACTCACGAGCTTCACGTGCACGCGCGCCTTCGGGTTGGCGCGTTTGAGGTCGAAGATCAGCTGTTTGAGGTCTTCGATCGAGTAGATGTCGTGATGCGGCGGCGGCGAGATCAGTCCGACGCCGGCCGTCGCGTGCCGCGTGCGGGCGACCCACGGATAGACCTTCGTCGGGGGCAGCTGACCTCCTTCGCCGGGCTTGGCGCCCTGGGCGAGCTTGATCTGGATGTCGTCCGCCTTGGTGAGGTACAGGCTGGTCACGCCGAAACGGCCGGAGGCGACCTGCTTGATCGCGCTGCGACGCTCCGGGTCGAGGAGGCGGTCGACGTCTTCGCCGCCCTCACCGGTGTTGGACTTGCCGCCCAGCCGGTTCATCGCGATCGCGAGCGTCTCGTGGGCCTCCTGGGAGATGGAGCCGTAGCTCATCGCACCCGTCGAGAACCGCTTCACGATGGAGGAGACCGGCTCCACCTCGTCGATCGGGATGGGCGAGCGCACGCCGGAACGCAGCGCGAACATGCCACGCAGCGTCTTCAACTCGGACGCCTGGTCATCGACGAGCTTGGTGTACTCGCGGAAGATGTCGTAGCGGCGCGTGCGGGTCGAGTGCTGCAGGCGGAACACGGTGTCGGGGTTGAACAGGTGCGGCGAGCCATCGCGGCGCCACTGGTATTCGCCGCCGGTCCACAGTCGTTCGTGCGCGCGCACCGCCGCGTCCTCGGGATACGCGTAGTCGTGACGGGCCTGATTCTCGGTGGCGATCTGCTGGATGCCGATGCCTCCCAGCTTGGACTCCGTGCCGGTGAAGTACCGGTCCACGAACTCCTCGCTCAGACCGATCGCCTCGAAAGCCTGGGCCCCGGCGTACGAGGACACCGTCGATATGCCCATCTTCGACATGATCTTCAGGACGCCCTTGCCGAGCGCGTAGATGAGGTTCTTGACCGCCTTCTGCGGGGGGATGCCGGTGATGTAGCCGGTCCGCACCAGCGACTCCACCGTCTCCATCGCCAGGTACGGGTTGACCGCGGACGCGCCGTAGCCGATGAGCGTGGCGACGTGGTGGACTTCGCGCACATCCCCCGCTTCGACGATCAGGCCGACCTTCATGCGGTTCTGGCGGCGGATCAGGTGATGGTGGATCGCCGAGACCATCAGCAGCGAGGGGATCGGGACGAGGTCCTTGTTCGAGTCGCGGTCGGACAGGATGATGAACTCCGCGCCGTCGCCGATCGCGTCGTCGACCTCGGCGCACATCTCCTCGAGCCGCTGCCTCATCTGATCGGGGCCGGCGTCGAAGTGGTAGAGCCCCCGGATCGTCACACTGGAGCGCTCCGGCAGGGCGCGCTGGATGTGCTGGATCTTCGCGAGCTCGTCGTTGTCGATCACGGGGAAGTCCAGGGTCACCGAGCGAGCATGCTCGGGTCCCCAGGACAGCAGGTTGGACTCCGGGCCGAGGCCGAGTTTGAGGCTGGTGACGACCTCTTCGCGAATCGAGTCCAGCGGCGGGTTGGTGACCTGGGCGAACTGCTGAGTGAAGTAGTCGAACAGCAGACGGGGACGCTCGCTGAGCACGGCCACAGGCGTGTCGCTGCCCATGGCCCCGAGCGGCTCGGCACCGTTCTGACCCATCGGGGTCAGGAGGATGCGCACCTCTTCCTCGGTGTAGCCGAACGTGCGCTGGCGCCGGGTGATGGAGGCGATCGGATGCACGATGTGCTCACGCTCGGGCAGATCCGCCAGGCGCACGCGTCCCGCGTCGAGCCACTCGGCCCACGGTTCCTGCTCGGCCAACTGCGCCTTGATCTCGTCCTCTTCGACGATGCGCCGCGCGGCCGTGTCGACGAGGAACATCCGGCCGGGGCGCAAGCGTCCACGGCGCTTGATCCGCTCCGGCGCGAAGTCGAGCACACCCGTCTCGCTGCCGATCACGATCAGACCATCGGTGGTCTCGGTCCAGCGGCCCGGGCGCAGCCCGTTGCGATCCAGCGTGGCGCCCACGAGCGTGCCGTCGGTGAAGATGAGCGCCGCCGGTCCGTCCCACGGTTCCATCTGCATGGAGTGGTAGTCGTAGAACGCGCGCAGCTTCGGATCGATGTCCGCCTGCTTCTCGTAGGCCTCCGGCACCATCATCATGATCGCGTGCGGAAGGCTGCGACCGGTGAGCGTCAGCAGCTCGAGGACCTCGTCGAACGACGCGGAGTCGCTCGCTCCCTCCGTGCAGATCGGCAGCAGCGGATCGATGTCCCCCAGCAGCTCGGATTCCAGCTGCGACTGGCGGGCGCGCATCCAGTTGCGGTTGCCGCGCACGGTGTTGATCTCGCCGTTGTGCGCAAGCATGCGCAGCGGCTGGGCCAGCGGCCACGACGGAAAGGTGTTGGTCGAGTAGCGGGAGTGGACCACGGCGAGCTCGGACGCGAATCGCTCGTCCTGCAGGTCGGGGTAGAACGGTTCGAGCTGCAGGGTTGTGACCATGCCCTTGTACCCGATCGTGCGGGATGAGAGCGAGACGATGTACGAACCCAGCTCGTTGCGTGCGCGCTTGCGCAGCCGGAAGACCCTGCGGTCCAGTGCGATACCGGACAACGCCGCGTCCTCGCCGACAGCAGGACGCGAGACGAACAGCTGCTCGAAGACGGGCCGGGCTTCGAACGCCAGTTTGCCGAGGTGCTCGTCGGCGGTCGGGACCTCACGCCACCCGAGGAGGACGAGGTTCTCGCTCACGGCGATCCGCTCGATTCCCGCCTTCTCTGCCTGGCGGAGCTCCTCGTCCCGGGGCAGGAAGATCATGCCGGCGGCGTACTCGCCCACCGGCGGCAACACGAAGTCCACGACTGCGCGGAGGAAGGCGTCGGGCATCTGAGTGAGGATGCCGGCACCGTCACCGGTTCCCGCGTCGGAGCCGATCGCGCCGCGGTGCTCGAGGTTGCGCAGCGCAGTCAGCGCGAGGTCGATGATGTCGTGCCCCGCCTCCCCGCGCAGGGTCGCCACCATGGCAAGCCCGCAGGCGTCCTTCTCGAAGGCAGGGTTGTACATTCCCTGCTTCGGCGGAAGCGTGCCGAAGGCGTGCTCGGCGGTTCCGGGCTCGTGCCTTTCAAGACCAAGGCTCGAAGACATACCTACCGTCCTCACATCGATGCTCAAGATGGGACGACGTCGGCCCTGAATTACGGCAGCCGGTTCACCATGCGGTGAAACGCTACTTCGAGGCGACTGTGCTTGTGGCGGTGCCCGGAGCGAGTTCGTCGGCCGGTGGTTCGCTGACGTCGACGAAGTCGCCTTGCGATTGTACAGTGCCCGGAGGCGACCATTCGCGGCCGCGGACGTACGGCGACGCCTCCAGCCCCGGATGCCGCTTCTTCTGGAGGAAGAAGATGACCAGACCGAGGACGACACCGATGATCGCCGCCCAGACGTTGCTGCGCAGCCCGAGGATGATCTCGCTGGGGTCGAGGCGGATCGACTCCCACACGATGCGGCCCGCGCTGTACCAGACGAGGTAGAGGCCGAACAGCCGGCCCCACTGCAGACGGAATCTGTGGCCGACCCACAGCAGGAACAGCACGCCGAGCGTGTTCCAGATCACCTCGTACAGGAAAGTCGGGTGAAAGAGGGTGCCGGGCGCCAGACCCGCGGGGAAGGCCGCGTTGTCGCTGTCGATCTCCAGGCCCCAGGGCAGGTCCGTGGGCAGGCCGAACAGCTCCTGGTTGAACCAGTTGCCGAAGCGTCCCATCGCTTGCGCGAGCAGCAGCCCCGGCGCGAGGGCGTCGGCGAAGGTCCAGAACCGGATGCCGGTCCACCGGCAGCCGAGCCAGGCTCCGATGGCGCCGCCGATCAGGGCGCCGTAGATCGCGATGCCGCCCTCCCAGATGCGGAAGATCGCCCAGAAGTCCGTGCCCTCGCCGAAGTAGAACCCGGGATGGGTGAGGACGTGGAAGATCCGCGCTCCGATGATGCCCAGCGGCACCGCGATGAGGCAGATGTCGATCACGACCCAGGGCTCGGCTCCGCGACGGGTCAGGCGCCAGTTCGTGAGCAGGACGGCGGCGATGATGCCCGCGATGATGCACAGCGCGTAGATGTGGATCCGCAGGGGTCCGATGTCGAAATAGCTGACCGTCGGGCTGGGGATGCTGGCGAGCACACCGTGGACCGCGCTCGTGGTGGCGAACAACATGCGTACGAGTCTAGGCGCGGCGTCGCGTGCCTGCAGACAGGGCTCGAGCCGTCTCGGCCAGGCCCTCCAGGCCGCCGTCGCGGAGCGCGCGCACGAGCGCCGTGCCGACGATCGCGCCATCGGCATAGGCGAGCACACCGCTGACCTGCTCGGCCGTGGAGATGCCGACTCCGACGCACGTGCGCAGGGAGGCCGAGCCGCGGACACGAAGCCTCTCCACCAGACGGCGGGCCGCGGCATCCAGCTGTGCGCGTTCTCCGGTGATGCCCATGGTCGACACTGTGTAGACGAAACCGGTGGATGCCTCGATGATCAGGTCGAGACGCTCATCGGTGGACGTCGGTGCGGCCAGGAACACGCGATCCAGACCGGTGCGCTCGCTCGCGGCGATCCAGTCCGCGGCGGCGTCGGGGGTGATGTCCGGCGTGATGAGCCCGGCACCGCCCGCGGCCAGGAGATCATCGGCGTAGCGGTCCACGCCGTACTGCATCACCGGGTTCCAGTACGACATCACCAGAACGGGTACGTCGACGCGGCGAGTGATCTCACGCATCGCGGTGAAGGTGTCCTGCAGGCGGAAGCCTGCCGCCAGAGCGGTCTGGGTCGCCTCTTGGATGACGGTCCCGTCCATGACGGGGTCCGAGTACGGGGGGCCGAGCTCGAGCACGTCCACACCGTTCTCGGCGAGAGTGACCGCGGCATCGATGCTGGTCTGCAGGTCGGGGAAGCCCAGTGGGAGGTACGCGACGAATGCCCCGCGCCCGTCCGCGTGCGCGGCGTCGATCGCGGCCGATACGCGTGAGGTCACAGCTTCGTCCCCTCGCCCTTGGCTTCTTCGGCCGGGGCCGGGGTCGCGACCGGCGGACCCTCCAGCGCCGCATTGGCGTCGTAGAGCTCGAAGTAGCGCGCCGCGGTGTCCATGTCCTTGTCGCCGCGTCCGGACAGGCAGATCGCGATCACCGCATCGGGGCCGAGCTCACGACCGATGCGGATGGCACCGGCGAGGGCGTGCGCGGACTCGATGGCGGGAATGATGCCCTCCGTCTCGGACAGCAGCCGCAGGGCCTGCATGGCTTCGTCGTCGGTCGCCGGGATGTACTCGGCGCGTCCGATCGATGCGAGCCAGGCATGCTCAGGGCCCACGCCCGGGTAGTCCAGGCCGGCCGAGATCGAGTGGGACTCGATGGTCTGGCCGTCCTCGTCCTGAAGCACGAACGTTCTGGCGCCGTGCAGGACGCCGGGGCGACCGCGTTCGATGGATGCCGCGTGCCGGGGAGTGTCGATGCCGTCACCGGCTGCTTCCACGCCGTAGAGCGCGACTCCTTCGTCGTCCAGGAACGCATCGAACATGCCGATGGCGTTGGATCCCCCGCCGACGCAGGCGAAGACGGCGTCCGGAAGACGGCCGATCTCGTCGAGCAGCTGCGCGCGGGCCTCTTCGCCGATGATCCGCTGGAAGTCCCGGACCATCGCCGGGAACGGGTGCGGGCCCGCGGCGGTTCCGAAGATGTAGTTCGTGGTCTCCACGCTCGCGACCCAATCGCGGTAGGCGTCGTTGATCGCGTCCTTGAGCGTTCGCGATCCTGTCGTGACCGGAATCACCTCCGCGCCCAGCAGCCGCATACGGGCGACGTTCAGCGCCTGGCGCTGCGTGTCCACCTCGCCCATGTAGATGGTGCAGTCGAAGCCGAAGAGCGCGGCGGCGGTGGCCGTCGCAACGCCGTGCTGGCCCGCCCCGGTCTCGGCGATCACCCGCGTCTTGCCGAGGCGCTTGGTCAGCAGCGCCTGGCCGAGCACGTTGTTGATCTTGTGCGAGCCCGTGTGGTTCAGATCCTCGCGCTTGAGGAAGATCCGCCCCCCGCCGGCGTGTGCGGCGAACCGGGGCACTTCGGTCAGCGCCGACGGCCTTCCGGCGTACGAGTGCAGCAGGCCGAGCAGCTCGACCTCGAACGCGGGATCGGCCATGGCGTCCTCGTAGACGGCCGTGAGCTCGTCGATCGCGGCGATGAGCGACTCGGGCATGAAGCGCCCGCCGAACTCACCGAAATAGGGTCCGGGTGCCTCGCGCAGACTCATGATCCAGCCTCCAGGAAAGCAGTCAGGGTGGCGACGGGATCCCCCGTCACCAGGGCTTCGCCGATGAGCACCACGTCGGCGCCGGCGGCTCGGTAGTGGGCGACGTCCGCCGGCGCCAGCACCGCAGACTCCGCGATCTTGATCGCGTCGGCGGGGATGCGGTCGGCCAGGCGCCCGAACAGGTCGCGGTCGAGCGCGAATGTCGAGAGGTCGCGTGCGTTCACGCCGATCAGGCGGGCGCCGATATCGGCTGCTCGAGCGACCTCTTCGGCGGAGTGCGTCTCCACCAGCGGCGTCATGCCGAGCTGGATCGTCAGGGCGTGCAGGCGCTCGAGCACGTCCTGCTCGAGCGCGGCGACGATCAGCAGCACCAGATCAGCGCCGGATGCCCGCGCCTCGAGCACCTGGTACTCGGTGGCGATGAAGTCCTTGCGCAGCACAGGCAGCGCCACCGCCGCGTGCACGGCCTCGAGATCGGCGAGGCTGCCCTTGAACCGCCGGCCCTCGGTGAGCACCGAGATCGTGGCCGCACCGCCCTGCTCGTACAGGCGGGCCTGCAGCGCGGGGTCCGGGATCGTCGCGAGATCGCCGCGCGAGGGGCTGGCTCGCTTGACTTCCGCGATGATCTTCACACGGGGGGCGGGAGCGAGGAATGTCAGCGCATCCCGTGCGGCGGGTTGCGCGAGAGCCGCCTGTTCCACGACGGCGAGGGGCCGAGTCGAGGCGCGCGCCTCGGCGTCCTCAACCGCGCCGGCCGTCAGGTCGGCGAGCATGCTCCGACTCACGTGCGATTGCTCAGCACGAGTGTTCAATGCTCTTTCGGCGTGTACTTCGCGCCGTTGACGCCCCAACCCGCCTTGGCAAGGGCCCAGCCGACGAGCGCGCCGACGACGAGGAGCCCAGCGGATGCCCACACCAGCCACACCACGTCGAACCAGTAGGCGACCGTGCCGAGCGAGACCGCCGCGAGCATGATGATGACGGCGGTCCATGCGGCAGGCGAGTGTCCGTGACCGGGGTCGCCGATGGGGTTGCTCATTGAATTTCCTCCGAGATAGCGCGGGTGCGGCAAGTCTAGCGGGGTCCGGCAGTCGGCCCCGCGGTCGGGTCGGCGCCGCGGGACATGTCGTCCCACGAGTCGATGGCGTCGAACGGGCGGGATGCCGTTCCTGCAGTGGGCGCGGAGGCGACCGCGTCGGCGTCGTACTTGCGGCCGCTCCTGCTCCACGTGCGGGCGGACACGAGCGTGAAGAGCCCGGCGGCGAGCAGCACGATGCAGCAGGCCACGGTGAGGCCGGGCCACGCTGTCGCGGTGACGGATGACACCATTTCGGCGACGGCATCCTCACCCGTGATCCCGGTGGCGGTCGTGACGGTGGAGGCGACGGCACTGATCGGGCTCTGGACGGCGATCAGCGCGCTCAGCCATCCCAGGAGGACGGCGATGGCCACGGTCAGGGCGCCGAAGACGATCCGAAGCACGAGGCCCACGATCGACAAGGCGGCGCCGAGCGCCAGCACGGCCAGGCTGAGCGGTGTGAGGACGGGCACCGCCGCCGCGCCGGCGACGGTGAGGGTGTGCTGGGCGCCGTCGTCCAGGGTGGCGACCAGCCACGTCTGCGTGGAGGAGATCACGCCCATCGCACCGACGGCCAGCGTGGTGAGAACCGCGATGAGGCGCGCGCGCCGGTTCATCGGGACGGGCCCGCGACGGCGCGCAGGTCGTCGGCGTCGAAGCATGTGCGTGTGCCGGTGTGGCACGCCGGGCCGACCTGGTCGACTTCGACGAGGATGGCATCGCCGTCGCAGTCCAGCCGTGCGCTGCGGACGAGTTGGATGTTCCCCGACGTGTCGCCCTTTCGCCAGTACTCCCCGCGAGAGCGGGACCAGAACGTCACGCGGCCTGATGTGAGCGTGCGGCGCAGTGCCTCGGCATCCATCCACCCCAGCATGAGGACTTCGCGCGTGTCCCACTGCTGGATGATCGCGGCCACCAGCCCGTCCGCGGTGAAGGTGACCCGCGCGATGCGGTCGTCCACGGTCTCGGTCATTTCCGCACCTCGATCCCTGCGGCCGCCATCGCGGCCTTCACCTCGCCGACGGTCAGTTGACCGGAATGGAAGACACTGGCGGCCAGCACAGCGTCGGCACCGGCATGGATGGCCGGTGCGAAGTCCTCGGCGCGGCCCGCTCCGCCGGACGCGATCACCGGCACGCTCGAGACCTCGCGCATGAGAGCGACCAGTTCCAGGTCGAATCCCGTCTTCGTGCCGTCGGCGTCGATCGAGTTGACCAGCAGCTCCCCCGCGCCGCGTTCGATGGCCTCACGTGCCCAGTCCACTGCATCCAGCGAGGTCAGCGTGCGGCCGCCGTGCGTCGTGACCACGAAGCCGGAGTGCGTACCGGGCGCGCGTTTCACATCCAGCGACAGAACGAGCACCTGCGCGCCGAAGCGATCCGCGATCTCCGTGACCAGATCGGGCCGCGCGATCGCCGCGGAGTTCACGCCCACCTTGTCGGCGCCGACCCCCAGCAGGCGTGCCACATCGTCCGCCGAGCGGACGCCTCCGCCGACGGTGAGGGGAATGAAGACCTCTTCGGCCGTGCGCCGCACCACGTCGTAGGTCGTGGCTCGCTCATCGACCGTGGCGGTGACATCCAGGAACGTCAGCTCGTCGGCACCCTGGGCGAAGTATTCGCGCGCGAGCTCGACGGGATCGCCCATGTCTCGCAGGTTCTCGAAGTTCACGCCCTTGACGACGCGTCCTGCCGCGACGTCCAGGCACGGGATGACTCGGCACACAAGCGCCATCGCTACAGCCTCGCGTTGTGGATGGCCGTCACGAGGATCGCCCGTGCGCCGATGGCGTACAGCGCGTCCATCACCAGGTTCACGTCCTTGCGTGCGCTCATCACGCGCACCGCGACCCATTCCGGGTCGCGCAACGGAGAGATCGTCGGCGACTCGATGCCGGGTGCGATCGCCACGGCGGCGTCGATCAGATGCACGGGAAGGTCGTAATCGATCAGCACGTAGCGGCGCGCGACCATCACCCCGCGCAGCCTGCGCAGCAGAGTCTGGGTGCCGTCGACCTCTTCCGGCGCGCCGATCAGCACGGCCTCGGACTGCAGGATCACCGGACCGAAGATCTCCAGCCCGGCCTGGCGCAGGGTGGTGCCGGTCGAGACGACATCGGCGACGGCATCCGCCACGCCCAGGCGCACAGCCGACTCGACGGCGCCGTCGAGGGGGACGAGATCAACGGCGACGCCCCGCTCGTCGAGGAAGCCGTCCACCAGTCCCGGGTAGGCGGTCGCGACACGGACGCCCTCGAGATCCTCCACGGCTGTGAAGGCACCGGGAGGCGAGGCGAAGCGGAACGTCGACTCGCCGAAGCCGAGCGCCTCGATCTCGCGCGCGCCGGGCATCCTCGCATCCAGCAGCAGGTCGCGTCCGGTGATGCCCACATCCAGCGCGCGAGAGCCGACGTAGGTCGCGATGTCCTTGGGGCGCAGGTAGAAGAACTCGACCTCGTTGGCCGGGTCGATGACGTGGAGGTCCTTCGGGTCGCGCCGGCCGGTGTATCCCGCCTCTTGGAGCATCTCGGCGGCGGTGTCGGCGAGCGACCCCTTGTTCGGCACGGCGATTCGCAGCATGGCGGAGGAGCTTTCGGATTCGGGGCGGTCGGCGGGGTGCGGCTCAGAGATGTCGGTAGACATCTTCGAGGCTGAGGCCCTTCGCGAGCATCAGGACCTGCAGGTGATACAGCAGCTGCGAGATCTCCTCAGCCGCGGCATCCGTCGACTCGTACTCGGCAGCCATCCAGACTTCGGCCGCTTCTTCGACGATCTTCTTGCCGATCGCGTGGACGCCTGCGTCAAGCTGCGCCACGGTTCCCGATCCGTCGGGTCGGGTGGCGGCCTTGTCAGCCAGCTCCGCGAACAGCGTGTCGAACGTCTTCACATTGCCAGGGTACCGAACCGGGGCGTGCCCGAGCGCCGCCGGGGCTCAGTGGGCGATGATGCTCAGCCCGATCACCAGCGCCCCGAGGAGCGTCGTCGAGGCGATGCCGGCCAGTCGCCAGCCCCATGTGCTGCCGTTGCGGGCCGCGTTGGCGTACCCGATCAGCGCCAGCAGCACGATGCCACTGCCGAGCGCGAGAAAGTACGCGGTGTACTCCTCGACGATTCCAAGCGCCCCCAGAGACAGCAGCAGCGCCGGGATCAGCATCGCGACGAGCATGCCGTACGTGTGGCGGATGCCGTGGCTCAGTGCGGTCCGCAGGGGCACGGGCGGCGCCGCGGCGCGGCTGGCGACGACGGACGCGTAGATGTGCGCGAGCCAGAACACCAGGACGGTGCCGACGACGAACAGGAGCACCTCGAGGTCGGTGTCGTCATTCCACCCCACGGCGATCAGCGCGGTCACCAGGACGATGCCGTAGACCCCGTGCTCGCCGCTGTAGGCGCTGAGCACGTGACGCGCCGGTCTGGCCGCGGCCGCCCGCAGAGCACTCGTCGCAGGCGGGACGGGCGCGGCCGCCCGGCTCGCCGGCTCGTCGGGAGGTGGGGGGACCGACTCCATCGCTGTCCTTTCAGTGCGCGTGTCGGTGACGCGCCGCAGTGGTCCGCAGTGCCGAGATCGCGGTGTCGGGATCGGCAGCCCCGAAGACGGCGGAGCCGGCGACGAACGTGTCCGCCCCGGCTTCGGCGGCCTGTGCGATCGTGGACTCGCTGATCCCGCCGTCGACCTGCAGCCAGACCGCGGAGCCGCGGCGGCGGGCCTCGTCGGAGAGCAGACGCAGCTTCGGCATCGTCTCGGGCATGAACGACTGACCGCCGAATCCGGGTTCGACCGTCATCACGAGGATCTGGTCGAACTCGTCGAGCACGTCGAACAGCCCCTCGATCGGCGTGGCCGGCTTGACGGCGATCCCGGCGCGGGCGCCGATGGCACGCAGGCGGCGTGCGAGCGCGACCGGATCGGTCGCCGCCTCGAGGTGGAAGGTGACGGAGGCGGCGCCGAGCTCGGCGTATTCGGGAGCCCACCGCTCGGGCTGGTCGATCATCAGGTGCACGTCCAGGGGGACGGGACTGGTGTCCTGGATGCGCGCGACCATCTGGGGCCCGAAGGTCAGGTTCGGCACGAAATGGTTGTCCATGATGTCCACGTGGACGAAATCCGCGCCGGCGATGCGCGCCAGTTCCGCCTGCATGTTCGCGAAATCGGCGGCCAGGATGCTCGGGTTGATGCGCACCGCGCTCATAGTCCCCGCACGTCGTTGGTCTCGGTCTTCCTCAAGGCTGTGCACGCGTCCATTATGGTCGAGCGCCTGACGCACCCACGCCGGTCACGGTCAGGGCCGCCGCAGCAGCGTGATGGACATCGCATCCGTGTTGTGGCGGTGCGGCCACAGCTGCGCCCGACCGGAGCCGTCCTTCTGGGCGGGGAGATCCGGTTCGGCGCCCGAGATGGCTCGGAGCACCTCGCGGGCGTCGAGCTCTTCGAGCGAACCTCCGAAGGCGCGTTGCACTTCGCTGACGACTCCCGCGGTCTCACCCAGGTGCGGCGAGCAGGTGACGTACGCGACCACGCCGCCGGAGCGCAGACCGCCGATCGCCGAAAGGAGGAGCTCCCCCTGCAGCTGCGTCAATTCGGCGACGTCGGCCGGGGATTTGCGCCACCGCGCTTCGGGCCGTCGGCGCAGAGCGCCGAGTCCGGTGCATGGCGCGTCGACCAGGATCCGGTCGTAGGCGCCGGCACCCGGCCGCACCCGTCCGTCCTCCTCCGACACCGGCACCTCGAGCGGGATGCCGGAGATCGCCTGCCGCACCAGGCCAGCGCGCGCGTGCGAGACCTCGTTCGCCTCTACGCGCGCCCCCACCTGCAGGGCCTCGGCGGCCAGCACCGCCGTCTTGCCTCCCGGACCGGCGCAGAGGTCCAGCCACACCTCCCCCGGCTGAGCGGGAAGGGCCCGGGTCAGCGCCAGAGCCGCGAGCTGAGAGCCTTCATCCTGCACGCGGACCGTACCGCCCGACTCGCGGACGAGTCGCTCGGGGTCGCCGCCGCCGAGCCGGAATCCGAACGGCGAGTACGGCGTGTGCCGCGCGTCCTCAGGCAGTTCGGCGAGGCCGGGCAACGCCGCCATCGTGACGCGGGGCGCCGCGTTGTCCGCGGTCAGGAGGGCCTCGAGCTCGTCCGCGCGACCTTCGGCCGCCAGCGCCCGTCGGAACGCCCGGACGACCCACACCGGGTGCGAGTGGACCAGCCCGAGGCGTTCGTCGTCGGAACGCGCGCTGGCAGCGACCCGCGACATCCACTCCCCCGGCGTGTCCCGCGACACCCGGCGCAGCACGGCGTTGGCGAAACCCGAGGCGCCGCGGCTGCCGGCACTGCGGGCCAGTTCGACGGACTCGTTCACCGCCGCGTGCGAAGCGACGCGCGTCGAGAGCAGCTGGTGCACGCCCAGACGGAGGGCATCCAGCACCGCCGGGTCGATCTCCTGGATGCCGCGGTCCGCAGCGATCTGGATGACGGCGTCGTAGGTGCCCTGGCGCCGCAGCGTGCCGTAGGTCAGTTCGGTGGCCAGTGCGGCGTCCGCGGTGTTCAGCCCCGCTCGGGCGATGGCCTTCGGGAGCAGCAGATTCGCGTAGGCGTCCGACTCGTTCACCGCGCGGATCGTCTCGAAGGCGACCCGCCGGGAGGTGTCCGCGGAGCTCACGAGCCGGCCCGAGGCGGGGTGCCCGCGTCGCGGCGACCGCGCCACCAGTCTGCAGGGTTCATGGGGGCCTTTCCGGCGGGTTGGACCCGGTCGAGCGTGACCGGATCGGTGGCGGTGCCGACCAGGACGACGCCACCGTGCGTGGCAACCGCCCCCGGCTCGAGGTGCGGTGCGTTCTCGGGTGCTTCGCTTGCGGCGAGGATCTTCACCCGTGCGCCGTCGAACGTCGTGTGTGCGCCGGGCTCGGGGGTCACTCCGTGCAGGCGCGCCAGCACCGCGTCCCGGGACTCGTCCCATCGCAGCCGGCCGTCCTCGTCGCCGAGCTTCGGGGCGAGCGTCGCGACCCCCGTTTGCGGGGTCGCCCGCGCGGCGCCTGCGGCGATCGCATCGACCACCTCGTGCAGCAGCGTGGCTCCCTCGACGGACAGCGTACTCAGCACGTCGCCGGCGGTCGCGCCGTCCGGAACGGCGTACTCGCGCGCGGCGTACACGTCTCCCGCGTCGAGCGCGGGCACGAGCTGGAACACGGCCGCGCCCGTCACGGGGTCCCCCGCGATCAGAGCGTGCTGCACCGGCGCCGCGCCTCGCCAGCGCGGGAGCAGCGAGAAATGCAGGTTGATCCAGCCGCGGGCCGGCGCGGACAGCAAGGGTTCGCGAACCAGACCGCCGTACGCCACGATCACGCCGAGGTCGGGTTCCAGTGCCGCGATCTGTGCTGTCGCTTCGGCGTCCAGCCGATCCGTGCGGATCGTCGGGATCCCGAGCTCCTGGGCCGCGGAAGCCACGGGGGAAGGCGTGATCACCCGCTTGCGGCCCACGGGGGCGTCCCGGCGGGTGACGACGGTCACGATCTCGTGCTCGGATGCCGCGAGCAGGCGCAGCGAGGGAACTGCGGCATCGGGTGTGCCGGCGAAGACGAGGCGCATGGCGTTCCTCACAGATCCAGATCGGGTACGTCGACCCGCACTCTGAGTGTATGGCGTGCGCCCGCGGCCGTGCCCGGTGCCCTGGTCTTCGGGTTCTTCCGCACGCGCAGCGCATCCGCGACGATCGAGCTGCGCAGGCTCTCGGTGACCCGCGCCCCGAGGGCGTATTCGAAGCGGACCAGCGCGCGCGCGCCGGCGTCCGTGGGCACGGGACCGAGGATCGCTTCGTTCTCGAGTGCCGGCACCGTCTCGCGAAGCGCACCCAGCGCGGCATCGACCGCCGCAGCGCTGCCCTCCAGCGCCGCGACGCGCACGGTGGGCGGCATCCGAAGGGGTGCGCGATCCGCCAGTTCCGCGCGGGCGTACGCGGGCTGCGTCCAGGTGGCCAAGGCGCGGGCGACCGCTCCGGTGACGCCGACCAGGTGGACGGGCGCTCCGGGCGCGGCCAGGGCCGCCGCGTTGGACCACCACCGCAGGCACGACTCTCCGATGCGCAGATCCTCCGCGAGCAGCATCCGGTCGCCGTCGAGCAGGATGACCGTGCGATAGCCTCCCTCGGCGACGGGCTCGGCGCCCCGCGTCGCGACGACGAGCGCCGGGCGGTCGTCCACGGTCAGGACCGGGTGGTCCCCGTCGGCCAGGATGATCCGGGTCTCGGGGAAGGCGCGGCCGAGTTCATCCGCTGTGCGCTCGCTGCCGGACGAGGCCATCCGAACCCGCACCGACTCGCAGCGCGGGCACACCCACGAGGTCGCCGGTCGACCGCACCAGCCGCACTCGGGCACAGCGCCGCGTCGCGCGGCGTGCAACGGCCCGCCGCAGGCGGCGCAGCGCGCCGGTGTGCGACAGTCGGCGCAGACCAGCACGGGGGCGTACCCGGGGCGGGCCACCTGGACCAGCACGGGCCCGGTCCGCAGCGCTTCGCGCGCCGCCGCGAACGCCGCCGAGGGCACGCGGGCGCCTCGGGACTCGCCCTCCTTCGTCGCACTGAGCACCACCCGTGGCGAGGCGCGGCGCGCCGCGGAGACATCGCGCACCCAGCCCAGCGACACGAGACGCTCGACATCCGTTGTGCGCGTGTGCCCGGCGAAGACCACGGCGCACTCGTCCAGCTCCTGCCGGATGAGCGCGGCGTCACGCGCGTGCACCCCGGGGCTCAGGGGCTCCGCAAGCAGCGGGTCCCCGTCATCCCAGATCGCGATCAGCCCGGGCGCGTGCACGGGCGCGTAGACGGTGGACCGGTTGCCGATGACGATGCAGGGCACGGGGGCGAGCATGCGCAGGTATGCGGAGTACCGGGCGGGCGAGGTCTGGCGCGCGTCGTTGCGGAGAATCGCGTCCGCCGGTGCGCGGCCGGCGAGGGCGGCTTCCAACTGAGCCTGGTCTCGGTGATCCGGCACCACGAGGATCGCGCTTCGTCCGGCCGCGAGCGTGCGCACGGCGACCGCGGCGAGCAGCACCGCCCACGAGCCCGTGGTCCCTCCGTCCGACAGGCGCGCCGGCTCCGGGCGCGCATCGAGCGCGCCGCGTCCGCGGTCATCGAGACACTCCACGAGGGCGGGGTAGGCCCGCAGCAGAGTCTCTGTCCACTCCCGGTTGTCCTCGCTCACGATCGGGACGGCCGGCCCGTCGCCGGCGAGCCACGCCTTCTCTGCGCGGACCATGCGCTTGGGGATCGCCAGACGCAGGATGTCGGTGGCCGAGCCGGCAGCCCGGTCGGCCGCGCGCCTCGCCAGCGCATACAGGCCAGGAGTGAGCAGGGGGATCGTCGAGACGACGGCGTCCACTTCGGAGAGCGGACGGTCGGTGGCATCCGGCTCTCCGAGCTCGACGACGTACCCGTCCACCATGCGACCGGCGCTGCGCAGGGGTACGCGGATGCGCACGCCGGGACGCACATCGGCGGCCAGGGGCTCGGGGACCGCGTAGTCGAAGAGACGATCGAGCTGCGGCAGGGGTGAGTCGATGAGGACGCGCGCGACACGCCGCGCGGTCATCGTAGAGGGTGCCCCGCCGAGAGGCGGTGCGGTGTCGGGTACCCCGCCGAGAGGCGGTGCGGTGTCGGGTACCCCGCCGAGAGGCGGTGCGGTGTCGGGTGCCCCGCCGAGAGGCGGTGCGGTATCACAGCCCGGCGGCTGCGCGCAGGTCGTCGACGCGGTCGGTGCGCTCCCACGTGAAGTCGGGCAGTTCGCGGCCGAAGTGTCCATAGGCGGCGGTCTGCGCGTAGATCGGGCGCAGCAGGTCGAGCTGGTCGATGATGGCCTTCGGGCGCAGGTCGAAGACGTCGAGGATCGCCCGCGTGATCACCTCGTCGCCGACGTGACCGGTGCCGAACGACTCCACGTAGAGCCCGACCGGATTGGCCTTGCCGATCGCGTAGGCGATCTGCACCTCGAGGCGGTCGGCCAGGCCGGCGGCCACGGCGTTCTTGGCGACCCACCGCATGGCGTAGGCAGCGGAACGGTCGACCTTCGAGGGGTCCTTTCCGCTGAAGGCGCCCCCGCCGTGTCGGGATGCCCCGCCGTAGGTGTCGATGATGATCTTGCGTCCGGTGAGCCCGGCATCGCCCTTGGGACCGCCGGTGATGAAGGGACCCGCGGGGTTGATGTAGAACTGGACGTCCGGCATCGCGAGGCCGGTGGCCTCCAGGACCGGGTCGATGACCTCGGCGCGAACGGCGGCGCGCAGGGCCTTCTGCGAGATGTCGGGGTGGTGCTGCGTCGACAGAACGACGGACTCCACGGTCTTCGGGATCTGCCCGTCGTACCCGAGCGTCACCTGGGTCTTGCCGTCCGGACGCAGAAAGGGCAGCGCGCCGCTGCGGCGGGCGTCGGCGAGACGTTCGGCCATGCGGTGAGCGGTCCAGGCGGCCATCGGCATCAACTGAGGCGTCTCGGTGGTCGCGTAGCCGAACATGATGCCCTGGTCGCCGGCGCCCTGCTCGTCACGAGGGTCGGTGGATCCGCCCTCGCGGCGTTCGAACGCCTTGTCCACCCCGGCCGCGATGTCGGACGACTGCGCGCCGATCGACACGCTCACGCCGCACGAGTCCCCGTCGAAGCCGGTGTCGCTGGAGGTGTAGCCGATGCGGTTGACGACTCCTCGGACGATCGCCGGGATCTCGACGTACGCGCTCGTGGACACTTCGCCCGCCACGTGGACCAGGCCCGTGGTGACCAGCGTCTCGACTGCGACGCGGCCGTGCGGATCCTCGGCGAGGATCGCATCGAGGATGCTGTCCGAGATCTGGTCGCAGATCTTGTCGGGGTGCCCCTCCGTCACGGACTCGGACGTGAACAGACGCAGCTCGGTCATCGATGCTCCAGGTTCCTGGCGGAGTCGGGTGGGGTCGCACCAGTATGGCGGCCGAGACCGACACCGCCGTCAGGCGGGGTCACCGCACCGCCCGGCGTGGGCGGTGCACACGCGGCGACGCCGTGATCACTCAGCCGGGCGAAGGCGGAGCTTGTCCTCGTGGATCTCGTGCAGGGCGATGGTGAGCGGCTTGTCCTCGACGGTGGAGTCGACCAGCGGGCCCACGTTGTCGAAGAGGTTGCCCTCATGCAGGTCCGAGTAGTAGTCGTTGATCTGGCGCGCGCGCTTGGACGCGTAGATGACGAGCTGGTACTTCGAGTCGACCTTCTGGAGCAGGCTGTCGATGGGGGGATCGATGATCCCCTGGTTCTTTCCGGCCACGGCGAAACCTCCTGGGTTTTTGCGACGGATGTCGGGTGAAAACGTGTCGGCGCTCTCAGGCGCGCGAAGATGGGCGCGGCGGCGCCTGGACCAATTCTACGACCTCGCGGGCCGCCGCGGCGACGTCGTCGTTGACGACGCGGAAATCGAACTCATGCTGAGCCGCCAATTCGGACTTCGCTGTGCGCAGGCGCCGCGCCCGTTCCTCGTCTCCCTCGGTGCCTCGGCCGATGAGACGCTGCACGAGCTCGTCCCAGCTGGGGGGAAGGAGGAACACCAGTGTTGCCGAGGGTTCGGCCGCGCGGACCTGCCGCGCGCCCTGAAGATCGATCTCGAGCAGGACGGTGCGGCCGGCTGCCAGCGCTTCCTCGATCGGCCGCCGGGGTGTGCCGTAGCGGTACTTGTTGTGCACGGTGGCATGTTCGAGGAGCTCGCCTGAATCGATCAGACGATCGAACTCGGCGTCGTCGACGAAGAAGTAGTGCTGGCCGTCGATCTCTCCGGGCCGGGGCGGTCGTGTCGTCGCCGACACGGAGAGGTGGATCTCCGGGTGGTGCTCATGGATGTGCGCGGCGACGGTCCCCTTGCCCACGGCCGTCGGTCCGGCGAGCACGACGAGTCGGCTGCGGCCGCTGCGGGAGGCCCGTTCCGGCCAGCGGGCGTCCAGGAACGAGCTCAGCACGCGACGCTGGCGGGCGCCCAGACCGCCCAGCCGTTTGACGGGCGAGATCTGCAGCTCTTCGAGGATGCGGTTGCGCTTGCCTTCGCCGATCGCGGGGAGGCTGGTGAGGTATTCCGTCACGCGCATCGTGCCGGCGGGCGAAGTCGGGTCGGCGAATGCTCGGCGCGCGAGCTCCTGCGGCGTGATCACGCGCATCGCGACGTCCTTCTTGAGCGAGGCGCGGGCGCGCCGCGCGGCGACGGCCCGACGGGATGCCTCGACCCGATCCACCTCGGGCGGTCGCGTCGGCGAGCCGACGGCGGGGCGGCGAGCTCCCGCGTCGGGCGTCTGGGAATCAGCCATGCGAGCTCCTGTACTCCTGGACCCGCGAATCGATGGCCTGCGCGAGCCCGGCGGGTCCCGCCGACAGCAGGCTGCGGCTCTCCGATGCGATGACGAGCGGGGCAGAGGCGCCGAACCGGCGGTGGAGGTCCGCGGGGCCGGCGCCCTGGTGCCCGAAGCCGGGCGCGAGGATCGGCGTCGGCGGGGCCACGGCGTCCAGCCCGGCATCGGTCCAGTCCACCGTGGAGCCGATCACCAGCCCGATGCTCGCCCACGACGCGTCGGGAGTCCTCGCGGTGTTGCGCGCCGAGACCTCCGCGACGATGCTCGCCGACACGGTGCGGCCGTCGGTCAGCGTCGCGCGCTGCGAGGGGAAGGCGTCCGGGTTGCTCGTCGCGGCCAGGACGAAGACGCCCTTGCCGGCGCGCTCGGCGAGTTCGAAGGCTCCCTCGAGGGCGCGGACGCCCAGGAACGGGTTCGCCGTCATCGCGTCCGACTCCAACGGTGAGCCGGGGGTCAGCCACGCCTGGGCGTACGCGTCCATGGTCGACCCGATGTCGCCGCGCTTGGCATCGGCGATCACGATCAGTCCGGCCGTGCGTGCGGCGGCGAGCACGTCCTCGAGGGCGGCGAAACCCGCCGAGCCGTATCGCTCGAAGAAGGACACCTGCGGCTTGACGATGCCGACACGACCGGCCGCGGCATCCACCACCCGCAGGCCGAACTCGCGGGCACCGGCCGCCGACGCCTCCAATCCCCATGCCGACAGGAGCTGCTCATGCGGATCGATCCCGACGCACAGCGGGCCGAAGCCGGCAAGAGCCTCGCGGACGCGGTCGCCGAACCCCGTTGCGGTCAACCTCTCACCGCTCAAGGCGCGCCGCCCGATCCGCCGCGTACTCCTGCAGGCTCTTGACGTCGTAGCCGGCTCGCACGGCGTCGAATGAGCTGACCGCAGCGCCGAGCACGGCCATCGTCGTGAAGAGCGCCTTGTCTGCCGCGACCGCGGCTGCGCGGATCTCGTATCCGTCCGCGCGCGCTGACCGGCCGCTCGGAGTGTTGACCACGATGTCGATCTTGCCGGCGTTGATCAGATCGACGACGTTGGTCTCGCCGGATTCCAATGTGGCGCTGAACTTGTTCACGACCTGCACGTCGATGCCGTTGCGCGCCAGGATCTCGGCGGTGCCTTCCGTGGCCACGAGCGTGAAGCCGAGCTCCTGAAGGCGGTGAGCCGGCAGGATGACGGCGCGCTTGTCGCTGTCGGCGACGGAGATGAACACCGTTCCCGTCAGCGGCATGCCGCCGTAGGCGGCCTCTTGGCTCTTGGCGAACGCGCGGGGGAAGTCGCGGTCGATGCCCATGACCTCTCCGGTCGAGCGCATCTCCGGACCGAGGACCGAATCGACGGTCTGGCCGTCCTTGGTCTGGAAGCGCTTGAAGGGCAGCACCGCTTCCTTCACCGAGACCGGCGAGTCCAGCGGAACGCGCGACCCGTCGATCTCGGGCAGCAGGCCCTCGGTCTTCAGCTCGGCGATGGTCGATCCGGTCATGATGCGCGCCGCGGCCTTGGCGAGGGGAATGCCCAGCGCCTTGGAGACGAACGGCACGGTGCGACTGGCCCGCGGGTTCGCCTCGATCACATAGAGGACTCCCGCGCTGATCGCGAACTGCACGTTGATGAGCCCCTGCACCCCGACGCCCTTCGCGATCGCGAGCGTCGCGATCCGGACGCGGTCGATCTCGGTGCGGCCGAGCGAGATCGGCGGCAGTGTGCAGCTGGAATCGCCTGAGTGGATGCCGGCCTCTTCGAGGTGCTCCATCACTCCCCCGATGTACAGCTCGGAGCCGTCGTAGAGCGCATCCACGTCGACCTCGATCGCGTCGTCCAGGAAGCGGTCCACCAGCAGCGGCATGCCGGGGCCGATGATCGCCTGGTCGGCGATGCGCACGAAGTAGTCGAGCACGCTCGGCGCGTCGTAGATGATCTCCATCCCCCGCCCGCCCAGGACGAAGCTCGGACGCACCAGCACCGGGTAGCCGATCTCCGCAGCGATCGCGACGGCGCCTTCCGCGTCGATCGCGGTCCCGTGACGCGGCGCGATGAGGCCGGCCTCATCCAGAAGCTGGGAGAACAGCTCGCGCTCCTCCGCCATGTCGATGGCGGCCGGGCTCGTGCCGAGGATGCGATAGCCGGCATCCTCGATGCCCTTCGCCAGGCCCAAGGGTGTCTGGCCTCCGAGCTGGCAGATCACGCCCAGGATCTCGCCGGACTGGACCTCGGCGTGCAGCACCTCGAGCACGTCCTCGAGGGTGAGCGGTTCGAAGTACAGGCGGTCGCTGGTGTCGTAGTCCGTCGAGACGGTCTCGGGGTTGCAGTTGACCATGACGGTCTCATACCCGGCCGCCGACAGCGCGAACGAGGCGTGCACGCACGAATAGTCGAACTCGACGCCCTGCCCGATGCGGTTGGGACCGGAGCCGATGATGACGACTTTGGTGCGCGCGGACGGGGCGACCTCGGTCTCGAAGTCGTAGCTGGAGTAGTGGTAGGGCGTGAGGGCGGGGAACTCCCCCGCGCAGGTGTCGACCGTCTTGTAGACCGGACGCAGACCGAGGGCGTGACGGATGCCGCGCACTGACGTCTCCGTGTCACCGCGCAGCTGCGCGATCTGCGCGTCGCTGAAGCCGTGCTCCTTGGCCAGGCGCAGGGTGTCCGCGTCCAACTCCGCCGCCGTGTGCACGGTCTCGGCGATCTCGTTGATCAGGACGATCTGGTCGAGGAACCACGGATCGATGCCGGTGGCGTTGAACAGCTGCTCGATCGTTGCGCCCTTGCGCAGCGCCTGCTGGACGACCACGATCCGGCCGTCGGTCGGCGTCCCGGAGACCTCGATGAGCTCGTCGACCGAGCGCGCCTCGCTCCCCCAGTGGAAGCTGGACCCGCGCTTCTCGAGCGAGCGCAGCGCCTTCTGCAGGGCGGTGGCATAGTTCCGTCCGATCGCCATCGCCTCGCCGACGGATTTCATCGTCGTCGTCAGGGTGGTGTCGGCGGCGGGGAACTTCTCGAAGTTGAACCGCGGCACCTTGACAACCACGTAATCCATCGTGGGCTCGAAGCTCGCCGGCGTGACCTTGGTGATGTCGTTGGGGATCTCATCGAGGCGATAGCCGATTGCGAGCTTCGCGGCGATCTTCGCGATCGGGAAGCCGGTCGCCTTCGACGCGAGCGCCGAGGAGCGCGAAACGCGCGGGTTCATCTCGATGACGATGACGCGACCGTCGGCGGGGTCCACGGCGAACTGGATGTTGCAGCCACCCGTGTCCACCCCGACCGCGCGGATGATGTCGATGCCGATGTCCCGCAGGTTCTGATACTCGCGGTCGGTGAGGGTGAGTGCGGGTGCCACCGTGATCGAATCGCCGGTGTGGACTCCGACCGGATCGACGTTCTCGATGGAGCAGACGACGACCGTGTTGTCGGCGGTGTCGCGCATGAGCTCGAGCTCGTACTCTTTCCATCCGAGGATCGACTCCTCGAGGAGGACCTCGCTCGTGGGCGAGTCGTGCAGGCCGGCGCCGGCCATGCGCCGCAGGTCCCGCTCGTCGTATGCGAACCCGGAGCCGAGACCTCCCATCGTGAAGCTCGGCCGCACGACGAGCGGGTAGCCCAGGTCGTCGGCGGCGGCGAGGACTTCTTCCATCGTGTGGGCGATGTGGCTGCGCGCCACCTCGGCACCGGCATCCAGGACGAGCTGCTTGAAGATCTGGCGGTCTTCGCCCTTGTTGATCGCCTCGAAGCTGGCTCCGATGAGCTCGATGTCGTACTTCTCGAGGATCCCGTGGTTGTGCAGATCGATCGCGGCATTCAGCGCGGTCTGGCCGCCCAGTGTCGGGAGGATCGCGTCGGGACGCTCTTTGGCGATGATCGTCTCGATCACCTGCCATGTGATGGGCTCGATGTAGGTCGCGTCAGCGAAATCCGGATCGGTCATGATCGTCGCCGGGTTGGAGTTGACCAGGATGACGCGCACGCCCTCCTCGCGGAGGACGCGGCACGCCTGCGTCCCCGAGTAGTCGAACTCGCACGCCTGTCCGATCACGATCGGGCCGGAGCCGATGACCAGGACGCTCTTGATATCGTCGCGCTTCGGCATCAGTTCTTGTCCTTCTGAGTGGAGACGACCATGTCGCGGAACCGGTCGAACAGGTAGTTGGCGTCGTGCGGTCCCGCCGCCGCTTCGGGGTGGTATTGCACGGAGAACGCCGGGATGTCCAGCGCCCGCAGACCCTCGACCACGTTGTCGTTGAGACCCACGTGGCTCACTTCGACCCGTCCGTAGCCGTTCGGGCTGTCGAACTCGCCCTCCCGCGGCGCCTCCACGGCGAAGCCGTGGTTGTGCGAGGTGATCTCCACGCGGCCGGTCGTCCGATCGAGCACCGGCTGGTTGATGCCGCGGTGACCGAACGGCAGCTTGTAGGTGCCCAGGCCCAGTGCGCGGCCGAGCAGCTGGTTGCCGAAGCAGATACCGAAGAACGGCAGACCGTCATCGAGCACGCTCCGCAGCACGTCCACGTGATCGTCCGAGGCCGCCGGGTCGCCGGGGCCGTTGGAGTAGAACACGGCGACCGGGTCGATCGCGCGGATGTCGTCGATCGTGACGTCCTGAGGAAGCACGTGGACGTCGAAGCCGCGCGCAGCGAGATTGTCGATGGTCGACTGCTTCACGCCGAGGTCGAGCACCGCGAGGTTGCCGATGCGTTCGACACCCGCGTAGAGAACTGCCGGCGTCACTTCGGCGCGGTCCACCGAGACCTCAGCGGACAGGTTCTGCCCGGTCATCTCGGGTGCGGCCTGGACGATCGCCAGCTGCTCGCCGGGGTCGAGGCTCGCAGCGTCGCCCGAGAAGATGCCGCCGCGCATGCTGCCGGCGGCGCGGATGTGCCGGGTGATCGCTCGGGTGTCGATGCCGCTGATGCCGACGACGCCATCGCCGACGAGCGCGTCGTCCAGCGATTCCTCGGCGCGCCAGTTCGACACGATGCGTGAGGGGTCGCGGACGATGTAGCCGGAGACCCAGATGCGGCGGGACTCGGCGTCTTCCGCGTTCATGCCGGTGTTCCCGATATGCGGGGCCGTCTGCAGCACGATCTGGCCGGCGTACGACGGGTCGGTGAGGGTCTCCTGGTACCCGGTCATCCCAGTGGCGAAGACCACCTCGCCCAACGACGTTCCGCGGGCGCCGTACGCACGTCCGACGTGACGGGTGCCGTCTTCGAGCACGAGGACGGCGGGGTCGGCAGGAGCGCCCACGGCGCGGGTGTCTAGGGGAACAGTCATTCGTTCGTTCCTGTCTGGGTTGAGAGTGCGGAGATTTCGTCGGCCACCACGCGGGCGGAGGCATCCTGGGGCCGGAAATAGGAGTCCACGACGGACTGACCGTCGAGTCGCCACGAGATGCGGACCAGCCCGTCGCGCTCCACGACGCGGTCGATCGCAACGGTCGCCTGGGCGACCTCGACGATCTGCGCGGTCGGAACGAACAGACGCGGTTGGCCGGTGAGGTCGATGGCCACGCCGGCGCTGGTGACGACCAGGTCGGCGCGAGAGCGGAAGCCCAGGCCACGGATGGCGAGGCGCTCCAGCGGCTCGCCATGGCGTGTGGTGGCGACGTAGAGGCTGTCGTGGCGGCTGAGGACAGCGGCATCCGCCGGAGCCTCCCCGACCGGGGCGCGCAGGCCGGAGTCGCGGCGGGTGCGCCGCCACCACGCCCAGGCCAGCACGCTGATCAGCACCACGGCGACCGCGATCATCACGGCCAGCGCCCCCTCGCGCGTCACGCGCGCACCCCCGGTGCGTCCAGGAGCGCGCCGTCGGCGACCGTGACGACGCCGCCGTACACCGTCCACCGCACTTCACCGGGCAGTTCGCGTCCGAGGTAGGGCGAGTTGCGACTGCGTCCGTGAAGATCCTCCTTCGAGAACGTGCGGGTCGGCGCCGGGTCGTAGAGCGTGAGGGATGCCGCTTCCCCGGTCGCCAGGGGCGTGCCGTGTCCGCGCAGGCGCCCGATGCGGGCGGGGGTCCGTGACATCACCCGCGCGACATCGGGCCAGGAGAGCATGCCGGTGTCGACCATGGCGAGCTGGACGACGCGCAGCGCGCTTTCCAGACCGACCATGCCGTTGGCCGCCGTCTGCCATTCGCAGGCCTTCGCTTCGGCCGGGTGCGGTGCGTGATCGGTGGCGACGATGTCGATCGTGCCGTCGGCCAGTCCGCGCCGGACGGCGCGCACGTCCTCCTCGCGCCGCAGCGGCGGGTTCACCTTGAAGGAGGCGTCGTAGTCGCGCGCGAGTTCGTCGGTGAGCAGCAGGTGATGCGGTGTGACCTCCGCGGTCACGTTCACGCCGCGCCGCTTCGCCCACCTGATGATGTCGACCGATCCCGCAGTGGACAGGTGGCACACGTGCAGGCGCGATCCGACGTGCTCGGCGAGCAGCACGTCGCGCGCGATGATGGACTCCTCCGCCACGGCGGGCCATCCGGCCAGGCCCAGCTCAGCTGAGACCGCGCCCTCGTTCATCTGGGCGCCTTCGGTCAGCCGTGGGTCCTGCGCGTGCTGGGCGATGACACCGTCGAAGGCCTTCACGTATTCCAGCGCGCGGCGCATGATCAGGGGATCCCAGACGCACGAGCCGTCGTCGCTGAAGACACGGACCTGGGCGCGGGAGTCGGCCATCGTGCCGAGTTCGGCGAGGCGTTCGCCCTGCTGCCCGACCGTGACCGCACCGATGGGCTGCACGGTCGCGAAGCCGGCCGCTTCGCCGAGGGCGAGCACCTGCTCGACGACTCCGGCGGTGTCCGCGACGGGTGATGTGTTCGGCATTGCGAAGACGGCCGTGTAACCGCCGGCTGCCGCAGCGCGGGACCCGGTGAGGACCGTCTCGGATGCCTCGTATCCCGGTTCGCGCAGATGCGTGTGCAGATCCACCAGGCCGGGAAGGGCCACCAGACCCTCGGCGTCGATCACGGTGGCGCCGGCGCGGCTGAGCGTTCCGCCGGACGCGGCGATGACCCCGTCCTGGACGAGAAGGTCGCCGGTGCCGCCACCTTCGAGTCGCGCGCCGCGGATGAGAAGGGTCTCTGTCCGAGGGTTGCGGTGCGAAGCGCTGTCGAGGGCGGTCATGATGCGTCCTCCCTCTCGTCATTCGCCGGTCCCCCGGCACGTTCTCCCGCCAACAGCAGGTAGAGCACCGCCATCCGCACGGACACGCCGTTCGTCACCTGATCGAGCACGGTCGACCGGGGGGAATCGGCGGCTTCGGCGGAGATCTCCAGGCCTCGATTCATCGGGCCCGGATGCATCACCATGCTACCCGGCGGAAGCACCTCCAGCCTGCGCGCGTCCAGACCCCAGCGGCGGGAATACTCCCGTTCAGTGGGGAAATACGCGGCATTCATCCGTTCCAGCTGGATCCGCAGCACCATGAGGGCGTCCGGTTCCGCCGCGACCGCGTCGTCCAGGTCGAAGATCACCCGCGCCGGCCAGGCCGACACGTCCTGGGGCACGAGCGTGGGCGGGGCCACCAGGGTGACCTCAGCGCCGAGCGTGTCCAGCAGCCAGACGTTCGAGCGGGCGACCCGGGAGTGGAGGATGTCGCCCACGATGGTGACCTTCACTCCGGACAGGTCCCGGCCCCGGCTGCCGCCGCCGCCGAAGCGCCGTTTGCGGATGGTGTAGGCATCCAGCAGCGCCTGGGTGGGGTGCTCGTGCGTGCCGTCACCGGCGTTGACGACGCCCGCGGTGATCCAGCCGCTGGTTGCCAGCGTCCGCGACGCGCCCGAAGCGCCGTGGCGGATGACGACGGCATCCGCACCCATGGCCTGGAGCGTCTGCGCGGTGTCCTGCAGCGACTCGCCCTTCGAGAGGCTGGAGCCCTTCGCGGAGAAGTTGATCACATCGGCACTGAGACGCTTCGCGGCCGCCTCGAAGGAGATGCGCGTGCGCGTGGAGTCCTCGAAGAAGAGGTTGACCACGGTCTTGCCGCGCAGTGTCGGAAGCTTCTTGACCTCGCGCTGCTGCGTGTCGGCCATGTCCTCGGCGACGTCGAGGATCTCCAGCGCGTCCGCACGCGAGAGCGTCTTGGTATCCAGGAGATGCCTCACGAGTCCGCTCCCTGGATCGTGACGAACTCCTCGCCGTCCACCTCGGCCAGCCGCACGTTGACGCGCTCGTCCGAGGAGCTCGGCAGGTTCTTCCCGACGAAGTCGGGTCGGATCGGCAGCTGACGGTGTCCGCGATCCACCAGGGTCGCAAGGCGGACCGCCGCCGGGCGCCCGATGTCCTGGATCGCGTCCAGTGCGGCACGGATGCTGCGGCCGGAGAAGAGCACATCGTCGACCAGGACGACGACGGCACCGTCGATTCCGCCCGCGGGAATCGACGTCGGCTGGGGGGCTCGGGTCGGATTGCGGTGCAGATCGTCCCGGTACATGGTCACATCGAGCGCGCCCACCGGCACGACGGTGCCGCTGAACTCGCTGATCAGTGTGGCGATGCGGTTCGCGAGGGCGACGCCGCGAGTAGGGATGCCGAGGATCACCAGCCCATGGGGTCCGCGGTTGGACTCGAGGATCTCGTGAGAGATCCGAGTCAGGGCCCGGGCGATGTCGGCCTCATGCAGCACGGTTCGCGTGCTCATCCGCCGCTCCCTTCTCCGCCTCACTGGACGGTGTTAAAGGTTGCTTCGATCGATCTTACCCGACGCGAATAGCGGGCCGCCGCGGCCCCGACCTGACATGACTCCGGCCGGCTCCCTCGGGAGCTGACCGGAGAATGCGCGCAGGTCACCGCTTCGTGTCGGGTCCCTTCAGCACACGCGATGCCACGACCAGAGCGGCCGCGATGAGGACGGCGTTCTTGAAGATGTATTGGCCCGTCAGCGTCGGTCCGGCCGCGCCGAACACCTCGGACGGCATCAGCACGATCGGCGAGAGGATGCCGACGTACGCCACGGCGAGGACGACGAGACCGGCGCGGGCGAAGACCCCGCCCGCGATGAGCAGTCCACCGGCGACGACCTCCAGAATCGCTGTCAGGACCATCGCCGTCGGCCCCGTGATCATGCCGAACGTGAGCCGTTCCCAGGTCGACTGGACCAGGGTCTCGAGCGGGCTCATGCCGGGCACGAACTTGAACGCGCCGAAGACGACGAAGACGCCTCCGAGGGCGATGCGCAGGACCGGGATGCTCCAGCGCTGCAGGAAGATCTTGATCGCGGCCTCGGCGTTCGCCTCGAACTGGACGAGGCGCCGGATCGGCGACGTGCGTGGCCCGGAGACGACGCCGACGGCGCCGTGGCGGACGGGAATGGTGGTCATGCGAGGCTCCTTGATCGGCCGGGATCCGCTCGTTGTGCGGTTCCTGGATCAAGAGGACGAACGACGCTCGGTGATACACGGCCGTGGTCGAGGCCCGGGCGATGCCTTACGCGACGGCGGGGCTGGTGGCCCCGGGCGAGAGCGCATCCTCGGCGCTGCGAGAGCGGATCGGGTGCCCCTGCGTGGTGAGGCACTTGCCGCTGGCGAGGTCCCATTTCCAGTCGTGCAGGCTGCACGTGAGCACGCCGTCCTCGATGTTTCCGGTCTTGGTGAGGTCCGCCCGCAGGTGGGGGCATCGCCGCTGCACGATCCAGTCGCCGAGCTGCGCATCCTCGGTCTGGTCGGTCTGCTCCGCGTACCAGTTCTCGACATACTCGATGCGGTCGCGGGACAGGCACTTCAGGAAGGTCGTGAGGAATTCGTTGAACTTGCCACTGCGACCGACGTGGAACTGCATCGACAGGAAGATGGAGTTCGACCAGTCGATCTCGTGGTCGCGGATGTTCGTCGAGACGAGGTCGGCCGGGATCGTGTACCAGTAGATGCAGTCCTCCCCCGCGTAGGCCCGCACCTTCGCCTTCGGGAAATCCACCACCATGTCGAGGTCGCCGATCCGGAATCGCACGTTGCCTCCGACGCCGTTGCGGATCGTCCGGCCGCGGCGCAGGAGCGGCTCCCACCAGTCCCGGATCGCCGCGAGCATCTCGTCCGGTGCCAGGACCGGGGCACGGGACGCCTCCTCCGCCGCGATCTCGTTCTGTCGTGAGTCGCGCTGCTCGGCGAGATAGTCCCACTTCTCGTCGAAGATGCGGTCGATCTCGGCATCCGTGTAGAGCGTCTGCGTCACCGAGATCTCACCGTCGTTCAGCTCGACGACGGTTCCCGGAACGAATTCGTAGCCCTTCTGCTCGGGGCGCAGCGCTGCCATATGCGCGAGGAACTGCCGCTGATCCGTGAAGATCGAGTCGTCGTCAAGTCCGAACCCGTTGTAGCGGAACAGATCCTCGCGCAGGAACATCGGCGGCCCGGCCATCGGGAAGACATGCTCGGCGTCGACCTTCTCGATGTAGTACATCGCGCGCTTGTTCTGCGCGTCGCGCTTCAGCCGCGCGAAGTTCTGCTTGGCGTCCTGGGGCAGGTCGTAGACCATCGGCCACCAGATGGCGCCCGAGACCTGCGTGAAGTACGCGTCGGGCTTTCTGAAGCGGAGCAGCGTGTCCAGGTCCAGCGGATGCGAGTCGTTCTGATTCAGGATGCCGGCAGTGCCGTCATCGACCGAGAGGCTCGAATCTCCGATCGGACCGTCGCTCGGCGCGCGCAGCGGCGTCACCATCACCTTCAGGTCACCGAACTCCAGCGGCACGCCGGCCTGCGTGTAGAGGATGTTCCTATACCCGAGACGGCGCAGATCCTGCTCGAGATCATCGGTGGGGTAGTCCGGCAGCAGGACTTTGATGTCCTTCGGAACGACGCGCTCCATGAGTGCCGGGTCGAAGTGATCGCGGTGGCGGTGCGAGATGTAGAGGAAGTCGGCCTTGCCGTACTTCTCCCAATCCAGCCCTCGGTTGTCGGGGAACGGGAACCACGATCCGAAGAACGTCGGACCGATCACCGGATCGCACAGGATGCTGCCGCCGCGGGTCTCGATGAACATGCCTGCGTGGCCGAGGCCCGTGATCCTCATGGCGCTCCCATATCCTCAGATGACGTCGTCTTGTGAACGCCCCGATTCTACGGTGCGGCCGTGCGGCGCTCCTGTCGACCGGCTGTGCGGCAGCCGGTCCTGTGCGCCGCGATCAGGAGGAACGGGCGATTCGAGCGAGGACTCCGTGCACGAAGGCTCCCGAATCGTCGGTCGAGAACTCCTTGGCCAGGTCGACCGCTTCGTCGATCGCAACGGCGGTGGGCACCTCGTCGTTGAAGAGGATCTCCCAGACGCCCATTCGCAGCAGAGCGCGGTCGACGGCGGGCATCCGCGCGAGCGACCAGTCCTTGGCGAAGGTGCTGATCTGCTCGTCGATCTCGTCGCGGTTGTCGATCACGCCGTCGACGATCTCGCGGGCGTAGAGCCACGAGGACTCGCGGGCCGGTTCGTTCGCGGCGCGCGTGGCCTCCGCGGCGAGTGTGACGGAGAGGTCGTCCCCGCGGACGTCGGACTGGAAGAGGATGTCGAGGGCACGCTTGCGCGCCTTGGTACGTGCGCTCATGAAGAGGGGCTCCGCCGCGCTAGTTGACGCGGCCGAGGTAGTCGCCCGTGCGGGTATCGACCTTGACCTTCGTGCCGGTCTCGAGGAACAGCGGCACCTGGATCTCATAGCCGGTCTCGACGGTGGCGGGCTTGGTGCCGGCCGACGAGCGGTCGCCCTGCAGACCCGGCTCGGTGTAGGTGATCTCCAGGACGACGGATGCCGGCAGCTCCACATAGAGCGGGTTGCCGTTGTTCAGCGCGATCTGGACCTGCTGGTTCTCCAGGAGGAAGTTCGCGGCGTCGCCGACGACCGTCGCCGGAACGGTGAGCTGGTCGTAGTCGGCGACGTCCATGAACACGAACGCTTCGCCGTCGTTGTACAGGTACGTGAAGTCGCGGCGGTCGACGTTCTCGATCTCGATCTTGGCGCCGGCGTTGTAAGTGCGGTCCACCGTCTTGCCCGAGACGACGTTCTTGAGCTTGGTGCGCACGAAGGCGCCGCCCTTTCCGGGCTTGACGTGCTGGAACTCGATGACGTTCCACAGCTGTCCGTCGATGCTGAGGACGACGCCGTTTCTGATGTCTGCGGTGGATGCCATGACGAAGTGATTCCGATCGTGAGGGAGCACGGGGCGCGAAGCGCCGATTCAGGTCGCCGCCCTTCGACAAGCTCAGGAACCGCGGCCGGTTGTTGCCGACGCTCGATTCTACGGGATGCAGCGGCGGCGGTTGGGTCTCAGCCGTCCGCCTGCCCGGTGAGAACGGCGATCAGGCGCGTGATTGCGGTCGCATATCCGTTGACACCCTCGCCGATCACGTGGACGACAGCGACATCCGTCACGTAGGAGTGATGCCGGAAGGGCTCCCGCTCGTAGACGTTGCTGATGTGCACTTCGGCAACCGGCAGCGCGACCGCGGACAGCGCATCGCGGAGCACGACGGAGGTGTGGGTCAGACCGCCCGGGTTGATGACGATTCCCGCGCAGTCCTGCCGGGCGGCGTGGATCGCATCTATCAGGACGCCCTCGTGATTGCTCTGCACCGCGCGGATCTCGAAGCCGGCTGCGGCGGCAGTGGCCGCCGCGAGGTCTTCGACGTCGGCGAGCGTCTGCGATCCGTAGACGTCCGGCTCCCGCGTGCCGAGCAGGTTCAGGTTCGGCCCGTTGACCAGGAGCAGGCGACGCGGCGCGTGCGCAGACATCAGCCGGCGATCTCTTGGTACGCGGCGAACAAGAGTGATTCGTCCGGCGCTCGCAGCACCGTCGGCCGCGCGATGTCATCGAGGACGATGAAGCGCAGCATCCCCGCGCGGCTCTTCTTGTCGCGCTGCATCGTGGCAAGCAGCTGCGGCCATGCCCCGGCGCGGTACGTCGTGGGCAGTCCCAGCAGCTCGAGGACGCCGCGGTGACGCTGGACCGCGGCATCCGGCAGTCGTCCGGCCAGCCGTGAGAGCTCGGCGGCGTACATCATGCCGACCGAGATCGCCGCCCCGTGACGCCAGCGGTAGCGCTCCGCGTGCTCGATGGCGTGACCCAGGGTGTGGCCGTAGTTGAGCACCTCGCGCAGACCGCCTTCGCGGAAGTCCTCCCCCACGACGTGGGCCTTCATGCCGATCGCCAGTTCGATGCATCGCCGGAAGGAGTCGCTGGTCGGATCCACCGCGGCGGCGCTGTCAGCTTCGATGATGTCCAGGATCTCGGGGTACCAGATCAGCCCCGCCTTGACGACCTCGGCGAACCCGGCCACCGCCTCGTTCGGAGAGAGGGTCTCCAGGGTGCTCAGGTCGCAGACGACCGCGCGCGGGGCCCAGAAGGCGCCGACGAGGTTCTTGCCCTCCGCCGTATTGATGCCGGTCTTTCCGCCGACCGCGGCGTCGACCATGCCCAGCACGGTGGTCGGCACCTGAACGACCTGCACGCCGCGCAGCCACGTGGCGGCCACGAAACCCGCCAGGTCGGTGACCGCGCCGCCGCCGAACCCCACCACGGCGTCCGTGCGGGTGAAGTCCGCCTTTCCCATGACCTGCCAGCAGAACGCGGCGACTTCGACCCGCTTGCCCTGCTCGGCGTCCGGAATCTCGGCCAGCAGCACCTCGCGGGTGCCGTCTGACATCAGTCGCTCGCGGAGCTCCGCGGCCGCGGAGCCCAGGGTCGGGGGGTGCACGACGAGCACCTTCCGCACGGCCGGGTCGAGCGCTGCGCCGACCAGGTCGAGGATGCCGCGCCCGATCGTGATGTCGTAGCCGGTCTCCCCGGGAACGGAGATGGTGGTGGTTTCGGTCATGCGTCCTCCTCGGCGGTCTGAGTCTGCTTCGCCCAGGACACGATGTCTGCGACGACGGCCGCCAGCGGGCCCGAGGAGGTGTCGAAGGTGACGTCGGCGGCCTCCTCGTACAGGCCGCGGCGTTCGGCGAAGATCCGCTGCCAGCGCGCGACCGGGTCGGCGTCGGCGAGCAGGGGGCGGTCGCCGCCGTGCAGACGGCCGGCGACGATGTGCGGCGAGACGGTCAGCAGCACGACGCGATGCGCGGCCAGATCCGCCCGGGTGGCGGCATCCAGGATGGCACCGCCGCCGAGGGCGACCACGCCGCCCCGTGCCAGCGCGTCCGCGACGGCCGTTCGCTCGATCTCGCGGAAGCGGGCCTCGCCGAAGCTCGCGAAGAGCTCGGGGATCGGACCGTGATCGCGCACGATCGCCTTGTCCGTGTCGGTGAAGGTCTGCCCCAGCGCGCGCGCCACGCGCCGGCCGACGCTCGTCTTGCCCGCACCCATGGGTCCGATCAGGACGATCGCGCTACCGGGCGAGGTCATGCTCGATGAGGGCGGGATCGCTCTCGCTGTGCGTCCGGAGCGTCTCGGGAATGGCGGCGAGGTACCCCTCGAGATTGCGGCGCGTCTCGACGACGCTGTCGCCGCCGAACTTCTCCAGCACCACTTCCGCCAGAACGAGTGCCACCATCGCCTCGGCAACGACCCCCGCGGCCGGGACCGCGCACACATCGGAACGCTGGTGATGGGCCGACGCCGTCTCGCCGGTTGCGACGTCGATGGTGCGCAGCGAGCGCGGCACCGTGGCGATCGGCTTCATGCCGGCACGGATGCGCAGGACGGTGCCCGTCGACATTCCCCCTTCGATGCCGCCGGCGCGGTCGCTGGAGCGGGTGATCCCCTGCTCGGTCGCGAACAGCTCGTCGTGCGCCGCCGATCCCCGGCGCGTGGTGGTGAGGAATCCGTCCCCGACCTCCACGCCCTTGATGGCCTGGATGCTCATGAGCGCCTGCGAGAGCTTGCCGTCCAGGCGGCGGTCCCAGTGCACGTGGGAGCCGAGCCCGGGCGGGACACCGTAGGCGAGCACCTCCACGATGCCGCCGAGCGTGTCGCCGTCCTTGCGGGCGTCGTCGACCTCTTCGACCATGAGGGCCGACGTGGCCGGGTCGAAGCAGCGCAGCGGATCGGCGTCGAGCGCGTCGACGTCGTCGGGCGTGGGCAGGGCCGCGTTCTCGGGGACGCGCACGGGACCGATGGAGAGGGTGTGGCTGACAAGCCGAATCCCGAGCTCGGCCAGGAATCCGCGTGCGATCGCGCCCAGCGCGACGCGTGCCGCGGTCTCTCGGGCGCTCGCGCGCTCGAGGATCGGACGGGCCTCGTCGAATCCGTACTTCTGCATGCCGACCAGATCCGCGTGGCCGGGGCGGGGGCGGGTCAATGGCGCCCCGCGTCCGCGGGACATGTCGGTCAGGTCGATCGGCTCAGGGCTCATCACCTCGACCCACTTGGGCCATTCGGTGTTGCCGATGCGCAGCGCGATGGGGCTTCCGAGGCTGGATCCGTGCCGGACGCCGCCGGAGATCGTCAGCTCGTCCTCCTCGAACTTCATCCGCGAGCCTCGGCCGTAGCCGAGCTTCCTGCGGGCGAGATCGGCCTGGATCGCGGTGCGCGACACGGGGACGCCCGCGGGCAGACCCTCCATGATGGCGACCAGTTCGGGGCCGTGGGATTCGCCGGCCGTGAGCACGCGGAGCATTCGTCTAGTCTCCCACGACCGCCGACTGCATTTCGGCGAGGACGAGGCTCTCGTTCTCGAGAGCCTCGTCGGTGCCTCCGGTGACGAAGACGCGGACCTGGAGAAGCGCCTGATGCAGCAGCATCCCGAGGCCGGACGTCGCCGGGCGATCCGCGCGTTCCCAGGCATCCGCCAATGCGGTGGGCCAGTGGCCGTACACCACATCGAGCAGAAGTCCGCCGCGCTGGGCGAGTGCATCGGCCGCGGCCGCGGGAACCGCCGCGTCTCCGGGCAGGGTCGCGATCGTGACGGGCGTCTCCGTGTGGGCGGGCGCGTCGAAGGGCACACCGATGACCTCGACGCCGATCGTCGCGCCCAGACCGGCGAGCGGTTCGATCGCGGCGCTGCGCCGAGCCACGACCTCGACGCGGTTTGCCCCGAGCTCGCTGAGAGCCACGAGTGCGGACATCGCCGTGGCACCGGCGCCGACGATGCGCGCCCGGTCCAGCCCGGGCACGCCCTCGCCCTCGAGGGCGCGCACGATCCCCCCCACGTCGGTGTTGAACCCGCGGGGGCCATCGCCGGCGAGCAACAGAGTGTTGACCGCTCCGGTCAGCTCCGCGCGCCGGTCCCGCCGGGCGGACGCCTGAAACGCGCGCCCCTTGAGCGGCATCGTCAGGGACAGGCCTCGCCAACGGTCCGAGAGTCCGGCCAGCTCACGAGGGAAGTCGGCGGCGGTCACGCGGCGTCGGTCGTAGGTCCAGTCCAGGCCCAGTGCCTGGTAGGCCGCCGCGTGCAGTTGGGGTGAGCGACTGTGCGCGACGGGATCGCCCCACACCTCCAGGCGCGTGGCTTCCGGCCTCAGCATCCTGCGTCGGGGTTCTCAGTGCACCACGCCTGCCATTGCGCGACCGCCTTGTTGTGGTCCGTCAGGTTCGACGTGAAGACCGTCTCACCGGTGTTGAGGTTGACCGTCACGAAGTAGAGCCAGTCGCCGTCGGCCGGATGCATCGCGGCATCGATGGCGACGTCGCCGGGGTTGGAGATCGGCCCGATCGGCAGACCGGGGTGCACATAGGTGTTCCACGGGTTGTCGTTGAACTGGGCGTCCTCGGATGTGCTGGCGGTGCCGTCCGCCTCGCCGAACCCGTACTGGGCTGTCGAATCCATCTCGAGCTTTCCGAACGTCTGCTGGTTGTCCGGTGAGAGGCGGTTCTGGATCACGCGGGAGACCTTGTAGAAGTCGGTCTCGAAGCGCGCCTCGCGCTGGATGATCGAGGCGATGGTCAGCACGCGCTGCCGGTCGTCGACAGCCACGGACGCGGCATCCAGGGACTGGACGGTCCGGTTCACCAGGGTCGTGACGACATCCGCCGCGGTGGCGCCGGGATCGAAGGTGTAGGTGGCCGGGAACAGCCATCCTTCGAGGCTGTCCGCCGGTACGCCGTAGTCCGCGGGGTTGGCCACCGCCGCCTGGAAGTCCTCGATCGGCAGCCCCGTGCCCTCGGCGAGGATCGGCAGCGATTGCTCCACGGTCAGTCCCTCGCGCAGCTGCGCGGTGTTCTCCAGCTTGTTGGCGGGATCCAGCAGCGCCTCGAGGGCGGCGGCCGAGGTCATCTGCTTCTGCAGCTTGAAGACGCCGGGGACGAAGGGAGGATTCTGGGCCGTGTCGATCAGGTAGTCGTAGAAGGCCCCGGGCGTCTTGGTGACGCCCGCATCGAACAGGCTCTGCGAGATCGGCCCGCCCGTGTCGCCGGACGAGATCGTCACGAACGTCTCGCCGTTGGCCAGGCCGGGTTCGAAGTCCTTCGGTTCCTCCCAGCCCATCACCTCACGGATCTGGGTTTCGTAGGTGTTCCAGACCCAGAGTCCGCCCGTGACGATGCCGCCGATCAGCAGCAGCACGACGCCGAGAGCGATCCATCCGCCGATGCGGCGTTTGCGCCTGTTCCTGGGCGGTGGCTCCTGCCCGAGGCTGTTGGTCGCCTGCTCCCCGGTGAACAGGTCCTCGAGCGTCGCGGTGGCCACAGCCCGCGGGGCCGCGGATTCGCCGGTGCGGCTGTATGACGGCGAGCCGGGTGTGGACCCCCCGACGACCGGCCAGTTGTGCGCGTCATCGACGGGCAGCACGGACGGGGCCGACAGCGGCGAGGCCGCCGGCACGGCGCGGGCGGGCGCGGCCGGTGGAGATGTCTCGGGAGTGGGCGCGGGGGTTGGGACGGAGACCTCGACGGGGCTCTTGCGGGCCGCGGCCTGCCGTGCGGCGGCCTCGCGCGCCTCGCGACGCGAGAGCGGACGCCCCCCGGTCGCGTTCCGGCCGCCGGTCGGGGTCACCGGCTCGGACGTGCCGCGCGGGGCGTCCTCGCCCGCGGCCCGCCGCTCACGCGGATCAGGGAGCTTGCCGAACAGATCCGCGAACGGATCATCGAAGGGCGACTTCGCATCGGGCATGTCAGGCGGGCTCCTGGGCCGGGGGAACGGGCGATCCGGCAGGCCGCCCGGTGCTCTTCTCGACATCGAGTGCTTGCTGGAGCAGAACAACCGCCGCGACCTGGTCAACAATGCTACGAGATGAACGCTGGGTTCTGCCCGAGTCTCGCAGTGCCGCGTGCGCGGACACCGTGCTGAGTCGTTCGTCCACCAGGCGGATGGGCAGCTCGGATGCCGCGGACAGCGCGGCCGCGAAGGAACGGGCGTCGGTCGTCGAGGCGGTGTCCTCGCCGCGCATGTTCAGTGGCAGCCCCACCAGGAGTTCGCTCGCCTCGTACTCCTCGGCCAGCGCGACGATCCGCCGGATCGAGTCGTCGTTGCGCGGCACCGTCTCCACCGGCGTCGCGAGCATCCCGTCCGGGTCGCAGCGCGCGACACCCACCCGCGCTCTGCCGACGTCGATTCCGAGGCGCACGCCCCGCCGGAAGCCGGTCACCGGGACCCGAGCGCGGCCTTGACGGCACTCAGTGCCGCCGGCAGGGACGTCGCATCGGTGCCGCCGCCCTGAGCGACGTCATCACGTCCGCCGCCGCCGCCGCCGAGAGTGGCCGCCGCGACCTTGGCCAGTGCCCCGGCACGTGCGCCGGCCGTGCGGGCCGCTTCGTTGGTGGCCACGATCACGACGGGCCGGCCGCCGACCTCGGCGCCGATCACGACGACACCGGGCTCGGAGCCGAGCCGGTCGCGCACGCCGAGGGCCAGGGAGCGCACGTCATCGGCCGAGGACGCTGCGCCGATCGTCTCGGCGACCACACGATGCGGACCCACCGTCTCGGCATTCGCAGCCAGAGCCGGGATGCGCTCGGTCAGCGCCCGGGCCTCGAAGGCGGCGATCCTCTTCTCCGCGGCCTTGAGGCTGGCGGTCAGCTCGGCGATCCGAGCCGGCAGCTGGTCGCGCGGAGTCTTCAGCGTCGAGGTGAGCTGCGACACGATCGCCCGTTCCGCGGCGAGGTCGCGGAACGCGTCCAGCCCGACCAGCGCCTCGACGCGACGGTTGGACGCTCCGACGGACGATTCGCCGACGAGGTTGACCAGGCCGATCTCTGCACTCGAGACGACATGCGTTCCCGCGCACAGCTCGCGCGACCAGGGGCCGCCGATATCCACCATGCGCACCGTGTCGCCGTACTTCTCGCCGAACAGCGCCATCGCGCCCAGGGACTTGGCCTCATCGAGAGACACGACCCGGGTGGTCACCTCGAGGTTGTCCCGCACGGCGTTGTTCGCGATCTCCTCGATCTCGGTGCGGGTCTCGGAAGACAGTGCCTGGCCCCAGGTGAAGTCGAGCCGCATGTACCCGGCGCGGTTGAGTGACCCGGCCTGCGTGGCGCTCTTGCCGAGCGTGTCGCGCAGGGCCGCATGCACGAGGTGGGTCGCCGAGTGCGCCTGACGCGCGGCGCGGCGGTTGACGGCATCCACGACGGACGTCGCCGGCTGGCCCACACCCACTTCGCCCGAGGTGACTTCGACGGTGTGGCTGATCAGGCCCGCCACCGGCTTCTGCACGTCGAGGACTTCGAGTTCGTACCCCGGACCGACGATGATGCCCTTGTCAGCGACCTGACCTCCGGACTCGGCGTACAGCGCGGTGTCGGCGAGGATGACCTCGGCGACCTCGCCGGTCCTGGCGCGGTCGACGGACACACCGTCCACGAGCACGCCGAGGATGGTGGACTCGGTCTCCAGATCCGTGTACCCGGTGAAGACGGTCTCGCCCTTGGCGCGGAATTCCCGGTAGACGCCGTGGTCGGCCAGCGCGCGCTTGCGCGATCGCGCATCCGCCTTGGCCCGGGTGCGCTGCTCGAGCATGAGCGTGTCGAATGCGGCGCGGTCGACCGTGAGCCCCGCCTCCTCGGCGATCTCGAGGGTGAGGTCGATGGGAAAGCCGTAGGTGTCGTGCAGAAGGAATGCCTCGGAACCCGCGATCGTGGTGCCGCCGGACTTCTTGGTCTCGGCCACCGAGAGGTCCAGGGTGGTGGTTCCCGCCGCGAGAGTGCGCAGGAACGTCTCCTCTTCGGCGATCGCGTACGCGGACAGCCGGGAGTACTCCGTACCCAGTTCGGGGTACGCGTCCTTCATCGCATCGCGGGATGCGGCGAACAGTTCGGGGAAGGTCGGTCCGTCCACTCCGAGCAGACGCATCGAGCGGATGCCGCGGCGCATCAGACGGCGGAGGATGTAGCCGCGCCCTTCGTTCGACGGTGTGACGCCGTCGGCCAGCAGCATGAGCGACGAGCGGACATGGTCGGCGATGATCCGCATCCGGACGTCATCCCCGTGGTCTGCGCCGTAGCGCCGCCCGCTCAGTTCGGATGCCAGATCGAGCACCGGTCGGACCTGGTCGGTCTCGTACATGTTCTGCACGCCCTGCTTGATGAACGCGATGCGCTCGAGCCCCATGCCGGTGTCGATGTTCTTCTGCGGCAGCTCGCCGACGATGCGGAAGTCGTACTTCGAGGTCACATCGTCGATCGCGTACTGCATGAAGACGAGGTTCCAGATCTCCACGTACCGGTCGTCGTCGGTCGCGGGGCCTCCGTCGATGCCGTACGCAGGACCCTGGTCGAAGAAGATCTCCGAGCACGGGCCGGCCGGGCCCGGAAGCCCGGTGCTCCAGTAGTTCGTGTCCTTGTCGAGGCGCTGGATGCGCTCCTCGGGCAGCCCGGCGATCGTGCGCCACAGCCGAGCGGCCTCATCGTCGTCCTTGTAGACGGTGACCCACAGGTCCTTCGGATCGAACCCCAGGCCGCCGTCGGCTTCCGAAGTGGTCAGCAGCTCCCACGCGTACGTGATCGCGCCTTCCTTGAAGTAGTCGCCGAAGGACCAGTTGCCGAGCATCTGGAAGAACGTGCCGTGGCGCGGAGTCTTGCCGACCTCTTCGATGTCGTTGGTGCGGATGCACTTCTGGATGTCGGCGGCGCGCCGGAACGGTGCCGGAACCACGCCGCTGAGGTACGGGATGAAGGGGACCATGCCCGCCACGGTGAAAAGCAGAGCCGGGTCATCGGTGACCAGCGACGCCGAAGGCACGATGGTGTGATCGCGCTTCTCGAAATAGCGGAGAAAACGGTCGGCGAGCTCTGCGGTCTTCATGAGAATCCTCGAACAAGGGCGGCGTCCCCTTCGGGGACACCGCCGGGCGGGTCGATCAGTCGGTGAGCTTCGATGCGGCGGACTCCGCCGCATCGACCGTGCCCGCTGCGGCATCGGCGGTGGCCGCGACCGCATCGGCGGCAGTGTCCTTCACGGTGTCCACGGCCTCCGCTGCTGATGCCTTCGCCGCGCCGTAGGCGTCGTTCGCGGCATCCTTCACCTCGTCGACGATTCCGGAGAAGCGTGCCTCCTGCTCGCGATAGGCGTCGCCGATCCGGTCGGTGAACTCGGTGATGCGAGCGTCCACATCGGCGAGGACCTCGTGGCCGCGGGGATCCTTGTTCATGAGATGCGCGGCGACGAAGCCGCCGATCACGCCGAACAGGAACCACAGCAGGCTTTTCATGTCACCACTTCCTCGTCCGCAGGGCGCGGCACTCCCCCATCGTAGGGGTGTCTCGACACGCTCGCAGGCGCTCGCACGACAACCGAGTGTACGCGCACGCGAAAGGGCGCCGGGTCTCCCCGGCGCCCTTCGGCATTGGCTATTGCACGCGTACTCGGTTGAAGAGCAGCGGCAGAGCCGCGTATCGAGACAGGCCCTATCGCGCGGCGTGTCTCGATACGCGGCTGCGCCGCTACTCGACAACCGCTACGTCGCGCTATCGCGCGGCGTAGTACTCCACCACGAGCTGGACGTCACCGGTGACCGGGACCTCAGCGCGCTTCGGGCGACGCAGCAGACGCGCGTGCAGCTTGTCGAGCTCGACCTCGAGGTAGCCCGGAACCGGGGGCAGCACCTCGGCGTGACCGCCGGCGGCAGCCACCTGGAAGGGCTCGGTGCCCTCGCTCTTGGGCTTGACGTGGATGAGCTGACCCGGCTTGACGCGGAACGACGGGCGGTCGACGAGCTGTCCGTCGACGAGGATGTGACGGTGCACGACGAGCTGGCGGGCCTGAGCGGTGGTGCGGGCGAACCCGGCACGCAGCACGAGGGCATCCAGACGCATCTCGAGAAGCTCGACCAGGTTCTCACCGGTCAGCCCCTGGGTCTTGCGCGCCTCGTTGAACGTGTTGCGCATCTGCTTCTCGCGGATGCCGTACTGCTCACGCAGACGCTGCTTCTCGCGCAGACGCACCGCGTAGTCGCTGTCCTGCTTGCGCTTGGTGCGGCCGTGCTCCCCGGGCGCGTACGGGCGCTTCTCGAGGTACTTGGCGGCCTTCGGCGTCAGCGGGATGCCGAGCGCGCGCGACAGGCGGACCTTGCGGCGGTCCTGGGACTTCGTGGGCACGGATGTGTCCTTCCAAAATGACATGGCCGCGTCTTTCGCGACTCATGGACGTATCTGCTGCCCTTCCCATCCGGGGCGCACGTCGGGGCGCACCGAAGGTGTGTTGGGGGTAGGAGATACCCGAAAACTGGGTTTCGAGCCGGTCCAGCTTAGCAGGTCCGGGTCCGGGGCCCTTCTCAGGAGCCGGAGCCGAGGATGCGACGGATCTTGTCGAGGCGCGCCTGGACTTCGCGTTCCTGGCCGTGGTTGGTGGGCTCGTAGTAGCGCCGTCCGACGAGTTCGTCGGGAAGGTACTGCTGAGCGACCACCCCGACGTCCGAGTCGTGCGGGTATCGGTAGCCCTTGCCGTGGCCGAGCCGCTTGGCGCCCGGGTAGTGCGCATCGCGCAGCGGCGGGGGGACGCGGCCGAACCCGCCCGCGCGGACGTCCGCGATCGCCTTGTCGATCGCCACGTACGCGGCGTTCGACTTCGCCGTGGTCGCCAGGTATGCGGTGGCCTCGGCCAGCGGGATGCGTCCCTCCGGCATCCCGATGAACTGCACGGCGTCCGCTGCGGCGACGGCGAGCGGCAGCGCCTGCGGGTCCGCGAGCCCGATGTCCTCTGCCGCCGCGATGATCAGCCGCCGTGCGATGAAGCGCGGGTCCTCGCCCGCCTCGATCATCCGCGCGAGGTAGTGCAGCGCGGCATCGACGTCCGATCCGCGAATGGACTTGATGAACGCGCTGATCACGTCGTAGTGCTCGTCGCCCTGCCGGTCGTAGCGCAGCAGAGCGCGGTCGACCGCGTTGGACACGTCGTCGGCCGAGATCTCCGGCGGCAGGGAGTTCTCCTCCTGCGCGTCGCCGCTCTCGTCGGCGTTCTCGTCGACCGGTTCGGCGAGGGATGCCGCGGCCTCGAGCGCCGTCAGCGCGCGGCGGGCATCGCCCGACGCGAGTCGCACGAGAGCGTCGCGGGCCTCCGGCAGAAGCGTCACGGCGCCGCCGAGACCGCGAGGGTCCGCGACCGCACGGTCCAGCAGCATCCCGAGATCATCGTCGGTCAGCGGCTGGAGCGTCAGCAGGAGCGATCTGGACAACAGCGGTGAGATGACCGAGAAGGATGGATTCTCAGTGGTCGCCGCGATGAGCACCACCCAGCCGTTCTCGACGCCGGGCAGCAGCGCGTCCTGCTGCGCCTTCGTGAAGCGGTGGATCTCGTCCAGGAACAGGATCGTCGACTGCCCGTAGAGGTCCCGCTGCGTGAGCGCCTCCTGCATGACCTCGCGCACGTCCCGGACGCCCGCGGTCACGGCGGAGAGCTCGACGAATCGCCTCCCGGACGATCGTGCGATCGCCTGGGCGAGGGTGGTCTTGCCCGTGCCGGGTGGTCCCCACAGGATCACAGATGACGCGGCTCCCGTCGACACGTCCGCCCGGGCGAGCAGGACGAGTGGAGAGCCGGGACGCAGGAGGTGCGACTGGCCCGCCACCTCGTCGAGAGAAGTCGGTCTCATACGCACCGCGAGCGGGGTCTGCCCCTGGAAGAGCGCGGTCGAGGTCACTGGTCAAGGGTAACGGGAGCAGCCGACGCGGGGGCGGCGGCTGGTTTGGCGGCGCTCTCACCCGCGCCGTAGGATCAACCCGCCCGGGACGGCTCGGGAAAGAAGGAGGTCCCGTGGCGCAGGGTGGAAAGCAGCGTGACACGCGTGCGGAGCGGGAGCGCGTCCGTGTCTACCAGGCGCGCCGTGCGTTTCATGAGGGGCAGTCCCGTCGACGCACGCGTGACAACCTCATCGCGGGTATCGGCGGCGGACTCCTGATCCTCGCCGTGGTCGCCGGCCAGGCGGCGTACTTCATGGCCGGACCCGGTGCGCCCGAGCCCAGCCCCTCGACGTCGACATCCCCGGAACCGACGACCAGTCCCGCACCCGGCAGCTCGCCGGACGCGACGCCGACTCCGACGCCGGCTCCCTGACCGCAGGAGCCGGTGGCTCGCGCTCTCGGCGGCCCGGCCGTGCCGTACTAGGCTGGGGCCGTCCATCCCCCACAGGCGGCGAGAGCCGCGATGAGGTGCATCCCGTGACTGCCGCAGCAGAGTCCACTCCCCCGTCCCCCACCGAATCCGCACCGGAGAGCGATCCCGGCATGGAGAGCAGCGTTCCGACCGCTGACGTGACCGAGAACCCGATCGAGGCCGTCGAGCCGGTCGAGGGGACCGAGAACCCGGTCGAGGCCGGCGTTCCGCCCGTCGAGGTGACCGAGAACCAGGCCGAGACCGTCGTGCCCGAGACGGACGCCACGGCGACCGAGGACGCCGTGCCCGCTTCCGATACGCCGGACGAGACCGTCGCATCCGAAGAGACTGCACCTGCGACGCCCTCACAGGCGGTGCCTTCGCCTTCGAAGGCCGTGCCCTCACCTTCGAAGGCGCTGCCCTCCCCCGCGAAGGCTGTGCCTTCACCGGCGGAGGCCGTGCCTTCGTCCGTCGACGCCGCGCCGGTGGAGACCGAGACGGAACCGTGGGGACGCGTCGACGACGACGGCACCGTCTCCGTGCGCGAGGCGGACGGCTGGCGTGTCGTCGGACAGTACCCCGACGGATCCGCCGACGAGGCGCTGGCCTACTACCGGCGCAAGTTCTCCGACCTGGCCAGCGAGGTGGCCCTCCTCGAGGTGCGCTCCCGTCGCGGCGGTGTATCGCCGTCGGACCTGCGAGCCACAGCGCGCGCCCTGCATGCCAAGCTGCAGGACGCGGCCGCCGTGGGCAACCTGGCGGCGCTGGACGCGCGTGTGCTCGCGCTGACCGGGACCCTGGCCGCAGCATCCGAGTCCGAGGCCGCCGCATCGCGGCAGGCTGTGGATGACGCCGTACGCGCCCGCACCGAACTGGTGGAGAAGGCCGAGGCCCTCGCCGCGCGGGACCCCCGCACCGTGCAGTGGAAGCAGGCCTCGGTCGACCTGGCCTCGCTGTTCGACCAGTGGCAGGCGCAGCAGCAGAACGGTCCACGTCTTCCGAAGTCGAGCGGCCAGCAGCTGTGGAAGCGGTTCCGCGACGCCCGGGCGATCGTCGACAAGCACCGCCGCGAGTTCTACGCAGAACTGGACGAAGCCCACAAGACGGTGCGCGACCAGAAGGCGAAGCTCGTCGAGAAGGCCGAGGCACTCGGCCCGAAGGGCGAGGACGGCATCAACGCCTACCGCGAGCTCCTGGACCAGTGGAAGACCGCCGGTCGCGCGGGCAAGAAGGCCGACGATGCGCTGTGGGCGCGTTTCAAGGCCGCCGGCGACGCCCTCTACAGTGCGCGCGGCGCACGCGAGGCCGCGGACGAAGAGGAATCCCGCGAGAAGATCGACGCCAAGCGCGCGCTGCTGGATGAAGCTCGCGCGGTTGCCGACGAGCGCGACCTCGTCAAAGCCCGCAGTGCGCTCACCGCTGTCCAGCGTCGCTGGGACGACATCGGCCGGGTCTTCCCCCGCGACAAGGAGCGCGTCCTCGACGACGACCTGCGTCGCATCGAGACGGCGCTGCGCACTCGCGAAGAGACCGACTGGAAGCGCAACAACCCCGAGACCAAGGCGCGTGCGAACGACATGACGCGCCAGCTCACCGAGGCGATCGCGAAGCTCGAGGACGAACTGGTGACCGCCGAGAAATCAGGCGACAAGGCCGCGATCGCCAACGCCACCGAAGCGCTCGAGGCGCGCCGGGCCTGGCTGAACGCTCTCGGCGGCTGACCTCTCCCGGCAGAACAGACGGTCGGGTTCTCCACAGAGTCCGGCATACGCCACCCGCGGTTCACCGTCGTGAGCCACAGTGGCTGTCATGTCCTCACCTTTCCTGTACTTCGCCGACGAGCGTCTCTCCCAGGCCGAGCTGTCGGCGGCCCGTCTGGACGGCCACCTCGTCGAGCTGGGTGACGCGTACATTCCGGCCGATGCGGTCGAAACGCGTGAGCTGCGTGCCGGATCGCTGCGTGGAATCCTCGGGGAGACCCTGGCGGCGACACACCTGAGCGCCGCGTGGGTCCACGGCGCCCTGCACGCTCCGCCGGCGCGGCATACGGTCCAGCGAGCGGTGTCGCGTCGGCTCCACCAGGTCATCGGGCGCCGACTGCTCTACCGCGATCTGAGCGTCGACCCGAGCGACATGATGCGCATCAGCGGCGTCTGGGTCACCGATCCGGTGCGCACGCTCGCCGACCTCTCACGTATCGCAGATGACGAGTACGCGCAGGCCGCGCGACTGCTGGCGGATTCCGTACCCGGGCTCGCCGCGGGGGCGATGGCGTGGCTCGCATCGCACGGCGCCCTGCCGAACAAGCGCTCCGCGCTGGCGTTCCTGCGCGGCCTCGCGGCGCGCGAACCGGGGTCGCGGGGTCAGGACGACGTGACGCGATAGACGTCGTAGACGGCGTCGATGCGCCGCACCGCGTTCAGGACCCGCTCCAGGTGGACGATGTCGCCCATCTCGAAGACGAACCGGCTCAACGCGAGGCGATCATTCGTGGTGGAGACCGTGGCGGACAGGATGTTCACGTGGTGCTCGCTCAGCACCCGCGTGACGTCACTGAGAAGCCCGGACCGGTCCAGCGCCTCGATCTGGATCTGGACGAGGAACACACTCTTGCTGGTCGGAGCCCATTCGACCTCGATGAGCCGCTCCGGATCCTGCATGAGCGCGCTGATGTTCGTGCAGTCGGTGCGATGCACCGAGACACCGCTGCCGCGTGTGACGAAGCCGATGACCTCGTCTCCGGGCACGGGTGTGCAGCATTTCGCGAGCTTGACCAGGATGTCGGGCGATCCGCGCACCAGCACGCCGGAGTCGCCGCCGCGGGGCGCGCGGGAACGGCCGACCTGCGGCAGGTCGATCGGTCCGGTCGAGGTGTCGTCGGCGCTCACCAGAGCGGTCACCTTCTCGATGACCGACTGCGTGGAGACGTGCCCCTCGCCCACAGCGGCATAGAGCGCCGAGACGTCCTCGTACTTGAGGGAGTGCGCGACCTCGGCGAAGGAGTCCTGGCTCATCAGCCTCTGCAGGGGCAGGTTCTGACGGCGCATCGCCCGGGCGATCGACTCCTTGCCCTGCTCGATGGCCTCTTCGCGCCGTTCCTTCGTGAACCAGCCGCGGATCTTGCTGCGCGCGCGGGTGCTCTTGACGAAGGTGAGCCAATCCTGGCTGGGTCCGGCATCCGGGTTCTTCGAGGTGAAGACCTCGACCACGTCGCCGCTCTGCAGCTCTGACTCGAGCGGCACCAGGCGCCCGTTGACCTTCGAGCCCATCGTCCGGTGCCCGATCTCGGTGTGCACCGCGTACGCGAAGTCCACCGGCGTGGCGCCGCTGGGCAGGCCGATGACGCGGCCCTTGGGCGTGAAGACGTAGACCTCTTTCGCGCCGATCTCGAAGCGCAGCGAGTCGAGGAACTCTCCCGGGTCGGCGGTCTCGGCCTGCCAGTCCGAGATGTGCGCCAGCCACGCCATGTCGGTGTCCATCGACTTCGCGTCGGGTTTGCCGCCGACCAGCCGCTCCTTGTACTTCCAATGCGCCGCCACGCCGTACTCGGCCTGCTGATGCATCTCGTTGGTGCGGATCTGGATTTCCACCGTGCGCCCACCAGGACCGATCACGGTGGTGTGCAGCGACTGGTAGAGATTGAACTTGGGCGTGGCGATGTAGTCCTTGAAACGGCCGGGCAGCGGCGTCCAGCGGGCATGGATCGAACCGAGGACCGCGTAGCAGTCCCGGACGCTCCCGACCAGGATCCGGATGCCGATCAGATCGTAGATGTCGTCGAACTCGCGTCCGCGGACGACCATCTTCTGATAAACGGAGTAAAGCTGCTTCGGCCGGCCCATGACACGACCGCGGATGCGGAGCTCACGCAGGTCGGTGTCGACCGCCTCGATCACGTTCTGCACGTACTGCTCGCGCTGGGGCGTGCGCTGTTTGACGAGGCTCTCGATCTCGGCGTAGAGCTTGGGGTGCAGGACGGCGAAGGACAGGTCCTCCAGCTCAGACTTGATGGTCTGGATGCCGAGCCGGTGCGCGAGCGGGGCATAGATCTCCAGCGTCTCGGTCGCCTTCTTGCGCGCCTTCTCCGGGGGGACGAAGCCCCACGTCCGGGCGTTGTGAAGGCGATCGGCGAGCTTGATCAGCAGTACGCGGATATCGCGCGACATCGCCACGATCATCTTGCGGACGGTCTCCGCCTGCGCGCTCTCGCCGTACTTGACCTTGTCGAGCTTGGTGACCCCGTCGACGAGCATCGACACTTCGTCACCGAACTCCGCCGTCAGCGTGTCCAGCGCGTAGTCGGTGTCCTCCACAGTGTCGTGCAGGAGGGCCGCCGCGATCGCCTTCGGGCCGAGGCCGAGGTCGGCGAGGATCTGCGCGACGGCGAGCGGGTGCGTGATGTACGGCTCGCCGCTCTGGCGGTTCTGGCCCGAGTGCGCCTGATCGGCGACCGTGTAGGCACGTTCGATGATCGAAAGATCGCCCTTGGGGTGGTGCGTGCGCACGGTCCGCAGCAGCTGCTCGACGTCGTCGCGGCGCGCCGAGCGCGAGAAGATGCGCGGCACGAGGCGCCGCAAAGACGAGGACTGGGCGGGGGGAACGGTCTCGGTCATCCGATACCTCCCCTCCGCCGCATCCACCAATCCTATGCCCGCGGCGAGCAGCGGTTCCCGTGCGGGAAGCCCGGCTTAGACGGGCGAACCGGCGCGCTCGCGCGCGACGAGCACGCGTGCATCGCGCGTCTTGATGTTCGGCTCGCTCTCGCGGAACAGCGAATACAGCGGCGACGCGACGAACAGCGTGGAATACGCCGCCACGATGGTTCCGACGAAGATCGCGAGCGAGATGTCGGTCAGCGTCTGCGCACCGAGCCACAGTGCGCCGATGAACAAGATCGCACCCGTCGGCAGGATGGCCACGACGGTCGTGTTGATCGAGCGGATCAGTGTCTGGTTCACCGCGAGGTTGACCGACTCGCCGAAGGTGCGGCCTGACACTTCGCCGTCTTCGGTCGTATTCTCCCGGATCTTGTCGAAGACGACCGTCGTGTCATACAGCGCGTACGACAGGATCGTCAGGAAGCCGATCACCGCCGCGGGCGAGATCTCGAAGCCGCACAGCGCATACACGCCGACCGTGATCACGAGCACGTCGAGCAGGCCGATGATCGAGGCGGCCGACATCTTCCACGTGCGGAAATACAGCGCGAGGATCAGGAACGTCAGTGCGAGGAAGATCGCCAGGCCCCACAGCGACTGGCGTGTCACATCGGCACCCCAGCTCGGCCCGATGAACGACGACGTCACCTCGGTGACGGGCACTTCGTAGATCTCCGCGAGCGCGTCCGTCACCTCCTGCGTCTCGGCAGGAGTGAGCTGATCGGTCTGGACCCGGACATTGCTGTCCCCCACGGTCGTGACCTTCGTGGTGGCATCGGGCACGACGGACTGGACCGCTTCGGTGGCCAGCAGCTGGTCCGGCGTGCTGACGTTGGTCACGGTGAACTGTGATCCGCCGGTGAACTCGATCGAGAACTGGATGGGCCGGACGAGCGGAACGAGCGCCGAGGCGATCACGAGGATCGCCGCGAGGATGAACCACAGCCGTCGGCGCCCGACGAACGGGAATGAGGTCTTGCCGGTGTAGAGGTCGTTGCCGAGCTGGCTCATGGAACGCATCAGAGCTCTCCCTCCTTGTCGCGTGTGGACGATTTGCCGGCGCCGGTGAGGTCGGCCAGCTCCGCCTGCTTGCGCTCGGCGATGGTCTGACGACGTTCGGCCTCACCTCGCGAACGCGACGCGCGCCGCTCTGCCGCCGTCTTGGACGAAGGCGCCACCGGTGCGCGGAACTGGGCACGCCCGCGGTAGACCGCCCCGAGCGCCGCGGGATCCATGCCCGAGAGCGGATGCCCCGAACCGAAGAAGCGCGTACGAGCGAGCAGCTGCATCACGGGATGGGTGAACAGGATGAAGATCAACACGTCGATGACGGTGGTCAGACCCAGCGTGAAGGCGAAGCCCTTCACCGTGGCGTCGGCCAGGATGTACAGGACGACCGCGGCGAGCACGTTGATCGACTTCGAGATGTAGATGGTCCGCTTCGCGCGGCTCCATCCGTCCTCGACGGCCCCGGTGATCGATTTACCGTCACGCAGTTCGTCTCGTATTCGTTCGAAGTAAACGATGAACGAGTCGGCGGTGAATCCGATGGACACGATCAGGCCGGCGACGCCGGCGAGGGACAGCCGGAATCCCATCCGCCAGGCGAGGATGCAGATCGCCAGATAGGTCAGCACACCCATCACGATCAGCGACGCGATGATCACCAGACCCAGCGCCCGGTAGACGATCAATGAGTAGATCGCCACGAGCGCGAGGCCGATCAGACCTGCGATGAGGCCGATCTGCAGCTGCTGCGACCCCAGCGTCGCCGAGATCGTGTCGGAGCTGACGACCTCGAAGCTGAGCGGCAGTGCGCCGTACTTGAGCTGGTCGGCGAGCGTCTTGGCAGTCTCCTGCGTGAAGCTGCCGGTGATGCTCGGGTCGCCGCCCAGGATGATCGCGTTCATCGAGGGAGCCGAGAGCACGCTGCCGTCCAGGACGAACGCGAACTGGTTGAGCGGCGACGTGGCCCCGAAGAGCCGCTGGCTGATCTGACCGAACGTCTTGGTGCCGGCGTCGTCGAACTTGATGTTGACGGCCCAACGACCGCTCGTCTGCTCCAGCCCGAACGTCGCGTCCGAGATGGACGATCCGTCCAGCTCCACGGGACCGAGGATGTACTTCACGGTGCCGTCCACGTCGCAGGTGACCAGCGGCTGGTCTTTGGGGGCGTTGGCCGGGTCGTTGTCGGGATTGGCGCAGTCGTACGCATTGAACTGTGCGAACAGCGCCTCGGTGATCCACGCGGGATCGCTCCCGTTCGTCGGCTCGGCCGTCGGGGTGGAGTTCAGCGATGGATCGGGTGTCGGGAAGGGCGTCGGCTTGCCGTCGTCCCCCACGAACGTCGTCGCGGGCTGAGCGGTGTACAGCACGGCCCGCAGCTGCAACTGGGCAGAGGCCTCGATGCGCTGACGGGTCTGCTCATCCGCCTGACCGGGGATCTGGACGACGATGTTCCTGCCACCCTCGGTCGTCACGTCGGCCTCGCCCACGCCGGAGGCGTCGACGCGCTGGCGGATGATCGTGACCGCTTGGTTCAGCTGCTCGCTCGACGGCGCCGCGCCGTCGGCGGTCTGCGCCTCGAGGATGATCTGCGTCCCGCCCTGGAGGTCGAGCGCGAGCTCGGGGCTCCAGGAACTGGCTTTGAAGACATGGACGCCGAGCGCGTTGATGCCGAACAGCACGGCGGTGACGATCAGAAGACCGGTCAGCGCGCGCCAGGCATGACGGACGGGGGTGGAAGTCGCCACGAGGGGTCAGCTTTCTGGGAGCCCGAGAGGGCGAGTGGTCAGGCCTTGGGCTTGTTGTCCAGGTCGGTGTCGGGGTCGACCGGCGGGAGTGATTCGGCCCGGCGGTAGTCGTCGCTGATCGAGCTGATTGAGCCGCCGGCGACGCCGTCGATGTATCCGGCTTCGCTCTCTTCGGACTCGATGAGCTCGTCCTCGGTCACGACGCCCTCGACGGGATCGACGACGCGCAGGATGGCCTGGCTGTGGACCTTGATCTGGACGCCCGGCGCGATCTCGACCAGAGCGGGCTGGTCGAGGTTGTCGGGGTCGTAGGCGATGATCGTGCCGTAGAGGCCGCCCTGCATGAGGACCTCCGCGCCGGGAACGGTCTGGCGGGCCTTCTGCTCCTGCTCGGTCTTCTGCTTCTGCATCCGGCGACGCGAGCTCCAGAACATGAAGACGAGGAGGACGACCAGCAGGATGATGAGGCCGTAGTTGCCGAAGAACGTGGCGATGTCCATGGGAGGCGAGAGCACCTTTCGAATCAGGCGCGCGCCGTTGCGGCACTGCCTTGCATGAGGAGGGTAGGCGAGAGCCTCCAGCGATTATAGATCATTGAATCTGAGCACAGAGTCGGCCTGCCGAACGCCCAGGTGCTCGAAGGCCGACGGCATCGCCACGCGGCCGCGTGGCGTGCGCCCGATGAAGCCGATCCGCACGAGATAGGGCTCCACGACGGACTCGATCGTCTCCGGTTCTTCGCCCACGGCCACAGCGAGGGTGCTCAGCCCCACGGGACCGCCTCCGAAGCGGCGCACCAGCGCGTCCAGCACTGCGCGGTCGAGGCGATCCAGTCCGATCGCGTCGACGTCGTACAGGTCCAGGGCGGCGTCGACGGTCGCCGTGTCGCCTCCTCCGCCGCGCACGATCATGAAGTCGCGCACCCGCCGCAGCAGGCGGTTCGCGATACGCGGAGTCCCCCGCGACCGACGGGCGATCTCGGCGCGCGACGCGGGCGGCAGGTCGACGGCGAGCATGGCCGCTGACCGCTCGATGACCCGTTCCAGCTCGGCGGGCTCGTAATACTCGAGGTGCCCCGTGAAGCCGAACCGGTCGCGCAGCGGGTTGGGGAGCAGCCCCGAGCGCGTGGTTGCGCCGACCAGCGTGAACGGAGCCAGATCCAGGGGGATGCTGGTGGCCCCAGCGCCCTTCCCGACCATGATGTCGATGCGGAAGTCCTCCATGGCGAGATAGAGCATCTCCTCGGCCGAGCGCGCCATCCGGTGCACCTCGTCGATGAACAGCACCTCGCCCGGGGTCAGGCTGGACAGCAGAGCGGCCAGGTCGCCCGCGTGCTGGATCGCCGGGCCGCTGGACAGGCGCAGCGGTCGGCCGCTCTCGTGGCCGATGATCATCGCGAGTGTCGTCTTGCCCAGCCCCGGGGGGCCCGACAGCAGAATGTGGTCGGCCGGGCGCTGTTGGATGCGTGCGGCATCCAACAGCAGCTGGAGCTGCCCGCGGACCTTCTGCTGCCCGACGAACTCGGACAGCGATGCCGGTCGCAGTGCTCCCTCGATCGCCAGCTCGAGGTCGTCGACCGGTTCATCGGCGTCGCGAACCTCATCCACCGGCATGCTCCTTACGTGCGGGGCCGAGGGTGGCAAGGGTGAGCCGCAACAACGACGGGACGGCCGCACGCTCCGCGGGCGAGGCCTGCTCGGCGGCGGCTGCCACCGCCTCGGCGGCGGCTCGCTCGTTCCAGCCGAGTCCGACCAGCGCCTGCATGACCTGGGTCGCGACATCGGGTGCGACATCTCGTCGCCCTGCGGTTGACGGCGAAGGGGCGGCGATCTTGCCGGCCAACTGCACGACGATGAGCTTGGCGGTCTTGGGGCCGATGCCGGACACGCGACGGAACGGGGCGTCGTCGTCGGATCCGACGGCCTCGGCGATCTGCGTGACGCTGAGGGCCGCGAGCACTCCGAGCGCGGATTTCGGGCCCACGCCGGTGACGCTCAGCAGTTGGACGAAGACCAGGAGTTCCTCGCGGGACTCGAACCCGAACAGCGAGAGCGCATCCTCTCGGACGATCAGGTTGGTGTGCAGGTGCACGTCGTCGCCGACGTTCGTGGCCGAGGCCACGTGTGGGGTCACGGCCACCGTCAGACCCACTCCCCCCACCTCCAGCACGAGCGAGTCGGTGTCGATGTGGGCGGCCCGACCGCGCAACGAGGAGATCATGCAACGAGCCTACGAGCCGGTTCGCAGTTTTGTTCGACCGACACGCTTCGACAAGCTCAGCACGAGCACACTCATCGGCGGGCCAGGCGCTCCGCATCCGCCCACGCGCGCTGTGCCGGCGTGAGGGTCCCACCCGCGGGCGCCTGTGCGGCGCCGCCGCGCCACGCATGACAGAGGGCGAGCGCCAGCGCGTCGGCCGCATCGGCGGGCTGCGGCATTTCGTCGAGGCGCAGGATGCGGGCGACCATCGCCTGCACCTGCCTCTTGTCTGCGGCACCGTACCCCGTGACGGCGGCCTTCACCTCGGTGGGGGTATGCGTCGTGGCCGCGAGCCCGCGTTCACCGGCGATGAGCAGAGCGATGCCGCTGGCCTGCGCGGTCCCCATCACCGAATGGCGGTTGTTCTGCGAGAACACGCGCTCCACGGCCATGACGGTGGGACCGTGGAGGTCGATGACCGCCCGGATGCCGGCGGCGATCGTCGCGAGACGGCGTTCGATCGGCTCGCCCGGGTCGGAACGGACGACACCCACGTGCACGAGTGTCGCGGACCGGTTCCGGGCGACGTCGACCACGCCGACACCGCAGCGGGTCAGGCCGGGGTCGATGCCGATAACGCGCAGGGCTGCCACTCCCCCACGTTAAGCGGCCTCGGCGAGCGGCCACCGACGGCGCGCCCGACAGGCGGCACTTGCGCGCTGCTACTCGTCCGATTCGAGTTCGGCCTGCACCTCGGCGGTCAGATCGAAGTTGCTGTAGACGTTCTGCACGTCGTCGCTGTCTTCGAGTGCATCGATCAGGCGGAAGACCTTGCGAGCGGTGTCGGCATCCACCTCGACCTTGAGCGTCGGGACGAATTCGACGTCCGCCGACTCGTAGTCGATGCCCGCGTCCTGCAGTGCCGAACGGACCGGGACGAGGTCGGACGGCTCTGTGAGGATCTCGAAGCCCTCGGCGTGCGGCTCGATCTCCTCCGCCCCGGCCTCGAGGACGGCGAGCATGATGTCGTCCTCGTTGGTCCCCTCGCCGGAGACGACGATGACGCCCTTGCGATGGAAGTTGTAGGCCACGCTGCCGGGGTCGGCCATCGTCGCGCCGTTGCGGGTCATCGCCGTGCGCACCTCGGCAGCCGCACGGTTGCGGTTGTCGGTGAGGCACTCGATGAGCAGGGCGACGCCGTTCGGCCCGTAGCCCTCGTAGAGGATCGTCTGGTAATCGACGGACTCACCGGTCAGGCCGGCACCGCGCTTGACCGCGCGGTTGATGTTGTCGATGGGGACCGAGGTCTTCTTCGCCTTCTGGATGGCGTCCTGAAGGGTCGGGTTCCCCGCGAGATCCGCGCCGCCGAGCTTGGCCGCGACTTCGATGTTCTTGATGAGCTTGGCGAACGACTTGGCACGGCGCGAATCGATGATCGCCTTTTTGTGCTTCGTGGTCGCCCACTTGGAGTGGCCGGACATTCCCCCAGTTTACGTGGCTCCGCCCTCACCCACGCGCGGACGTCACCGGCCGGCGATCTTGCGCAGCGTTCGAAGATTGCGGTTGGTCGTCATCGCCTTGTACCGCTTCTGTGCCAACAGCTTCGCGAAGGGCGTGTCGACGGTCGTCCCCTTGACGGGGTTCCAGTACACGACACCGCGTCCGGGGGCGACCGGGTCGACCCCTTCGTCGAGGGAAGAGGCCGCCTCGAGAAGCTCGCCCACCGTCGCGGAATCGGAGCAGAAGATCACCCACGGCTGCCGGTCGGCGTCCTCGGCGTCGAACGGGAAGCCCTCGATCGCATCGTCCAGCTCGACCCGCGGAACCAGGACGATCCACGCGTCATAGCCGAAGCGGTCACGCAGGGCCTTCTCGATGCGGGTCTTGAGGTCCGACCGCGCGGAGGTCCCGGCATCCGCATCGAAGAGCACGTTGCCGCTGGCGAGCACGGTCTTCACCCCGTCGAAGCCCAACCCCCGGAACAGATCGGCGAGGTCTGCGCCGCGCACCGTGATGCCGCCGACGTTGACACCCCGCAGAAGCGCGACCCAGCTCGTCATGCGGGTGAGCATACGCCGGTGCCACGACGTCAGGCTGCGCGCACCGTCTCGAGGAAGAGGTGATGGAAGCGGTGCTCGCCGGTGACCTCGGGATGGAAGGACGTGCCCAGGAGCGCGCCGCTGCGGACCGCGACCACGCGCCCGTCGTCGAGGCTCGCGATCGTCTCCACCCCGGGCCCGACGTCGATCACGAGGGGTGCTCGGATGAAGACGGCGTGGACCGGCGGGCCCTCCAGCAGCGGCACGTCGAGATCGGTCTCGAAGGACTCGACCTGACCGCCGAACGCGTTGCGCTGCACGGTCACGTCGAGTCCGCCGAAGGTCTCTTGCCCCGCAATGCCGTCGGTGATGCGGTCGGCCAGGAGGATCAAACCCGCGCACGTGCCGTACATGGGCATGCCGGCGGCGATCGCATCGCGGATCGGCTGTTGCATCCCGAACGCGCGCGACAGTTTGTCGATGACGCTGGATTCACCCCCGGGAAGCACGAGGCCCTGCACACCGGCCAACTCGGCCGGGCGCCGCACGAGGATCACGTCCGCACCGAGATCGGACAGTACCCGCGCGTGCTCGCGCACGTCGCCCTGCAGCGCGAGGACCCCGACGCGGGGGCGCTCAGACACTCGCGTACCCGCTCACCGGCTTCCGCCGCTACCAGCCGCGCTCGGACAGCCGGTGCGGAGCGGCGAGGTCGGTGACATTGATGCCGACCATGGCCTCGCCCAGCCCGCGTGAGACCTCGGCGATGACCTTCGCGTCGTCGTAGAACGTGGTCGCCTTGACGATCGCGGCGGCGCGCTGTGCGGGATTTCCCGACTTGAAGATGCCGGAGCCGACGAACACGCCGTCTGCGCCCAGCTGCATCATCATCGCCGCGTCGGCAGGGGTGGCCACGCCGCCGGCGACGAACAGCACGACCGGGAGCTTGCCCGTCTCGGCGATCTCGGCGACGAGCTCGTAGGGCGCCTGCAGATCCTTGGCCGCGACGTAGAGCTCGTCCTTGGTCAGGGAGCGGAGGTGGTTGATCTCGCCGGAGATCTTGCGGATGTGCTTGGTCGCCTCGGACACGTCACCGGTGCCGGCCTCGCCCTTGGAGCGGATCATCGCCGCGCCTTCGTTGATGCGACGCAGCGCCTCGCCGAGGTTGGTCGCACCGCAGACGAACGGGACCGTGAACTTCCACTTGTCGATGTGGTTGACGTAGTCGGCGGGCGAAAGCACCTCGGACTCGTCGATGTAGTCGACGCCCAGCTCCTGCAGCACCTGTGCCTCGACGAAGTGGCCGATGCGGGCCTTGGCCATCACGGGGATCGAGACCGCCTCGATGATCGCGTCGATCATGTCGGGGTCGCTCATGCGGGACACGCCGCCCTGCGCCCGGATGTCGGCGGGAACACGCTCGAGCGCCATCACGGCAACGGCTCCGGCGTCTTCGGCGATGCGAGCCTGCTCGACCGTGACGACGTCCATGATGACGCCGCCCTTGAGCATCTCGGCGAGGCCGCGCTTGACGCGACTCGATCCGTGCTGGGCGGACGAGGGCGAGGGCGTGGTGCTGTCAGTCATAATCCCTGATTCTAGTTGGCCTGCGCGGCCCCATCCGGTCGCGGACGCGGGCCACCGACGGTCTGCTGGACCCGGCCGGGGGTGGAGAATCGAGCGGTGAAGATCCTCTCGATCCAGTCCGCCGTCGCCTACGGTCATGTCGGCAACTCCGCCGCCGTTTTTCCGCTCCAGCGGATCGGGGTCGAAGTGCTCCCGGTCTACACGGTGAACTTCTCCAACCACACCGGCTACGGCTCCTGGCGCGGTCCGATGGTCAGCCCCGACGATGTGCGCGACATCATCATCGGCATCGAGGAACGCGGCGTGATGGGTGAGATCGATGTCGTGCTGTCGGGCTATCAGGGCGGCGAGGGTATCGCCGATGTGATCCTGGACGCGGTCTCCCGGGTGAAAGCCGCCAATCCCGGTGCGCTGTACGCCTGCGATCCGGTCATGGGCAACGCGAAGTCCGGATGCTTCGTCGCGCCCGCGATCCCGGTGCTCCTGCGGGACCGGGTCGTTCCTGCGGCCGACATCATCACGCCCAACCAGTTCGAGCTCGGATTCCTCACGGACACCGAGCCCGACACGATGGAATCGACCCTCGAGGCCGTGGACCGCGTCCGCGCCACCGGTCCCCGTGTCGTGCTCGTCACCAGCGTCGAGCGTCCGGACCGCGAAGACGACACCATCGAGATGCTGGCGGTCGACGAGACCGGTGCGTGGATCGTGCAGACGCCGCTGCTGCCGATGAAGGCGAACGGGTCAGGCGATGTGACGGCAGCACTGTTCACTGCGCACTATCGACGGACCGGGGATGCCGCGGACGCCGTGGCGCGGACAGCATCCAGCGTCTTCGACCTGCTGGAGCGCACCTACCTGTCCGGAGATCGCGAACTGCAGCTCATCCAGTCGCAGGAGTCGTACGCGCACCCGCGCATGCAGTTCCAGGCTCGCCGCGTCCGCTGACCTGCGCTCGTCAGTCGTACCAGGCGTCGGCCACGACACGGCGAACGTCGCCCAGGAGCTGCGGCAGGGCTTTGGTCTTGGCGATGATCGGGAAGAAGTTCGCATCGGCCGTCCAGCGCGGCACGATGTGCTGGTGCAGATGACCATCGATCCCGGCACCGGCCACGTGCCCCTGGTTCATCCCGATGTTGAATCCGTCGCACCGCGAGACCTTGCGCAGCACCTGCATTCCCCGTTGCGTGAGGGCACCGATCTCGGCGACCTCTTCCGGCGTGGCCTCGTCGTACTGGGAGATGTGCCGATACGGGCACACCAGCAGGTGCCCGGAGTTGTACGGGTAGAGGTTCAGCAGCACGTAGGCGGTTTCACCGCGCGCGACGATCAGTGCGTCCTCGTCCGACATCTTCGGGGCGGCGCAGAACGGGCAGGCGTCGCGGAGCGGCTGCGGGCCCGCCTGGATATACGCCATCCGGTGGGGAGTCCACAGCCGCTGGAACTCATCCGGCACGCCGGCCAGGGTGGCGGCGTCGACGAGTTCCGCGTCATCCGTCGGGCCCCCTTCGACTCGCTGCGCTCGCCCAGGGACCGGGATCTCGCTCACGCGAGGTCCTCCGCGGTGTTCACCAGCGCACGGCCAGAGATCGCAGCCAGGATCCGGTTCACGGCGTCATCGATCGGCACGCCGTTCTGTTGAGACCCGTCGCGGAATCGGAAGGACACGGTACCGCCGGCGCGGTCCTGCTCCCCCGCGATCAGCTGGAGTGGCACCTTCTGCGTCGTGTGGGTGCGGATCTTCTTCTGCATGCGATCGTCGCTGGCGTCGAGCTCCGCGCGCACGCCCTCGCGACGCAGCTTCACGATCACCTCGTTGAGGTAGTCCGCGTATTCCTCGGCGACGGGGATGCCGACCACCTGCACCGGCGACAGCCAGACCGGGAATGCGCCGGCGTAGTGCTCCAGCAGGATCGCGAAGAACCGTTCGATCGAGCCCATCAGCGCACGGTGGATCATCACCGGCCGCTTCTTGGTCCCGTCGCGATCCGTGAATTCGAGGTGGAACCGCTCCGGAAGGTTGAAGTCCAGTTGCACGGTGGACAGCTGCCACGTGCGACCGATCGCGTCTTTGACCTTCAGATCGATCTTGGGTCCGTAGAAGGCCGCCTCGCCGGCGACCTCGGTGAGCTTCAGCCCGCTGGCGAGCGCGACGCGGCGCAGCGCGTCGGTCGCCTCGGCCCAGTGCGCCTCGTCGCCGATCCATTTCGACTTCTCGTCGTCGCGCATCGACAACTCGAGTTCGAACTCGCTGAGCCCGAAGTCGCGCAGCAGCGACAGGACGAACTCCAGCACCTCCGCGACCTCGCCCTCCAGCTGCTCGGGCGTCACGAACAGGTGTGCGTCGTCCTGGGTGAACCCTCGCACGCGGGTCAGACCGTGCAGAGCGCCGGAGAGCTCGTTGCGGTAGACCGTGCCGTTCTCCGCCAGACGCATCGGCAGGTCGCGGTAGCTGCGCGCCCGCTCCCGGTAGATCAGGATGTGCATCGGGCAGTTCATCGGCTTCAGGTAGTAGTCGACGCCCTGCTTGGTGATCTCGCCGCTCTCGTCGCGCTCCTCATCCATGTGGATGGGCGGGAACATCCCCTCGGCGTACGTCACCAGGTGGTTCGACTCGATGAACAGGTCCTTCTTGGTGATGTGCGGGGTGTACACGTAGCTGTATCCGGCCGCGCGGTGGCGGTGCAGGGCGTGCTGTTCCATCTCCTGCCGGACGATTCCGCCGCGAGGATGCCACACCGACAGCCCGGAGCCGACCTCTTCGGGGAACGAGAAGAGGTCCAGCTCCTTGCCGAGGCGGCGGTGATCGCGCTTTGCTGCCTCCTCGAGGCGCTGCTGGTACGCGCGAAGCTCATCCTTGGAGGGCCAGGCGGTGCCGTAGATGCGCTGCAGCTGCGGGTTCTTCTCACTGCCCCGCCAGTACGCGGCGGCGATGCGGGTCAGATCCCAGCCATTGCCGATCAGGCGGGTGCTCGGCAGGTGCGGCCCCCGGCACAGGTCCTTCCAGACGACTTCGCCGTCGCGGTTCACATTGTCGTAGATGGTCAGCTCGCCCGCGCCGACCTCGACGGAGGCGCCCTCGGCGGCCTCCTTGCCCGAGCCCGTGCCGCCCTTGAGGCCGATCAGTTCGAGTTTGAACGGCTCGGCGGCCAGCTCGGCTCGTGCCTCGTCGTCGCTCACCACGCGTCGGACGAACCGCTGGCCTTCGCGGACGATGCGCTGCATCTCCTTGGAGATCGCCTTCACATCGTCAGGGGTGAAGGGCTCCTTCACCCCGAAGTCGTAGTAGAAGCCGTCGGTGATCGGCGGGCCGATCCCGAGGTTGGCCTGCGGGTTGATCCGCTGCACGGCTTGTGCGAGCACGTGCGCCGCCGAGTGGCGCAGGATCGCCAGACCCTCAGGGCTGTCGATCGCGATGGGCTCGACGGAGTCGGTCTCGGCGACGGTGGTGGCTAGGTCCTTCAGCTCGCCGTTGACGCGCAGCGCAACGACGGAGCGGTCGGGGAAGAGGGCGAATCCGTCGGCGGGATAGTTAACGTCCGGCGAGAGGGTGGCGTCAGTCAAAGGACTCTCCAGAGGTGGCAGGATCAAGGCAGCTCAGCTTCAGGCGCGCACAGCGCCCCGCCCGCTCAGGCACTGAGCGTTCGCGTGCCGGCGGCGACGATGGTCGCAGTCGGCGGTTGGCGCAATCCCATGCCTGTCAGTCTAGTTGCGCCGCCTCAGAGGTGCTTGAGCGCTTCACGTCGGCTGAGCGGACTCAGCTCGTGCGTCTGGGTGTAGGTGCGCACCCACTCCGGATGCACACGCGCGCACTCGCGCAGAGCCCAGCCGATCGCCTTTCTGACGAAGAACTCGCGATCGGCGAGATTCGACTGAATCACCTCTGCCAGCACATCGAGGTCGACGCGATCACGCCTCCCGAGCTGGGAGATGATCGCGATTCGCCGGACCCACATGTCCTCATCCGTGCTCCAACGCCGCACGAGCTCGGCCGTGACCGCCGGCTCGCGGTCGTGAAGGCCGGCGAGGCGGTGGGAGAGTTCGTCGGTGTAGTCCCACCAGCGCCCCGTCCGCACCATGTGCTCGATCAGCGGAACCACCGCCTGATCGGCCGAGGCGCCGTCCACACCGAGCAGCGCCATCGCGGCATAGCGTTCCTCCCGGTAGGACGCGGAGTCCCAGAGTTCGCGGGCGGCATCCCTGAGGCCGGCTGCGGTTGCGACGCCCGCGGCTTTCGCGGCCGCGCGAGTGAGTCGCCGGACATCCGGTAGCCGTACGCCGAGGAAGGGCATCGACGACTTCATGTACGCCTGCTGGCCGGGCGCGCGGGAGGGGTCCGCTGCCGACCTCAGCGCGGCCCGGATGCTGTCGGCGAGGTCGCTCACGCGCTACTCCGTTTCGATGATGGCGATCGGGCACGCCCCGTCTCGTCCCACTGATTGCTTCGCCGCGAGGCCCCGGTCGCGGGCGTGCGACACGCGTCAACGCTAGTGGGACGCGGCCATCTGAGGACGGGAAGTCGCGGCCGTTTCGACCTCTTGGATGTCGGAGGCCCTGAGCACAATGGGGTGTATGAGTAGCCGCGCGATCGCCGCCAGGGAGCGGGCGGATGCGCGGTTGGCGGTATTGCTGCCGGAGCTGGTGCGGGTGCGGCGGGAGGTGGCGCGGTTGGCGGCGGCGGAGGTGGAGCTGCTGGCCGAGGCGCAGCTGGTCGCGGCGGATTGGGCGGCCGAGGAGGATCCGGATGCGACCAGCGCGGCGGAGTTCCCGTTCCGCTCGGTGGCGGCCGAGATCGGGGCGGCATGGCGGGTCAGTGACCGCACCGTGCAGCGCCGACTCGGGGAGGCTTCGGTCCTGGTCGGCGAGTACGACCAGACGCTCGGGGCGCTGGCGGCCGGGGAGATCTCGGCGGCGCATGCGCGGATCATCGTGACGGCCGGGGCGGTGATCGACCGACCCGAGTTGCGGGCGGAGTTCGAAGGGTCGGTGCTGGCGTACGCGAAGGCGGAGTCCGCGTCCCGGTTGGCTCCGATCGCGCGGCGGCGGGCGGAGTGGTTCGCCGAGTCCACGATCGATGACCGGCACCGGCGTGCCCGGGCGGGGCGGCGCGTGTGGGTGAGTGATCTTGACGATGCGATGTCCGAGGTGCGGGCGATCGTGCCGTCGGTGATCGCGCACGGCATCCACGACCGGCTCACCCGGCTCGCCCGCCGCGTACAGGACGCGCGGGACGGTGGGGATGCGGACGCCGTGGACGTGACCGATACCGCGCGCGCCGCGGACGCGACGGCTGCCGCGGATGCCGGGGAACCTTTACTGGGAGGCTGGGGCCAGGACGGCCCAGACGTTGCAGGGGCCGACACCCGGTCCCTGGATGAGGTGCGGGCGGATATCTTCGCGGACCTACTGCTGGCCGCCGACCCGGTCGCGCACACCGGTTCGAGCGGGCTGGGCGCGATCCACGCCACCGTGCAGATCACCGTGCCGGTGCTGTCGCTGATCGGGGACGATGTCGCGGATCCGTTCGAGCTGGCGATGCTGGAGGGGCGGTGCCCGATTGATGCGCAGACCGCGCGGGTCCTGACCGCGGACGCACCCGGCTGGGACCGGGTCCTGACCCACCCGATCAGCGGGGCGGTGCTCGGGGTGGACCGCTACCGGCCCAGCGAAGAACTGCGCCGGCATCTGCGGGTCCGCGACCGGCACTGCCGGTTCCCAGGCTGTCGGATCCCAGCCCGACGATGCGATACCGATCACACCCTGGACCACGCCGCCGGCGGGGAGACCACCGCGCAGAATCTCGCGCACCTGTGTCGGCGACATCACACCCTGAAACACCACACAGCCTGGACCGTCCGACAACACGGCGGTGGGGTCCTGGAATGGACCAGCCCCACCGGCCGCCGCTACACCGACACCCCGACCAGCACCATCGCCTTCGCACCCGACCCCGAGTGCGAACTCCAGCCTGAACCCGCACCGTTCTGACGGTGCTCGCAGTGAGCCTCCACCGGGTCGATCACCCTACGCCCGTTGCGGCCACCGATTGATTGCGATTCCGCTGGCGTCCTCTGAGCTCACCGATTCGCCCGGATGTCCCACGTATGACCCACGCGGCGCCTACGAACCCCGGGTAGAAACCAAGAAACCCCCGGTAAACCGGGGGTTTCTCTCTGTGGGCGATACTGGGATCGAACCAGTGACCTCTTCCGTGTCAGGGAAGCGCGCTACCGCTGCGCCAATCGCCCGAATTCGTGCTGGCCGGTCGGGACCGGGAGTGATGGTGACTGTGGGGTGACCGTATGGAGGTGGCGACGGGATTCGAACCCGTGTAAACGGCTTTGCAGGCCGGTGCCTAGCCGCTCGGCCACGCCACCGCGTGTGGTTTGACCCCACGTGAAGCGATCCCTCCGAAGAGGGATCCCAACACTCGAGCGGATGACGAGACTCGAACTCGCGACCCCAACCTTGGCAAGGTTGTGCGCTACCAACTGCGCTACATCCGCGTTTCCCGGATTGCTCCGGGCGCTTCCATGACTTTAGCCGATCCATGGCGCCCTGCAAAACCATCGTCGGCTCGCGCGTGTCACGTGCCGGGCAGTTCGTCGGCGCCCGACGCATCCGGTAAGATCGGAAGCCGACCCCGCAGGGTCATGGGCGATTGGCGCAGTTGGTAGCGCGCTTCCTTCACACGGAAGAGGTCATCAGTTCGAGTCTGGTATCGCCCACCGAAGTCTCCGGATGTCAGTTGTCCACCGGCCAGCCGTAGCGGCGATGCAGCGCGTCCGCGACGCGGGCGAACCTCTCGCGATCGAGTGCGGATGCCTCGCGACGCATGCCGTCCGCATGGACGCTGTAGATCTGCTCGACGTCGACCCATGACGGGCGCCCCTGCGAATCCCACGGACCCGCGCCGATGCTGAGGAAGTCTCGATCCCCCTCGTGAGACTTGCTCGTCAGCCGCACGGCGCAGACCCGCTGATCGTCGGCGTGTCGACCGATGATCAGGACCGGACGGTCCTTGCCGCGGCCGTCGTTCTCCGTGTACGGCACCCATGTCCAGACGATCTCGCCCGCATCCGGTTCGCCATCGCGATCTGGTGCGTAGCTGATACGCAACCCGTTCTTGGGAGGCGGTGCGATCTCGATCGTCGCGGTCGCCGCGTCTTGCCCGGGTCGGTCTCCGAGCGCGGCGTCAGGCAGTGGCAGCGGTCGTCGGGTCTGCGGCGTCGGACGGAAGAGGCGCGTGAGCGCGCTGAGGAAGCCTCGTCGTTCAGTCACGGGTTCACACTATGCGCCGCCCCTGGGCGCATCGGAAGGGCGCCGCGGTATCCGCGACGCCCTTCCGATGCAGCGATGGTGTCAGTCGACGAGGGCGTAGCCCTCTTCGCCGTGCACCACGGTGTCGACGCCGGCGATCTCGTCCTCGTTCTTGACGCGGAAGCCCATCGTCTTCTCGATCGCGAAGCCGATGAGGAGCGCGACGATGAAGGAGTAGACCATAACCCCGACTGCAGCGATGACCTGGAGGATCAGCTGCTCCCAGCCGCCACCGAGGAGCAGGCCGGTCTCGGTGGCGAAGAAGCCGAGGTAGATCGTTCCGATCAGGCCGCCGACGAGGTGGATGCCCACGACGTCGAGCGAGTCGTCGAAGCCGAGCTTCCACTTCAGCTCGATCGCCAGTGCGCAGACCGCGCCGGTGACGACGCCGAGCAGGAGCGCCCAACCGGGAGCGAGGTTCGCGCAGGCCGGCGTGATCGCGACGAGGCCGGCGACGGCTCCGGACGCGGCACCGACCGAGGTCGCCTTGCCGTCCTTGAGCTTCTCGACGACGAGCCAGCCGATGATCGCAGCGGCGGTGGCTCCGATCGTGTTGATCACGATGAGGCCGACGCTGGAGTCTGCGGTGCCGAGCAGGTTGAACGTGCCTTCGGCGCCCGCGTTGAAGCCGAACCAGCCGAACCACAGGATCGCCGCGCCGAGCATGACGAGCGGAACGTTGTGCGGCTTGTGGATGCCCTTCTGGAAGCCGATTCGCTTGCCCAGCACGAGCGCCAGAGCGAGTGCTGCCGCACCGGCGTTGATGTGGACCGCCGTTCCGCCGGCGTAGTCGATGACGCTGGTGGAGAAGCCGAAGGTTTCACCGAGGCTCATGATCCACCCGCCGCCCCACACCCATGCCGCCACCGGGAAGTAGACCAGCGTCACCCAGACGCCCGCGAAGATCAGCCATGCGCCGAACTTGGCGCGGTCGGCGATGGCGCCCGAGATCAGTGCGACGGTGATGATCGCGAACGTCGCTCCGAACGCGACGCCGACCAGCGTGTCGCTGTCGGCCGTCGCCAGACCGAAATCGGAGAAGGGGTTGCCGGCGAACTCCCACGGGGAGCTGACGGCGCTCATGTTGAACCCGTAGAGGATCCAGAGCACGCTCACGAGGCCGAGGGCCCCAAAGCTCATCATCATCATGCTGACGACGCTTTTCGCCTTGACGAGGCCGCCGTAGAAGAAGGCCACACCCGGTGTCATAAAGAGCACTAGTGCTGTCGCGGCGACAGACCATGCCAGGTTTCCGCTATCCATGAGAGTCCTCATCCATGTGTCGTGTTACTCAGTGCCCCGGGGCCGCCGCGGGGTCGGGTCGCGGCTGTTCGGGCGAGGCCAGTCTGACGAGCGGGAGTTTCCGGCGACGGGTAGGTCGTGTTTCGCGTCTGTTACGCGAGGTCGCTCAGCGTAAACATCACGTTTCGCCGACGTGAGAGGTGAGACTGAATGCGGGCGCGGAGCTCAGTCGAGCGTCGAGGCCACGAGCCGGGAGATGGCGCGGAGGTACTTCTTGCGGTACCCGCCGGCGAGCATCTCTTCCGGGAACACCAGGTCGAGGGTCTCCCCCGTGGCGCGAATCGGCAGCTGCGCGTCGTAGACGCGGTCGATGAAGGCGACGAATCGAAGAGCGGCGGACTGATCGGTCAGCGGCACGACATCACGCAAGCCGACGAGCGAAAGCCCGTCGATCAGACGGATGTACCGCGAGGGATGCACCGTCGCCAGATGCGCCACGAGTGCTGCGAAGCCGTCGTCTGACGCGAGTCCGGTGGTGGCGGCATCCGCGATCGCCGTTTCGTATTCCGGAGCGGTCAGGACGGCGGCATGTCCGTCGAGGGCGCGGTGGCGGTAGTCGGTGCCATCGATGCGCATCGTCTGGAAGCTCACGGCCATCGCGTGGATCTCCCGCAGGAAGTCCTGCGCGGCGAAACGTCCCTCACCGAGTGCGTTCGGCGGAGTGTTGGATGTCGCGGCCAGACGCGTGCCGGATGCGACGAGCTCGGCGAGCAGTCTGGTCATGACCATGGTGTCGCCGGGATCGTCGAGTTCGAACTCGTCGATGCACAGCAGATCAGAGCCGCGGAAAAGCTCGACGGTGTTCTGATAGCCGAGCGCCCCGACCAGGGCCGTGTACTCGATGAACGAGCCGAAGTACTTCCGGCGCACTTGCATCGCGTGATAGATCGAGGCGAGGAGATGGGTCTTGCCGACACCGAACCCGCCGTCCAGATAGACGCCGGGCTTGAGCTCGGGCCCCTTCTTCGCGCGTCGGAACAGACCGGTCCGAGCGGCCGGTGCCGCGACCCCCGAGAAGGCCATGAGCGCGTCCTTGGCTTCCTGCTGCGAGGGGTAGGCCGGATCCGCGCGATACGACTCGAAGGTCGCATCCGTGAACTGCGGCGGAGGAACGAGCGAGGCGACCATCTCCGCACCGGAGATCTGTGGGGCGCGTTCGGTGAGGTGAACGATCCCCGTACGGGTCGCGGTGGGTGTCATCCTGCTGATCCTGTGTCGCCGTCTTACCGAATGAGTGCGCTCCCCCGCCCGGGAATCTAGGCTCGAAGAGACGGTCCAACCCTACGCCGTCGATCCCGCCATCCCGACCGAGGAGCCACCGGTGTCCGTCGAGTTCGACACGTCATCCCCCAAGTTCGCCGAGTACTCAGAACCCGGCCGGCTCGTCACCGGCGAGTGGCTGGAGGCACGGCTGGACCAGCCCGGCCTCGTCGTCGTCGAATCCGACGAAGACGTCCTGCTCTACGAGACCGGGCACATCCCCGGCGCAGTCAAGGTCGACTGGCACACCGAGCTCAACGATCCGGTGGTGCGGGACTACGTCGACGGCGAGGGCTTCGCCGAGCTGCTGAGCCGCAAGGGCATCTCGCGCGACGACACGATCGTCATTTACGGCGACAAGAACAACTGGTGGGCCGCGTACGCGCTTTGGGTCTTCTCGCTGTTCGGCCACGAGGACGTCCGCCTTCTGGACGGCGGCCGCGACAAGTGGATCGCCGAAGGTCGACCGATCACCACCGAAGCGCCGCCCCGACAGGCGACGGAATACCCTGTGATCGAGCGCGACGACAGCAGGCTGCGCGCGTACAAGGACGACGTGCTCACGCATCTCGGGGACCCGCTGATCGATGTCCGCTCCCCCGAGGAGTACGACGGATCACGCACCACCGCGCCGGCCTACCCGGAGGAGGGCGCGCTGCGGGCCGGGCACATCCCGACGGCGAGGAGCGTCCCCTGGGCGCGCGCCGTGGCCCCGGATGGCGGCTTCAAACCGCGTGCCGAGCTCGATGCGATCTACCGTGACGAAGTCGGCCTGTCCGACGGCGACGCGGTCATCGCGTACTGCCGGATCGGAGAACGCTCCAGCCACACGTGGTTCGTGCTGCAGCACCTGCTCGGGTTCGAGAACGTGCGCAACTACGACGGGTCATGGACCGAATGGGGCAGCGCGGTTCGCGTGCCGATCACGGTCGGCTCCGAGCCGGGCAGTATCCCCGCCTGAGAGAGGCAGGGACGCCGCCTGGACCGCATCGCGCCGTGGGAAGATGGACGGGATGACCACGCACGTTCTGCCCGATTCCCTCGCCGAGATCCGCGACGAGTTCCTCGAGCTGCCCGAGGCCGACCGCCTGCAGTTGCTGCTGGAGTTCTCGAACGACCTGCCGGCCGTCCCGGCGAGATACGACGAGCACCCCGAGCTGCGCGAGCGGGTGGCCGAGTGCCAGTCCCCGGTCTACATCATCATCGACGTGGACGACGAGGGCATGGTCGCCATGCACGCCACCGCCCCGAAAGAAGCGCCCACAACGCGCGGATTCGCCAGCATCCTGGTGCAGGGCATCACCGGACTGACCTCCGACGCGGTGCTGGCGATCCCGGATGATTTCCCGCAGAGCATCGGTCTGACCCGAGCCGTCTCCCCGTTGCGGATCGCAGGCATGACCGGCATGCTCAGGCGCGCCAAACGCCAGGTCGCGGCCAAGCGAGCGGCATAAGACCCACGCCGCCGGTGGCGGCCGGTCAAGGAGCGGTCAGTCCCTGACGCTCCAGCCAGGTGCGGATGCTCTGACTCCATCGCTCCTGGTCGTAGTTCCAGAGCTTCGTGTGACGCGCCACTTCGAAGACCTGCATCTCGACGAGATCCGGTCGCGCGACCACCAGGTCGTGGGATGCGTCCGACGGTACGAACCCGTCATCGTCGCTGTGCAGGATCAGGATCGGGTGCCGCAGCTCGGACGCGCGGGCGACGACGTCGAGTCGGTCGAAGGGGATGGCCGCTCCGGCGCCGGTCATCGGGGTCGCCCACTCGGTCTTCAGCGCGCCGATCGCGATACCGGTGACGGCCGAGGGCAGCCGCAGCAGTTTCGCCTGGTAGCCGAGAACGACGCGCCAGTCGACGACCGGAGACTCCAGGATCAGCCCCGCGAGCGCGTCGCGGTGCGCGGAGCTCAGCTCGAGCTGCAGGGCGATCGCGCCACCCATCGACCAGCCCATGAGGACGATGCGGCGCGCACCGCGCCGCCGGGCGAATCCGACGGCGGCGTCGACGTCCCGCCACTCGGTTGCTCCGAGCGTGTACGTGCCGGTGCGGCTGCGCGGCGCTTCGCCATCGTTGCGGTACGAGACGACGAGCGACGTGATCCCCAGCGCGTGGAACACCGGCACCGCCCGCAGGCATTCGGCGCGCGTGGTGCCGCGCCCGTGCACCTGGATGACCCACACGTCGCCGTCGCCCGCGGGAAACAGCCACGCAGGACAGGGGCCGACGGCCGAGCCGATGAGCTCCGGCGTGAAGGGCAGATGCAGCTCTTCGGGCTGGTCGTAGTACCAACCGCTGAACGCGGCGTCCGGGGCGATGCGGGTCTGGTCGCCGATGTGCGTCAGGAGCTTTCGTTTGACGCTGGTCGCGTCCTCGGCCAGGACCGAGCCGAGCTTGACGTAGCTCTCGGTTCCGTCGGTGAAGAGCCCGTACCTTCCGGGCAACTCGGTGTCGGGCGTGCGGCCGAGGGTGATGGTCTGGGCGGCGGTGTCCAGCGACAGAATGCGGGTGTCGGCGAGCCGGACGGCAGGTGTCACGACGCGACGCGCGATGCGCAGTGACACGACGGTGAGCGCGGAGAGCACGACGGCCAAGGCGGCGCTGACGAGGGCGAGCGCGGCCTTGACTCCGAACAGGAGTGCGGGAGAGGAGGCACCGCGCATCGCGGCGCGCCTGAAGACGACCATTGGGGCCCCACTCTAGTCTTTCGGCGTGGCTGCCCATCGTCTCCCGACCGAGCCGCCGTCGTTCGAGCGTGCGACGGCGGATCTGCGAGCAACCGAGTTCCGCAGTGATCTGTCGGTTCGCGAGATCCCCGCGCCGACCGGCCTCGCGCCCGAATGCATCGCACTGGCCGGAGACGTCCGCCCGGAACAGGAGGGGGTGGACTCGCCGTACGGGACGGGACGCTTCATCCTGTTGCACGATCCCGACGAGCCCGAGCCGTGGGAAGGGGCGTGGCGCATCGTGTGCTTCGCGCAGGCGCCGCTCGAACCCGACATCGGTGTGGACCCGCTCCTGGCGGATGTGGCATGGTCGTGGCTGATGGACGCTCTGGATTCCCGACACGCGCAGTACCACTCCGCCTCCGGCACCGCGACCAAGACGCTGTCGAAGGGCTTCGGCGCGCTGTCCGCCGAAGGCGACGGCGCTCAGATCGAGCTGCGCGCATCGTGGTCGCCACTGGGCAGCATGAGGCCGCACGTGGAGGCGTGGGCCGAATTGGTGTGCATGCTGGCAGGTCTGCCCCCGGGGTCCGAAGACATCGCCGTGTTCGGCGCGCGCAGGGCTGCGCGTGACTGAGTACACGGTCATCACCGACGCCGCCGGGTTCGCGGATGCCGTCGCCTCACTCTCCGCCGGAACCGGCCCGGTCGCCGTCGACGTCGAACGAGCCTCCGGCTTCCGCTACTCGCAACGCGCCTATCTCGTCCAGGTGTTCCGGCGTGGATCCGGTGTGTTCCTGTTCGATCCACCCGCGGTCGGCGACTTCACCGCGCTGCAGGCGGCGATCGGCTCGATCGAATGGGTGCTGCACGCCGCCAGTCAGGATCTGCCGTCTCTGCGTGAGCTGGGGCTCGAGCCGGCGACGATGTTCGACACGGAATTGGCCGCGAGACTGCTCGGCCACGCGCGTGTCGGCCTCGGCGCCGTCGTCGAGGACACGCTCGGGATCACCCTGGCCAAGGCGCACTCCGCGTCGGACTGGTCGACGCGCCCCCTCCCGCAATCCTGGCTCGAGTACGCAGCGCTGGATGTGGAGTACCTCATCGACGTGCGAGATGCGCTCGTGGCCGAACTCGCCGAGCAGGACAAGACCGAGTTCGCCGCGGAGGAGTTCCGCGCGGTGCTCGATCGCATTCCGAAGCCGGCGCGGGAAGAGCCATGGCGCCGTCTGAGCGGACTGCACACCGTCCGTGGGCGCCGGGCACTTGCCGTCGCGCGAGCGCTGTGGACGGCACGCGAGGACTTCGCGAGGGAGCAGGACGTCTCCCCCGGTCGCCTCGTTCCCGACCGCGCGCTGGTTGCCGCGCTCATCGCCGATCCGAAGAGCAAGCAGGAGTTGGCGCAGGTCAAGGACTTCACCGGCCGCGCGAGCCGGACTCAGCTCGACCGTTGGTGGGCGGCTTTCGAGGCAGGCCGCGCGGACCCCGAACTCCCGCTCGAACGCGCAACCGGGGGCGACTCGATCCCGCCGGCCCGCGCATGGCCGGACCGCAACCCGGAGGCGGATGCGCGGCTGAAGGTCGCACGACCGGTCGTCGAGGCGCGCGCCGAGGAGCTCGCCATGCCCACCGAGAACCTGCTCACCCCCGAGCTCCTGCGGCGGGTCGCCTGGGCGCCCCCGGAGCCGTTGAGCGCGGCATCCGTCGGCGAGATGTTGGCCGAACTCGGCGCACGCCCGTGGCAAATTGCGCAGACTGCACAGCTGATTGCCGATGCCTTTGTGCAATCCGTGCAAAGCCCCGCTCCCGCGCCGGAGAGCGCTTCGTAGGTTCAACCCAACCGATGCCGGGCGCCTCGACCCGGCTCATAGGCTGGGATCATCCCTAATTACGGAGGCAGAGTGGCCGAGATCTCGGACGTCTTTTTCGTCGATGGAATGCGCACGCCCTTCGGGCGCGCCGGCGAGAAGGGCATGTACTGGAACACCCGAGCCGACGACCTTGCGGTCAAGGCGAGCATCGGGCTCATGGAACGCAACCCGAACGTACCGGCGGAGCGGATCGACGACGTCGCGATCGCGGCGACCTCGCAGACGGGCGACCAGGGCCTGACGCTCGGTCGGTCGGTGGCGATCCTCGCCGGCCTGCCGTTGACGGTGCCCGGCTTCGCGATCGACCGGATGTGCGCCGGCGCGATGACCAGCGTCACCACGATGGCCGGATCCATCGGGGTCGGCATGTACGACCTCGCCCTGGCCGGCGGCGTCGAGCACATGGGACGCCACCCGCTGGATGGCAGCAATGTCGACCCGAACCCGCGGTTCGTCGCGGAGAAGCTCGTCAGTGCGGACGCTCTGAACATGGGTCTGACCGCCGAGCGCATCCACGACCGCTTCCCCGAGCTGACGAAGGAGCGCGCCGATCGCTTCGGGATGCTGAGCCAGCACAAGGTGCAGGCCGCGTATGAGGCCGGCAGGTTCCAGCCCGACCTCGTGCCGGTGGCGATCAAGGATGCCGATGGCGCGTGGGGTCTGGCCACCGAAGACGAGGGCCGAAGGCCCGAAACGACGATGGACGGACTGGCCGGTCTGAAGACGCCCTTCCGTCCGCACGGTCGCGTGACCGCCGGGACGGCGTCGCCGCTCACCGACGGCGCGACGATGTCGCTGCTCGCCGGCGGGAGCGCCGTCAAGGAGTTCGGCCTCTCGCCGAAGATGCGGCTCGTCTCGTTCGCCTTCGCCGGCGTGCAGCCCGAGATCATGGGCATCGGTCCGATTCCGTCCACCGAGAAGGCTCTGCGCAAGGCGGGGCTGACGATCGCTGACATCGGCCTGTTCGAACTGAACGAGGCGTTCGCCGTTCAGGTGATCTCGCTCCTCGACCACTTCGGAATCGCGGACGATGACCCCCGCGTCAACCAGTGGGGCGGCGCGATCGCGCTCGGTCACCCGTTGGCAGCGTCCGGTGTGCGTCTCATGATCCAGCTCGCGGCGCAGTTCGCCGAGCGTCCCGACGTCCGCTACGGCCTCACCGCGATGTGCGTCGGCCTCGGACAGGGCGGTTCGGTCATCTGGGAGAACCCGCACTACGACGGCCCCGGCGCCCGTGGCAAGAAGAACGCAGGGAAGAAGTGAGCAGCGCGACGATGACCAATACCGCCTCGGATCAATACGCGAAGATCGACTTCTCGCCGCTGGATGCCCTCGCCGACGGCGAGGTGGTCACTCACTCACGGGTCCGTGACATCCGCCTCGCCTCCGGCAAGGTGCTGGCGCTGATCACCCTGGACAACGGCCGCGACCACAACCGCCCGAACACGCTCGGGCCGACGACGCTGAAGGAGCTCGATGGGGTTCTGGATGCGCTGAAGATCCGCGCTGCCGCCGGGCAGATCCATGCGGTCGGGGTCACCGGCAAGCAGTACATCCTCGCCGCCGGCGCCGATCTCTCCGACATCAGTCGGGTGGAGTCCAAGGACACCGCGCGCCTGGTCGCACAGCTGGGACACGCCGTACTGGGCAAGCTCTCCGAGCTCGGCGTGCCCTCGTTCGCATTCGTGAACGGCCTCGCCCTCGGCGGCGGTCTGGAGATCGCTCTGAACTCCACCTACCGGACGGTGGATGCTTCGGCCGCCGCCATCGCGCTGCCCGAGGTCTTCCTCGGCATCATCCCGGGCTGGGGCGGCGCGTACCTGCTGCCGAACCTCATCGGGATCGAGAACGCGCTGGAGGTGGTCATCTCCAACCCGCTCAAGCAGAACCGCATGCTCAAGCCGAAGCAGGCGTTCGATTACGGCATCGTGGATGCGATATTCCCCGCCTCGAACTACCTCGAGGACTCGCTCAAATGGGCGGACGGCGTGCTCGGCGGCACGATCAAGGTCGACCGCAAGCACGAGCCGGGAAAGATCGAGCGCCTCACGAAGTGGCCGATCGCGATCAAGATGGCGCGCGGCATGCTGGAGAGCCGGATCGGCTTGGTCCCCAAGTCGCCGTACGCGGCCCTCGAACTGCTCGACAAGGCCAAGAGCGGTACGAAGGCCGAAGGTTTCGCTCGCGAGGACGAGGCGCTGGCCGAGCTCGTCACGGGCGATCAGTTCGCCGCCTCCATGTATGCGTTCGACCTTGTCCAGAAGCGCGCGAAGCGACCCGTCGGCGCGCCCGACAAAGCGCTCGCGAAGAAGGTCACCAAGGTCGGCATCATCGGCGCGGGGCTCATGGCGAGTCAGTTCGCGCTGCTGTTCCTGCGCAGGCTTCAGGTTCCGGTGCTGATCACCGACCTCGACCAGGCGCGCGTGGACAAGGGGCTCGCCTCGATCCATGACGAGATCGGCAAGCTGGAGGCCAAGGGCCGGCTCGACGGCGACGCCGCCAACCGGCTCCGCGGGCTCATTCACGGCACGACGGACAAGGCCGAGTTCGCGGACTGCGACTTCGTCATCGAGGCCGTGTTCGAAGAGGTCGGCGTCAAGCAGCAGGTCTTCGGAGACATCGAGAAGATCGTCGCGGACGACGCGATCCTCGCGACGAACACGTCCTCGCTCTCCGTCGAAGAGATCGGCGCGAAGCTCGCCCACCCGGAACGACTCGTGGGCTTCCACTTCTTCAACCCGGTCGCCGTCATGCCGCTCATCGAGATCGTCAAGACCCCGCAGACGGCGGATGCGGCACTGTCGACCGCCTTCGTGGTCGCGCGTGGACTGGGGAAGAGCGCGGTCCTGACCGCCGACGCTCCCGGCTTCGTGGTGAACCGACTCCTGGCCAAGGTGATGGGCGAGGCGGCGCGAGCCGTGTACGAGGGAACCCCTTTGCTGACTGTCGAGAAGGCGTTCGCGCCGATCGGGCTGCCGATGACGCCCTTCCAGCTCATCGACCTCGTCGGCTGGAAAGTCGCCGCGCACGTGCAGGACACGATGGCCCGGGCCTTCCCCGGCCGATTCTTCGCCTCGGAGAACTTCCACCAGCTCGCCGAGCTGCCCGAGGTCGTCGAGAAGGACAAGAGCGGCAGGGTCACCGGATGGTCCAAGGCGGCCGAGAAGGTCCTCAAGGGTGCCGTCGGCTCGAGTCCTGCAAGTGAAGCCGAGATCCTCGGCCGCGTGCAGGACGGACTGGCGCAGGAGATCAAGCTCATGCTCGACGAGGGCGTGGTCCCCGAGGTCGAGGACATCGACCTCTGCCTCATCCTCGGCGCGGCCTGGCCGTTCATCGACGGTGGTGCCTCGCCGTACCTCGATCGCGAGGGTGCATCAGAACGCGTGTTCGGCGACACGTTCCATCACCCCATGATCAAGGGGATCGCAGGCTAGCGCCCCGGAACGGAAAACGCCCGTCCTCTGTGAGGGCGGGCGTTTCCGTTCCGGCGCGGGATGGGACTATGCGTCCCGCACCTCGTTGTGCGGGGTGGGCACACCCGCCATCCAATCGGATTGCTCCTCGGTCCGTCGGGCGACCGGGATGCGGGTACCCAGAACCTGGGACACGACATCCTGTGCGATCTTCTCCGGGGTGAGCCCGGCATCCTCGAGGATCTGCTCCCGCGTCGCGTGCGAGATGAACTCGTCGGGCAGCCCGAGCTCGTCCACGGCGGTGTCGACGTTCGCCTCGCGCAGCACCTGCCGCACCCGTGTGCCGATGCCACCCACCCGGATGCCGTCCTCGATCGTGATCACCAGACGGTGAGATGCCGCGAGATCCACGATCGACGGCTGTACCGGAACCACCCAGCGCGGGTCCACCACGGTGGCGCCGATGCCCTGGGCACGGAGCCGATGCGCCACGTCGACGGCCAGGTGGGCCATCGGTCCGATGCCGACGATCAGGACGTCCTGGGCTTCGGATCGCACCAGCACGTCCACACCGTCACTGAGTCGCTCCAGCGCGGGCAGGGTGGGGCTCACGGTGCCCTTCGGGAACCGGATGACGGTCGGCCCGTCCGTTACGGCGACGGCCTCGCGCAACTCCTCGCGGAGCCGCTCAGCATCGCGCGGGACGGCGATGCGGATGTGCGGGACGATCTGGAGCATGGCCAGATCCCAGATCCCGTGGTGGCTGGGGCCGTCCGGACCGGTCACTCCGGCGCGGTCCAGGACGAACGTGACGCCCGCGCGATGCAGGGCAACGTCCATCATCACCTGATCGAAGGCGCGATTCATGAACGTCGCGTAGATCGCGACGACGGGGTGCAGTCCGCCGTATGCCAGTCCCGCAGCCGACGCCACCGCGTGCTGCTCGGCGATGCCGACGTCGTAGACGCGATCAGGGAACCGCTGGGCGAACGGCAGCAGCCCGGTCGGTCGGAGCATCGCGGCGGTGATGCCGATGACCTCGGAGCGCTCCTCCCCCACGGCGACCAGTTCCTCGGCGAAGACGTCGGTCCAGGCTGTGGCGCTGGACACGCCGACCGGCTCCCCCGAGGTGGGATCGATGCGCCCCACCGCGTGGAACTGGTCGGCTTCATCGTCGCGTGCCGGCTGGTATCCGCGTCCCTTCTCGGTGATCGCGTGCACGATGACAGGTGCGCCGAAGTCTTTGGCAAGCTGCAGGGTCTCGATGAGCATCGGCAGGTCGTGGCCGTCGATCGGGCCCAGGTACTTGATGTCGAGGTTGGAGTAGAGCGCGGCGTTGTTCGTGAACCGCGACAGGAATCCGCGGGTTCCGCCACGCACGCCACGGTAGAACGCGCGTGCGGCGGGGCCCAGCCGGCGGGCGAAGGAATCCGAGCTCTGGTGCAGGGTGCGGTAGCTGTCCGCCGTACGCACGCGGTTGAGGTAGCGCGCCATGCCGCCGATGGTCGGTGCGTACGACCTGCCGTTGTCGTTGACGACGATCACGAGGTTGCGGTCGTTGTCATCGGAGATGTTGTTGAGCGCTTCCCAGGTCATGCCGCCCGTGAGCGCACCATCGCCGACGACGGCGACGACGTGTCTGTCCAGACGACCGGTGCGCGTGAGGGCTCGCGAGACGCCGTCAGCCCAGCTGAGCGAGCTGGACGCGTGCGAGGACTCGACCACGTCGTGGGGGCTCTCGGACCGCTGCGGGTACCCGGCCAGTCCGCCGCGGGCGCGCAGGCCCGTGAAGTCCTGCCGGCCGGTCAGCAGCTTGTGCACGTACGACTGATGACCCGTGTCGAAGATCATCGGATCGTTCGGGGAGTCGAACACCCTGTGCATCGCGAGCGTGAGTTCGACCACGCCCAGATTGGGGCCCAGATGCCCGCCGGTGCGTGAAACGTTCTCGATGAGGAATTCGCGGATCTCGCCCGCGAGTTGCCCCAGCTGCTCGACGCTCAGGGCATCGAGGTCACGGGGTCCTGACACGGACGACAGCAGCGACATTCCCCATCCTTTCCGAGCCACGGCAGGCCCTGGAAAGTCTACCCGCGGCGTGGCGGGGGAAGGGCCGGGCACACGGCCGCCCGGCCCGTCCGCGACGCTCAGACCAGCGAGCGCAGCACGTACTGCAGGATGCCGCCGTTGCGGTAGTAATCCGCCTCGCCGGGTGTGTCGATCCGCACGAGAGCGTCGAATTCGACGATCCCCTTGCCGGGCGCGGAGAACTCGCTCGGCGCGGCAGAGACGCGGACCGTGCGCGGGGTGACACCCTCGTTCAGCTGCTCCAGCCCCGTGATCGAGACGATCTCGGTTCCGTCCAGGCCGAGCGTGTCCCAGCTCTGACCGTCCGGGAACTGCAGCGGGACCACGCCCATGCCGATCAGGTTCGAGCGGTGGATGCGCTCGAAGCTCTCGGTGATGACCGCCTTGACGCCCAGCAGGCTCGTGCCCTTGGCCGCCCAGTCGCGGGACGATCCGGACCCGTACTCCTTGCCGCCGAAGATGACGAGGGGGATGCCCTGCTCCTGGTAGTTCTGGCTCGCGTCGTAGATGAACGACTGCGGGCCGCCTTCCTGGGTGAAGTCACGGGTGAAGCCACCCTCGACCTCCGCGCCGGCGTTGACCGAGCGGACGATCTGGTTGCGCAGACGGATGTTCGCGAACGTGCCGCGGATCATCACCTCGTGGTTGCCGCGCCGCGAGCCGTAGGAGTTGTAGTCCTTGCGATCGACGCCGTGCTCGTCCAGGTAGCGTCCGGCAGGACTGTCGCTCTTGATGTTGCCGGCCGGGCTGATGTGGTCGGTGGTCACCGAATCGCCGAGGGTGGCCAGCACACGCGCTCCGGCGATGTCGGTGACCGGCGTCAGCTCCATCGTCATGCCGTCGAAGTACGGGGGCTTGCGCACGTAGGTCGAGTTCTCATCCCACTCGAACACCGCGCCGGTCGGCGTCGGCAGGGTCTTCCACCGCTCGTCGCCCTCGAAGACGCTCGCGTACTGATGCGTGAACATCTCCTTGCTGATCGACGAGTCGATCGTCGCCTGTACCTCCGCGGCATCCGGCCAGATGTCCCTCAGGAACACGTCGTTGCCCTCGCGGTCCTTGCCGAGCGGGTCGGTCTCGAAGTCGAAGTGCATCGATCCGGCGAGCGAGTACGCGATCACCAGCGGCGGGCTGGCGAGGTAGTTCATCTTCACGTCCGGGTTGATCCGGCCCTCGAAGTTGCGGTTTCCCGACAGGACGGCCGTGACGGCCAGATCGCTGTGGTTGATCGCGGCCGAGACCTCCTCGATCAGCGGTCCGGAGTTGCCGATGCATGTCGTGCACCCGTAGCCGACGGTGTAGAAGCCCAGCGCTTCGAGATCCTGTGTCAGGCCGGCCTTCTCGTAGTAGTCCGTGACGACCTTCGACCCGGGGGCGAGTGTGGTCTTGACCCAGGGCTTGGCCTTGAGCCCCTTCTTCACGGCGTTCCGGGCGAGCAGCCCCGCCGCGAGCATGACCGACGGGTTCGACGTGTTCGTGCACGAGGTGATCGCCGCGATCGTCACGGCGCCGTTGTCGATGATGTAGGTCGAGCCGTCGGCGGCCGTCACCTTGACGGGCTTGGATGCCGCGGCCGGGCCCCCGCTGGAGATATGCACCTCACGCGTGTCCTCGTGCTCGTCCCCGGGTGATGAGCCGGGATCGGACGCGGGGAATGAGTGCTTCGACTCGAGATCGACGATTTCGTCGGAGGTCAGCGGGGTCGCGTAGTTGAGGATGTCCGACTCGAACTGGGACTTGGCCTCGGACAGCAGGATGCGATCCTGGGGGCGCTTCGGGCCGGCGATCGAAGGTACGACGGTGGACAGGTCGAGCTCCATGTACTCGCTGAAGGTCGGCTCGCGATCTGCGTCGTGCCACAGCGACTGCTGCTTGGCATACGCCTCCACCAGCGCGACCGCCTGCTCCTCGCGACCGGTGAGGCGCAAGTAGTCCAGCGTGACGTCGTCGATCGGGAACATCGCCGCGGTGGAACCGAACTCAGGGCTCATGTTGCCGATCGTCGCGCGGTTCGCGAGGGGAACCGATGCGACGCCCGCTCCATAGAACTCGACGAACTTTCCGACGACGCCGTGCTTGCGAAGCATCTCGGTGATCGTGAGCACCACGTCCGTCGCGGTCACTCCGGCCGGGATCTGCCCGGTGAGTTTGAAGCCCACGACCCGCGGGATCAGCATGGAGACGGGCTGGCCGAGCATCGCCGCCTCGGCCTCGATGCCGCCGACGCCCCAGCCGAGCACACCCAGGCCGTTGACCATCGTGGTGTGCGAGTCGGTTCCGACGCAGGTGTCGGGATAGGCGCGCAGCACTCCCCCGACCTCGCGGTCGTAGATGACCTTCGCAAGGTGCTCGATGTTGACCTGGTGCACGATGCCGGTGCCGGGCGGCACGACCTTGAAGTCGTCGAAGGCCGTCTGGCCCCAGCGCAAGAACTGGTACCGCTCGCCGTTGCGCTCGTACTCGATCTCGACGTTGCGCTCGAGCGCGTTCTCGCTGCCGAACAGGTCGGCGATGACCGAGTGGTCGATGACCATCTCGGCGGGCGAGAGCGGGTTGATCCTCGTGGGATCGCCGCCGAGCGCGGCGACGGCCTCGCGCATCGTGGCGAGGTCGACGATGCACGGCACTCCGGTGAAGTCCTGCATGACCACCCGCGCGGGAGTGAACTGGATCTCGGTGTCGGGCTCGGCGGCGGGATCCCACGAGCCGAGGGCTTCGATCTGCGCCTTGGTGACGTTCGCGCCGTCCTCAGTGCGAAGGAGGTTCTCGAGGAGCACCTTCAGGCTGAAGGGGAGCTTCTCGTAGCCGTCAACGGCATCGATGCGGAAGATCTCGTAGTCGGTGCTGCCGACCGTCAGGGTGCTCTTGGCACCGAAGCTGTCAACCGTGGACACGTAGGTCTCCTTCGTCGGCGGAGCGAGCGCAAAGGCCCGGCTCTCCCCATCTTCCCCGTCACCGGCAGCACTGGCTAGTGAGGCCAGCCTTACCGCTGGGCGGGAGAATTTATCTTGATGTCAAGATAAATATATCACTTGCGCGTGGGTGGATAGAGTGCGCGCACGGCGAGCCAGGTCACCGCCACCAGCGGTGCGAACAGGGGCAGCCCCATGATCAGCTTCAGGGTGCCGAGCGCGGTGACATCACCCGCGAAGTACAGGGGCAGCTGGACGGCGAGTCGCACGGCGAACAGAGCCGCCCAGGCGATGGCAAGCCAGAAGAACACGCGCCGCTTGCGCTTGTCGGCCCGCCAGCGCGTGCCCTCGCTCATCAGGAAGCCCACGGCGAGGCCGATCAGCGACCAGCCGATGAGCGCCGAGACGAGGAAGGCGGTGCCGTAGGCGGCGTTGGTGAAGAATCCCAGCACGAAGTTGTCCTGGCCGCGCCCCGTCCACAGTGCGAGGGCTGCGGCGCCGGCGGTCGCCAGCAATCCGCCGATGGCGGCGGACGGCGGCGACTTCGTGGCGAGTCGGATGATCGTGAAGATCGCCGCGAGGCCGACCGACAGGCCCAGCGACAGCCACAGGTTGCCGGCCTGCGCGGTGGGGTCGTAGGTGACGGTGAACACGACGACGAACACGAGGCTCGGCAGGACCGATTCCAGGATGCCGCGCCACCCGCCCATCGCGCGCCAGACCACGTGCCCGGTGGGTGCACCGTCCGCCGGATCCAAGCCGGCCCGAAGGGCCGCCCCGCCCAGTGCCGCACCGAGCAGTTCCGACGCGCTGGGTCCGGGTTGGTCCGGAGCGTCGTCGGGGTCCGGGTCCGCCGAAGGACGCGGTGCGTCGGTCATGCCGTGCCTGGAGTGGCCGGCATCCGGAGGGGAATGAGGTCCCGCGGGGGCATGGGGGTTCCGCCGCGCACCACGACGATCGAACGGAACAGGTCCTCGATCTGACCGGCCGCCTCCACGTCGCCGGTGGCCGAGCCGCCGATCACACCGCGCAGGAACCACCGCGGGCCATCCACGCCGACGAAGCGCGCGAGGCGCTTGCCGGCGGCACCGTCCGGCCCCGCCGCGACCGGGACCTCGGCGAGCAGCTCCGGGCCGAGGGGACCGTCGCGCTCTTCGACGCGTCCGCCCTGCTGGCGGATCTGCGCCTTGATCTGCTCACGGGTCTCCTCCCACAGCCCGGTGGTGCGCGGCGCCGCGAACGGCTGAACCTGGAGGGTGGAGCCGGCGTAGTCGAGTCCGACCGCGACGATGCGCTTGGTCTGCTCCTCGACCTCGAGGCGGAGATTCAGACCCTCGCGCGGCAGGATCTTGATGCCGCCCAGGTCGATGTAAGGCCGCACCGGGTTGGCCTCCGATTCATCGAAAGGTCCAGCGGTGGCGCGATCTGCGGGTGGTTCGGCGCTGTCTGCGCCCGTGTGTGTCGGGTCGGTCATGACGGGACTCCGTTCTTCTGGTAGCCGGTCGAACCGAATCCGCCGTCTCCGCGGACGCTGTCCGGCAATGCGTCGACCGGAATGAAGTGCGCTCGCGAGACCGGCATGACGATCAGCTGCGCGATCCGGTCGCCGACGGCGATGTCGTAGGCGTGCTCGGGGTCGGTGTTCAAGAGGGTGGCCTTGAGCTCGCCGCGGTACCCGGCGTCGACCGTGCCGGGGCTGTTGACGATGGTGATCCCGTGCTTGGTGGCGAGCCCGCTGCGCGGGACCACGAAGGCGACGTAGCCGTCCGGCAGCGCGATCCGCACGCCGGTGCCGACGAGTGCGCGCTGGCCGGGCTCGAGTCGCAGTGCCTCGGTCGAGACGAGATCGGCTCCCGCGTCGCCCGGGTGTGCGTACACCGGAACGTCGGGGGCGATAATGGGGACGTCCACAGTTTCAGCCACGCAATGAGGGTAATGCAGAAGACAGTGAGCGGTGTCCGCGCCAGTTCGGCCACCCGCTATCGAGAGCGACTCAGTCCGTCGCTGTGGGTGATCGCCAGCGCAGCCGTCGTCGCCCCGATGGCCGCGCTCGTCCTCTCGCCGTTCGACACGAACCTCGCGCTCGTCGCGGGCGCGGCGATCGGGGTGTGCTTCATCTGGCTGCTGATCGCGGGTTCGCCGGTCGTCGAAATCCGCGACGGAGTGCTCACCGCGGGACGCGCGCACATCGACGTGGGATTCACGGGTGACGTCGCGGTCGTCGCGGGCGCGGACGCCCAGCAGGCGCGCGGACCAGGTCTGAATCCGCGGTCGTGGCACGTCATCCGCGGCGGGATCGACGGGCTGGTGATCGTATCGATCACGGACCCCGACGATCCGGCGCCGTCGTGGGTCATCTCGTCGCGGACACCGGACCGGCTGGCGGCCTGGCTGCGACGCGCGCAGACTACGCCGCGCACTCCTGGCAGATAGGACCGTCGGCGTCCTCGTGGTCCAGCTGCGAACGGTGCTTCACCAGGAAGCAGCTGACACAGGTGAACTCGTCCTCTTGGGCGGGCAGCACGACGACATCCAGCTCGAGGTCGGAAAGATCCGCGCCGGGCAGCTCGAACCCCGAGGGGTTGTCGGCATCTTCCGCATCGACGGACCCGGACAGCTTGTCGGGGACGCGCTCCTTGAGTGCCTCGATCGATTCGCTGTCATCTTCGGTCTTGCGGGGGGCGTCGTAATCCGTGGCCATGCGTTAACGTCTCAACTTCCGGGGAATAGCTTGCGTGCACTGACCCTGTCGGGGCGGCGATAGTTTGCACGACCTGAACCCATTTCGCAAATGCGCAGTCGGTTTCGGGGCCTGCGTGCCGTGAAACTCGCGGCGCGCGCAGGATATTCCCGTCGTATGGCAACCGCTGTGTCAACATGGGCGCACACCGCTGGATCGGAGGGGCTTTTCGCATGGAACAGCTCAAAGTGATCGGAACCGAGGACGAGGTGCTCGTCCTGGTGACCGAGTCGGGTGAGCGGTTTTCGCTCCCCGTCGATGACGTATTGCGCGTAGAACTGCGCAAAGCGCGCAAGGAACGTGACGGTGATCCGCAGACCGTGCGGGCCAGCCCGCGTGAAATCCAATCGCACATCCGTGCGGGCATGTCTGCCGATGAGGTCGCGGCCCTGCTGGGCGCGCGCGTCGAGGACATCGCGCGTTTCGAGGGGCCGGTGCTCGCCGAGCGCGAACACGTCGTGGGACAGGCCCTCGCCGTCCCCGTGCTGCTCGGTGCCGAACTCGATCCGGATATCCACCCGACATTCGGCAGTGCGGTGCGAGCCAAGCTGGCCGAGGCGGGTGCCTCGGGCGAGCGCTGGACGAGCTGGAAGGGCCCCGGTGGCTGGATCGTCAAGCTCGAGTTCACCGCGAACGACGTAGACCATGACGCGCGGTGGGGCTTCGACCCCCGACGCAGCACGTTGTCGCCGCTCAACGCGGACGCGATCCAGCTGTCCCGCCAGGGTTCCCTTCCCGAAGGCCTGATCCCCCGGCTCCGTGCGCTCGATGCGACCCCGGTGAAGGACGACACACGCTTCGACAGCGGGGCATTCGGACCGCGCCGCATGCCGGAGGCCGACTTGGAGTCCCCGGACCTGCGCGAGCCGGTTGCGCCTGCCGTGCAGGAGGCCGCCATGAAACGGGCGACCGCGACGCCGGTCACCTCCTCGGAGACGGCGGACCTGCTCGAAGCGCTCCGCCGCCGCCGCGGTCAGCGGGAGCCGCTGCCGGGCACGGAGGAGATCCCCTCCGCCCGGGCACACGCACCGGTGGCGCTCTTCGACGCGCTCGAGCCCGGCTACGACGAGACACCCCGTGCCGAGGTGGAGACGCGTGAGCAGGAGATCGAGCACGCGGCGGTGGCTGAGGCCGCCGGCCGGCGTAAGGGCCGGCCGTCCATGCCCTCGTGGGACGAGATCGTGTTCGGGGCCCGCAGCGACGACTGATCCCGGTCAGGCGAACGCGCCGAGTCGGATGAGCGGCACGGTCCGTTCCTCGTTGGTCAGCGACCCGTGCTGGCCGACCATGCGTTGGGCGCCCTTGTCCTCGAGCCGGTCGTCGTAGTAGGCGATCCCGGATCGCGCGGCCACCAGCACATCGCCGATCCGCGGCAGCACATCGGCGGACACAGGGCCGAACAGACCCGCGGCAACCGCCTGGCTGCGGGAGAGCACCCACGACCGGCCGGATTCGGATGCTGTCCACCGGTCGAGCAGATCTGCGGAGGCACCGGGCTCGGCGTAGAGGTGCAGCATCCGCGGCTCCCCGCCGATGTGCCGGACACCGTCGAGCAGTCCGTCGTCGTCGCCCAGGAGCACGTGACGGTGGCGGGGAACGTCGACCATGCCATGGTCGGCGGTGACCACCGCGCCGGTACCGGGGGCGAGCGCATCGGCGAGGACGCGGGATGCGGCATCCATTCGCTCCAGGCCTGCCACCCACTCGTCGGACTGCCAGCCGCGTTTGTGACCGATCGCGTCGAGATCGGGCGCGTAGACGTAGATGAAGGCGCCCGGATTCCGTGCGGCGAGTTCGGCGGCGATCCCCGTGCGCTCTGCGACATCTTCGGCTGCGACGAACTCGGCGCCTCGCATGATCGCGGCGGTGAACCCGGTTCCGGCATACTCCCGTTTGGAGACGATGAAGGACGGACGCCCGGCGGCGGCCTGCCGCTCTGTGAGGGGCTCCGCGCGCTGCCACGCAGGGTCCAGCCCGTCGGTGTCCCACCCGCGCAGCTGGTTGAGGACCTGGTCGCTGTCTGGAACGAGGACGCGATAGCCCACGATGCCGTGCTCGCCGGGGCCGACACCCGTCAGCAGGCTGGTCAGGGCGGAGGCTGTCGTCGAGGGGAAGACGGTGCGCGCGATGTCCTTCTTGGACGCGGCGGCGGACAGGAACCGAGCGTGTCCGGCCCGCGCGCCGAGATTGGCGGCACCGAGGCCGTCGATGACGAAAACGATGACGCTGCGGGCCGGCGCGAACCACTGCGACGTTCCCTCCATCGCTGCGATCATCTGCGGCACGACACCGGTGAGGCTGCGGGCGCGTGGCGGCTCCGCGGGTAGGCTGAGTGTCATCGGGGCCAGTCTCGCACACCGGCGGGAGCCCCTCTCCGACCGCCGTTCCCCGAGGCCAGATAGCCATGCCCGCAGCGCCCATAGACTCCTCGCCCGACGCTGTAGAGCGCATCGAAGACGTCGACGTCTCGGCCGAGATGCAGGGATCGTTCCTCGAGTACGCCTACTCGGTGATATACTCCCGCGCGCTGCCGGACGCACGGGACGGCCTCAAGCCCGTGCAACGCCGCATCCTGTACCAGATGGCAGAGATGGGCCTGCGCCCGGATCGCGGCCACGTCAAGAGCGCCCGTGTCGTGGGCGAGGTGATGGGAAAGCTCCACCCCCACGGTGACGCCCCGATCTACGACGCGCTCGTCCGGCTCGCCCAGTCGTTCTCGCTGCGCGTGCCGCTCGTGGACGGCCACGGCAACTTCGGCTCGCTCGATGACGGTCCCGCCGCGCCGCGCTACACCGAGGCGCGGCTCGCCCCGCCGGCACTGGCGCTCACCGAGAACCTCGACGAGGACGTCGTGGATTTCATCCCGAACTACGACGGCCAGTTCCAGCAGCCCGCGGTCCTCCCCGCGGCATACCCCAACCTGCTCGTCAACGGGGCGGCGGGTATCGCGGTGGGAATGGCCACCAACATGGCGCCGCACAATCTCATCGAAGTCGTCGCCGCCGCGATCCACCTGCTCGAGAATCCCGAGGCGACGGTCGAGGAGCTCATGGACTTCGTCCCGGGACCCGACTTCCCCTCCGGGGGGATCGTGATGGGTCTGGACGGCGTCAAAGACGCGTACACGAAGGGGCGGGGCGCTTTCAAGGTCCGCGGAAAGGTGTCGGTGGAGCCGCTCGGCCCGCGCCGCACCGGCCTGGTCGTGACGGAGCTGCCGTACCAGGTCGGACCCGAGCGGGTGATCGAGAAGATCAAGGATGCCGTCCAGGCCAAGCGCCTGACCGGCATCGCCGACGTCACCGACCTCACGGACCGCAGTCACGGACTGCGCCTGGTCATCGGCATCAAGACCGGCTTCGACCCTCAGGCGGTGCTCGAGCAGCTCTACCGCCTCACGCCGCTCGAGGACTCGTTCAACATCAACAACGTGGCGCTGGTCGACGGTCAGCCGCAGACGCTGGGGCTCAAGGCGCTCCTCCGCGTCTATATCGACCATCGCATCCAGGTCGTGACCCGCCGCAGCCGCTTCCGGCTGGCTCGCCGCGAAGAGCGTCTGCACCTCGTCGAGGGTCTGCTCGTCGCGATCCTCGACATCGACGAGGTCATCCAGGTGATCCGCGCCTCGGACGACAGCGAGCAGGCCCGCGCACGCCTGCGCGACGTGTTCGACCTCAGCGAACTGCAGGCCGAATACATCCTCGAGCTGCGCCTGCGCCGGCTCACCAAGTTCTCGCGCATCGAGCTGGAGAGCGAACGGGACGCGCTCAAGGCCGAGATCGCCGAGCTGCAGCTACTGCTGGGCAGCAAGGAGCACATCAACGCGCAGGTCGCTCGCGAGCTCGAGGCAGCCTCCGACGCGTTCGGCACACCTCGACGGACGCTCCTGATGAACGCCAAGCCTCCCGTTGCGCGGCCCACGCGGGGTGCTCCGCTCCCCGACCTGCAGATCGCCGACGCTCCGACCGTGGTCGTGCTCTCGACCACCGGACGCGCCGTCCGCGTGGATCTGGTCGAGGGGCAGGAACTGGTGGCTCCCGCCCGCCGCAGCAAGCACGACGCGATCCAGGCGACGATGACGACCACCACGCGCGGCGAGCTGGGTGCCGTCACCACGGCCGGGCGCGTCCTGCGATTCACTCCGGTCGACCTGCCGTCGGTGCCACCGGCATCCGTGCAGCTGGGTGCGGGCGTCGTCCTGCGCGACTACCTCGGCATCACCGACAAGAACGAACGCGTCCTGGCCCTGATCCGTTTCGACGACGACACACCGCTCGCCTTGGGTACCCGACAGGGCGTCGTGAAGCGCATCGTGCCGTCCACGCTGGCGCCGAAACCCGACGTGGAGATCATCGGCCTCAAGCCGGGGGATGCTGTCATCGGGGCAGCTCTCGCATCCGACGACGCCGAGTTGGTCTTCGTCACCAGCGACGCGCAGCTGCTCCACTTCTCCGCCTCGGCGGTGCGTCCTCAGGGGGCGCCCGCGGGTGGAATGGCGGGCGTCAACCTGTCGACGAAGGCGAGCGTGGTCTTCTTCGGCGCCGTCGAGGGCGATGAGATCGTCGCGGTCACGGTGTCGGGGACCGAGGGCGTGCTGCCCGGGACGGATCCCGGACGTATCAAGATCTCCCGATTCGAGGAGTTCCCCGGCAAGGGGCGCGGCACGGGCGGCGTGCGCGCGCACGCGTTCCTCAAGGGCGAAGATCGCCTCATGCTCGCCTGGGTCGGCTCTGCGAACACACGCGCGGTCGGCCCCGACGGCGCGGCGCGCACCTTGCCGGAGGCCACCGCGAAGCGGGATGCTTCGGGCCAGCCCCTCGAGGCGGTCATCGGCTCGATCGGCCGCACTCTGGTGTGAGGTCCCGTCGGGGGCCCGACCGGCGCCTGCCGGGTTACGCGTCGATCGCCTCGCGGGAAAGGCGATCGGAGGAGTCGACGATGAACTCGCGGCGCGGCGCGACCTCGTTGCCCATCAGCAGTTCGAAGACCTTGCCGGCGGACTCGGCATCCTCCAGGCGGACACGGCGCAGAATCCGGCCGCTCCGATCCATGGTGGTCTCGGCGAGCTGATCGGCGTCCATCTCACCCAGCCCCTTGTATCGCTGGACGGGTTCCTGCCATCGTTTGCCGGACTTGGTGAGCTTCGCCAGCAGCGTGTGCAGCTCCTGCTCGGAGTAGGTGTAGATCGTCTCGTTAGGCTTCGACCCGGGGTTCATCACGATCACGCGGTGAAGCGGCGGAACGGCGGCGAAGACGCGTCCGTCCTCGATCAGCGGTCGCATGTAGCGGAAGAACAGTGTCAGTAGAAGGGTGCGGATGTGCGCGCCGTCGACGTCCGCGTCGCTCATGATGATGACCTTGCCGTAGCGCGCCTGCGACAGGTCGAATGTCCGCCCGGATCCCGCGCCGATGACCTGGATGATGGACGCGCATTCGGCGTTGGACAGCATGTCCGAGACCGAGGACTTCTGGACGTTGAGGATCTTGCCGCGAATCGGCAGGAGCGCCTGGTATTCGCTGTTGCGGGCGTCCTTGGCCGTGCCGAGTGCCGAGTTGCCCTCGACGATGAACAGCTCGGACTGCGCCACATCCGCCGACCGGCAGTCCACGAGTTTGGCGGGCAGCGACGAGCTCTCCAGCGCATTCTTGCGACGCTGGGTCTCTTTGTGGGCGCGTGCCGAGATGCGCGCCTTCATCTCCGATACGACCTTGTCCAGCAGCAGCGAGGTCTGCGCCTTGTCATCGCGCTTGGACGAGGTGAACTTCGCGGTGAACTCCCGAGTGACGACATTCGAGACGATCTGGCGCACGGCCGGCGTCCCGAGAATCTCCTTGGTCTGCCCCTCGAACTGCGGCTCGGGGACCCGCACCGTCAAGACCAGCGTCATCCCGGCGAGGATGTCGTCCTTCTCGAGCTTCTGCGTTCCGTTCGATGCCGGGCCCATCTTCAGCCGTCGCGCGTTCTGTTCGACCTGGCTGCGGAACACCTTCATCAGGCCCTGCTCGAACCCTTGCTGATGCGTGCCACCTTTCGGCGTGGCGATGATGTTCACGTAGCTGCGCATGGACGTGTCGTAGCCGGTCCCCCAGCGCAGCGCGATGTCCACGTGGCACTCGCGCTCGAGCTCGGTCGGGACCATGGCCCCGGAGGCCTGCAACACGGGAACGGTCTCGGTGAAAGAGCCTGTGCCGGTGAGGCGCCAGGTGTCGGTGACCGCCGCGTCCGGCGCGAGGTACTCGACGTACTCGGAGATGCCGCCGTCGTAGCGGAAGCTGGTCTCGACCGGATCGTCTGTCCGCTCGTCGCGGATGACGATCTCGAGTCCCGGGATCAGGAACGCCGTCTGTCGGGCACGCTGCTCGAGTTCGTCGAGGTGGAAGGTCGCGTCTTTCGTGAAGATCTGCGGGTCGGCCCAGTAGCGGATCCGGGTGCCTGTCACACCCTTCGGTGCTCGTCCGGCGAGGCGCAGTTCGGAGCTCTTCTCGAACGGCGTGAATGTGGAATCGGGCGCCGGGCCGGCGAAGACGCCCGGTTCACCGCGATGGAAGGACATCGCCCACGTCTTGCCGGCGCGGTCGACCTCGACGTCGAGTCGCGCCGAGAGCGCATTCACGACGGACGCGCCGACGCCGTGCAGACCACCGGATGCGGCGTACGAGCCGCCGCCGAACTTGCCGCCGGCGTGCAGCTTGGTGAAAACCACCTCGACCCCGGACAAACCGGTGCGGGGTTCGATGTCCACGGGGATGCCGCGTGCACGGTCGCGGACCTCGACGCTTCCATCGCGGTGCAGGATCACGTCGATGCGGCTGCCGTGCCCGCCGAGCGCCTCGTCGACCGAGTTGTCGATGATCTCCCAGAGGCAGTGCATCACACCGCGGGAGTCCGTCGAACCGATGTACATGCCCGGGCGCTTGCGGACCGCTTCGAGCCCCTCCAGCACCTGGAGATGGTGTGCAGAGTACTCGGAGGTCACAATCCTCAAGAGTATCCGGGGTGGTCGTCAGCGCTATGCACAGACACGGTGAACGGGCGCCGCGTACGCGGTGAGCGAAATGTGATCGCTTCCGGGCATTCTCCAGCGATCGCGTGGTTGTATGTGAGGACCCGCAAGGGATCGAGACGAGCGACGCTTACGAGGAGGACCCGAGATGAACACGCTTTCGACACCGACCGAGCCCGCCGTCCTCGAATACCGGCTCAGCGCGCTGGACCGCTGTGATTCTTGTGGCGCACAGGCCTACATCGCGGCCGAGGTCAATGGCAGCGAGTTGCTGTTCTGCGCACACCACGGACGCAAGTACGAAGAGAAGCTGCGCACGATGGCCACGAGCTGGCACGACGAGACGGCTCGCCTGCTCGAGTCCGTTTGAGGTCCTACCGGCCGCGGTAGGTTCGCTCCACGAGCGGAGAGATCCGAACGAGAATCTCTTCGCCGACGGTGTCGATCTCCTCGGCCAAGTCGGTCGCCGAGGTTCCGTCCGGACCGAAGACCCAGACCTCAGCCCCGACCACGGCGCCCTCCCAGGGCGCCAGCGTGGTGTGCGTCTCGGAGACGTGCAGAATCTCCTGCCGGTGTCCTGACACGTGGACGCTGGCGCGCGTGGCCAGCGTCGACGGCAGTCCGTGCAGGGACCCGACGCCGAGCGTGACCGCGTAGTCGCCGACCCGAGTGACGGTGGCGGCGAGAGCGGCGACGGGACGGATGCCGAGTTCGTCCTGACCGGGTCCACCCGCCGGGCGGATGCCGTAGCAGAACGCCCCCACGCGGGCCAGGTCGTAGCGGAACTCCGGCCGGGCGAACGACGCCGCGCTGGCGGACAGGTGTCGCACCTCGAGTGCGAAGCCCGCCGTCTCGGCTGCGGCGATCGCAACGTCGAAGACCGCGCGCGCGGCATCATCTTCCGCGTCGCTCGCCTCGGCGATGTGGCTCCACACGCCGACGACGCGCACGAGCCCCTCGGCGGAGAAGGACGCGGCGCGGGCGAGGATCGCGTCCCACTCCTCCGGGCGGATGCCGTTGCGATGCAGGCCCGTGTCGATCTTCAGGTGCACACGTGCGGTCGCACCCGCGCTTCGCGCGACCGAAGCGATCTGCTCCAGGAAACCCGCGTCGCCGACGCCCAGGTCGATCTCAGCCGCCAGAGCCGCGGCGATCTGGTCGGGGCCGACGGTGAGCCACGAGAAGATGCGTGCGTCGTGGCCGACGGCGGCGCGGGTGGCGAGCGCCTCGCGCACGTCGAACGCACCGAACCACGTGACGCCCTCGGCCGCAGCCCTCGTCACGATGGGCGCCAGGCCGTGGCCGTACGCGTCATCCTTCACGACGAGCATGAGTTGCGCCGGCGCGACCCGGGCGCGGGCCACGGCGATGTTGGCGGCCAAGGCATTGAGATCCACGCGCAGTTCCGGCCCGGTCACGGCGTGTAGTCCCGTCTGTTGCGAATTCCGACGGCCGTGACGAGCTCCGCCGCCGTCATCCCGGTGGCCGCGGTCCACTCCGCGAGAGACGGCGCCCCGAGGGCGGGGTCGCCGAAGAAGAGAACCTCATCGCCCCGCTGAACCCCCGCCGTGCCGACATCCACCACGCAGACGTCCATGGCGACCCGGCCGACGATCGGGCGCCGCTCCCCCGCGATCCGGACCGATGCGACATTGCCGAGGCCGCGTACGATGCCTTGGGCGTAGCCGCCGGTGACCAGGGCGACCGTGGTGTCCTCGGACGCACGATGGGTGAAGCCGTAGGACACCCCCTCCCCCGCGCGAAGGCGCTTGATGCTCAGCACCCAGCCGCTGAGGCTCAGCACGGGGGTGAAACCGGGACTGAGCCCGTACACCGCGTCCGGGTGGGAGCCGTCGCCGTCGAGCAGCCGCCGTGCAGGATCCACGATGCCCTCCAGCGTCGCCGCACCGATGTCGTCGACGAGCACCGCGGCTGCACCCGCACGCAGAGCGATCGGCGCGACCACGCCCAGCCCGTGGCCCCATGCATCGGCCCGTACGTCGATCACGTCGCCGCGACCACTGGACAGCACGGCGCGCAGGTTCATGTCCAGCGCGAGGCGGGAGATTCGCACCGTCGGGGCTGTGCGTGAATCCGTGCCCGCGTCGGACGCGCGTCCAGGGATGCCGAAGGTCACGGCACCTAGACTATCCGGGGTCCTGTCCCCCACCCCCGGAGCACGCATGCCACCTCAAGGCCTCGGCCTCGCGCCCCGCCTCCGCTATCTCGCCGGTCGAGCACGCCGCATCGACGTCGGTTCCGTCCTGGACCGGGCGAAGGAGGCGTCCGCCCTGCACGGCAAGTGGACCCCCGCGATCGTGGTCGACATGCTCTGGCAGGCGGGACTGCGCAACGTCGGCTTCCAGGACTACATCGACTACGACTTTGCGATCCTGAACCGCGCGGAGCGGGCGACGTACATGACGCACCCCGTGTCGAACCAGCTCTCGCAGAAGTACGACGATCCCGCATTCCGGCACATCTTCCAGGACAAGGTCGAGTTCGACCGGGTCTTCAGCGAGCACCTGCACCGCGAGTGGATGGTCGTCGACGACGACAATGCCGACGACGTCCGCGCCTTCGCCGAGCGTCTAGGAACGATCGTGACGAAGGAGCCGGTCGGCCAAGCGGGCACGGGCGTGCATCGATACCACGCCGCCGATATCGAGGATTGGGACGCGTTCCACCGCGGACTGCTCACGCGCGGCGAGCTGCTCATCGAAGAGGTGATCCTGCAGCACTCCGCCCTGGCGGCGGTGTGCCCAGGCACCGTCAACACCACCCGGATCACCGCATTCTTCGACGGGGAGAAGACGCACATCCTGGCCATCGCGCAGAAGTTCGGGCGCGGCGCGGTGAGCGATCAGATGACCTTCGGCGGCTTCTACACGATGCTCGACGACGAGGGCCGCGCGATCGGGCCGGGCTACGACTCCCACGGCCACGTGCACGTGACCCATCCCGACTCGGGGTTCGTCATCGACCAGTTCCAGCTCCCCATGATGCAAGAGGTGCGCGCGTTCGTCGATCGCGTGGCGCGGGTGGTACCTCAGGTGCAGTACGTCGGCTGGGACATCGTGGTCACGCCCGAGGGGCCCGTACTCGTCGAGGGCAACTGGGGTGCCGGCGTCTACGAGAACAAGCCGAGCGTCACCGGCATCCGCACCGGCCACAAGGCCCGCTATCGCGCGGCGATCGGGTTCTGACCCTCGCGAACGATGCCCAGAGGCGTCGACTGATGACCCTGACCCAGCGGATTGTCCTTCAGGATGGCAAGCAGGCGCTTGTCGCCCGCCTTGTCCAGCGTGGAGCCGAGGATGTTGCCGCCGAGGTCGTTGATGTCGACCACCGCGACCTCGGCGATGCCGCCCAGCAGCGCCTTGACATGCTGCGCGACCTCGCGCGGACGGTCCGGGCCCAGCACGACGGCCCGGTTGTAGGGCGGGATCGTGCCCCCAGTGGGTCCGTCGATCGCGCGGGCCTTATCGCCCGCGATGCGGTAGAAATCGCCCTTGCGGCCGAACGCCTTGGTGATCGCTGACACCGCGGCGGCGACGAGGATGCGGGGCGTCCCGCACTCGCGCAGGGCCATCTCCATCGTCTCGGGCATGCCGAGCCCGATCCCATACGGAGTCCGCGTCACATACTTCGACAGGAACAGCGCGAGCCGCCGAGGATGAATCTCCTCGAGCGGGTAGGAGCGTCCCTGGGTGATTGCCACGATCTTCTCGGTCACGAAGAAGAGATCGCCGGGCTCCACGACGTTCGTCGCGTATTCGCGGATGAACGCGTCCAGGTCGTCTCCGGGCATCACCACGCGCGTTCGGATGGGAATCCGCGAATACGAGGTCCCGTCGAGCTCGACCGTCAGCGCCTTGCCGTCGTTGGCTTCGGCCATCACTCGAGATAGTCCCGCAGGGACTGCGAACGCGACGGGTGACGCAGCTTGGCCATCGTCTTCGACTCGATCTGGCGGATCCGCTCGCGCGTGACGCCGAACGTGTCGCCGATCTGGTCGAGTGTCTTGGGCTGGCCGTCGCCGAGTCCGAAGCGCATCCGGATGACACCGGCCTCGCGCTCGGAGAGCGAGTCCAGCAGCGACTCGAGCTGGCGCTGCAGCATCGTGAAGCCCACTGCGTCGGCCGGAACCCCGGCCTCGGTGTCCTCGATGAGGTCACCGAACTCGCTGTCGCCGTCCTCGCCGAGGGGGGTGTGCAGCGAGATCGGCTCGCGACCGTACTTCTGCACTTCGATGACCTTCTCGGGGGTCATATCCAGTTCACGGCTGAGCTCTTCGGGCGTGGGCTCGCGGCCCAGATCCTGCAGCATCTGGCGCTGCACGCGGGCCAGCTTGTTGATGACCTCGACCATGTGGACCGGGATGCGGATCGTACGGGCCTGGTCGGCCATGGCGCGAGTGATCGCCTGCCGGATCCACCACGTGGCATACGTCGAGAACTTGAAGCCCTTGGTGTAGTCGAACTTCTCCACCGCGCGGATCAGACCGAGGTTGCCCTCCTGAATGAGATCCAGGAACTGCATGCCGCGGCCGGTGTAGCGCTTGGCGAGTGAGACCACCAGGCGAAGGTTCGCGCCCAGCAGGTGCGACTTCGCGCGCTGACCATCGCGGGCGACCCACTGCAGGTCGAGCCCGACCTGGTTGGACTTCTCCGCAGCCGTCATGTGCGACAGCTTCTCCTCGGCGAACAGACCCGCCTCGATCCGCATTGCGAGCTCGACCTCTTCGGCCGCGTTCAACAGCGGGACCTTGCCGATCTGCTTCAGGTAGTCCTTGACCGGGTCCGCCGTGGCTCCCGTGATCATCGTCGAGTAGACCGGGACGTCCTCGTCGTCCGACGAGGAGATGACGATGGCACCCGTGGGCAGCGGCTCCGTGAAGGCCGGCTTCGTGGTCTCTTCGTCTTCGTCTTCCTCTTCGGCCTCGGCTGTGTCGGCTTCGGGCTCGACGACGGCAGCGGCTTTCGCCTTGCCACGGGCCGCGGCGCGAGGCTTCACGACCGCCTCGACGGTGTCGTCCAGGACGGCGTCGTCTTCGATCTCTACGTCGTCGATCTCCACGTCGTCGGGAAGCTCGGCGGCGGCGACGTCGTCGGTCACCTTCGATGCGCGGGACTTGGCCGTCGCCTTCGGTGCAGCCTTGGCGGCGGTCTTCGCCGGCGCCTTGGCCGCAGTCTTGGCGGCGGTGGACTTCGCAGCCGCCGTCTTGGCGGCGGTCGTCTTGGCGGCGGCCGGCTTCGTCGCCGCCTTCTTCGTGGTCGTCGTGGTGGACTCGTCCGCGGGAGCGACCGCCGCGGCATCCTTCGCGCTGCTAGCGCGTGTTGTGGTCTTCGTGCCTGAGGTCACGGTACGCCTTTCACCAGCGGGAACGTGTGTCGTCCGTCCCCCGGTAGATTTCGGACACTAGTAAGACCCTTGTCAAGTCCCGACTCTGCAGAGAATGCCTCACAGAGCCGGTTGACAACGGGCCAGGTCATCTATTGTCGCACATCCGTCGCACACATCCGACGTGTACGACCGACACATCTGATGCAACGCCGCGGGCACCGTGCGCATTCCGCCGGCCTCAGGCCCCGCGCTTCTCGTCGTCGCCCGTGGGGCGGGTCGCGAGGAACCTCTCCAGCTCCGCCGCCAGCTCGTCAGCGCTCGGCAGGTCACCCGTATGGATCATCGGCGACCCCAGCGTCGAGCCCGCCATGTACGCGTCGTAGCGCTCCTCGAGTCCCTGCACCATGCGCGACAGCTCATCGCTGCCCGCAACCTGTTGGTCGACTTTGGCCAGGTACTCCCTGTTCTCCTCCCGCAGGTCGTCCCCGGCGAAGATCAGTCCTGTCGCCACGGTGAGGCTGTCCAGCCCGGCAAGAGCGGCGGCGGGGTACTCGGTGTCCCCCAGGTAATGGGGCACGAGCAGGACGAAGCCGGCCACCAGCGCACCCGCCTCGGCGAAACGATATTCCAGCAGGTGTCCCGCCGTCGCCGGCACCTGAGTGTGCGGCTGCCAAACCGAGTGCGCCTCGGTGAGTTCGCCGCGGGTGCCGCTGACCGTCGTGCCGATCGGGCGGGTGTGCGGAACCGGCATGGGTATCGCGTGCACCCAGGTGATGGTCTTCACGTCATAGGCGGCAGCGAAGTCCAGCACGGCGTCGGTGAACGCGTCCCACGCGAAGTCCGGTTCGTAGCCGGCCAGCGTCAGGAAAGGCTGGCCGAGCGAGTCATGCGCGAAGGAGAGTTCCAGTCGGGGCGGACGGTAGTCGGTGAGATGGTCCTGGTCGAAGGAGATGAGCGGGCGTCGCGCCCGGTAGTCCAGGAGCACGTCGTTGGAGAAGACGGCCAGAGGCGTGGGCTCCAGATCATCGCGGAAGTAATCGACCATGCGGCTGACTGCGCTGCCGGCGTCGGTGAAACCCGTGAGCGCGATCACGAGGGGAAGCCCTCGTGGAATCGGCGGAGCGGATGCCACGCGCTCATAGAGCGGAGCGGATTGAGCCATGCACCCATGCTACGAGTCGCGTCCCGCCGCGCGGGCCGTGGGCATCCCGCTCAGAGCGAACAGAGCGACGGGCCCGAACCTAGGATGGAGTCCATGTCGTTTCCTGACCTCGAATTCAGCACCGCTCCGATCCGAGAGTCCGACTCGGACGCCATCCTGCTGGCATTGCCCTCGCTCGACTCCGACGAGGCCCCCGGTCTGGACGACTGGCCCGGGCTCGCAGCGGCGCTGACAGCGGTCGGCTTCACCGGTGCGGCATCCTCCTACCAGCGCGTCTACGCGCCCGAGAGCACGTCGCTTCCGCTCTCGGTGGTGGGAATCGGCGCCCATGCCGACTCCGCGGCGGTCAGGGATGCCGTGGGAACCGGCATCCGCACCCTCACCGGGTTCGGCACGGTCAGCGTCGGCGTGCTCGCGGATGATCCCGACCTGTGGCGTGCCGCAGCGGAGGGCGCCACGCTCGGGGGGTATCGCTTCGCGGGCTACAAGACCGAGGCTCCGAAGGATCGCGCGGCGCGGGTCGTCGTCCACGGCTCGGTGAAGGCGGACGAGGGCGAACTCGCCGCGATCACCGCCGCTGCCGATGCCGTGGCACTCGTGAAGGACCTCGTCTCCATCCCGGCGGAGTGGCTCGGACCCGCTGACTTCGCGGAGCGCGCCGCCGCCGCTGTCGCCGATCTGCCGGTCAGCGTCGAGGTCCTCGACGAGGCGGCCCTTCGCGCCGGCGGCTACGGGGGCATCCTCGGAGTCGGGCAGGGATCTGACCGACCGCCCCGCCTGGTGCGACTCGACTATGCACCGGCCGGCGCGTCACGGCATGTCGCCCTCGTCGGGAAAGGCATCACGTTCGACACCGGCGGCCTGTCGCTCAAGCCGGCCGCGTCGATGGTGGGCATGAAATATGACATGTGCGGGGCGGCCACGGCGTTGAGCGTGCTCCGGGCCGTCGCCACTCTCGGACTGCCGGTGCGCGTCACGGCGTGGCTGTGCGTCGCCGACAACATGCCTTCCGGCCGCGCAACCCGCCCGGGCGATGTGCTGCGCATGCTGGATGGCACAACGGTCGAGGTGCTCAACACCGACGCGGAGGGCCGTGTCGTCCTCGCGGATGGCCTCGTGGCCGCCAGTCGGGAGCACCCGGACGTCATCGTCGACGTCGCCACGCTCACCGGCGCGATCACGACCGCCCTCGGCACGCGGCACACGGGTGTGATGGGTGAGGATGCCGCGGTCGCCGCCTACCTGTCCGCGGCGGAGCAGGCCGGGGAACTGGCATGGTCGCTCCCGCTCCCGGCGCACATGGTCGACGAGCTGGACTCCCCCATCGCGGATCTGCAGAACGCGAAGATCGGAGATCCGGCCGGCGGGTCGCTGTTCGCCGGTCTGTTCCTCAGGCACTTCGTCGGCCGCGTCTCGGAAGAGGCGGATGCGCCGCGCATCCCCTGGGTGCATCTGGACATCGCCGGTGTCGGGATGAACAAGGGGTCGGGTTACGGGTTCACCGACAAGGGACCGACCGGGGCGACCGTGCGGTCCTTGATCCGCTTCGTCGCCGGTGAGGAGACGCGATGACCGAGCACCACTTCGACCTCGTCGTACTCGGAGGAGGCAGCGGCGGTTATGCGGCGGCCCTTCGTGCCGCTGAGCTGGGCAAGTCCGTCGCCCTTGTCGAGAAGGACAAGGTGGGCGGGACCTGCCTGCACCGCGGCTGCATCCCCACGAAGGCTCTGCTTCACGCCGCAGAGGTGGCGGACCTGACCCGGGATGCCTGGAGCGTGGGCATCCGCGCGACACTGGAAGGCGTCGATGCCGACGGGGTGCGCGCGTACCGGGAAGGCATCGTCGCCAAGAAGTACAAGGGACTGGAAGGTCTCATCAAGGCCCGTGGGATCACCGTCGTGGCCGGTGCGGGCGTCCTCGAGTCCGGACCCGCCGTCCGCGTCGGAGACGACCTCTACCGAGGCACCGATGTGGTGCTCGCGACCGGATCCTACAGCCGCACGCTGCCGGGCCTGGAGATCGGCGGCCGCATCCTCACGAGCGAGCAGGCGCTGGAACTGCCCGACATCCCGCAGAGCGTCCTCATCCTCGGCGGCGGTGTCATCGGCGTCGAATTCGCCAGCGTGTGGCGCTCGTTCGGTGCCGACGTGACGATCGTCGAGGCGCTGGATCATCTCGTCCCGAACGAGGACGTCGCGATGAGCAAAGCGCTGGAGCGGGCGTTCCGCAAACGCGGGATCGCGTCGTCGCTGGGTGTGCGCTTCGCCGGTGCGACCCAGACTGATGAGGCCGTGACGGTGACGCTCGAGAACGGAACGTCGTTCCAGGCCGACTATCTCCTCGTCGCCGTGGGCCGAGGCCCGGTGACCGCCGATCTGGGCTACGAGGAGAGCGGGATCGTGCTCGACCGTGGCTTCGTCACGACGGATGACCGACTGCGCACCGGTGCGGCGCACGTGTGGGCGGTAGGCGACATCGTCCCCGGGCTGCAGCTCGCGCACCGCGGGTTCCAGCAGGGCATCTTCGTCGCCGAGGAGATCGCCGGGCTCCACCCCGTCCTGGTCCCCGACACGCAGATCCCCAAGGTCACCTACAGCCACCCCGAGGTGGCCTCGGTCGGCCTGACCGAGGCTCAGGCCGTCGCGGCGAACGGGGCGGATGAGGTCGTCGCGTACGAGTACAACCTGGCCGGCAACGGCAAGAGCGAGATCCTCGGCACCGCCGGGCTCGTGAAGGTCGTCCGTCGCAAGGATGGGCCCGTGATCGGCGTCCACCTGGTCGGGGACCGGGTCGGCGAGCTGATCGCAGAAGGACAGCTCGCCGTGGGCTGGGAGGCTCACCCCGAAGACATCGCACCGTTCATCCACGCGCACCCGACGCAGAGCGAGGCGCTCGGCGAGGCGTTCCTCGCCCTGTCCGGCAAACCGCTGCACACCCTCTGACCGCTCCCCGCGGCGCGAGGACACCACGGCATCACTAAGCTAGAAACGACATCGGCATTCTGAAGGAGTCATGCACATGAGCACTTCCGTGGTCCTCCCCGCGCTCGGAGAGAGCGTCACCGAGGGAACGGTCACCCGCTGGCTCAAGAACGTCGGCGACACCGTCGAGGCGGACGAGGGACTGCTGGAGATCTCGACCGACAAGGTCGACACCGAGATCCCCTCGCCGGTGAGCGGTGTGATCGAGGAGATCCTGGTGCAGGAGGACGAGACCGTCGAGGTCGGCGCCATCCTGGCGAAGATCGGCGAGCCGGGGTCCGCGCCTGCGACGGACGACACCCCGTCGGCTGCCGAGCAGTCGGCCGCACCTGAGCCCGCTGCCGCACCCGAGGCTCCTTCGAGCGAGGCCCAGACGCCGGCTCCCGCTGACGCCCCTGAAGCTCCGCCCGTGGATGCTGCGCCGGCATCGGAGGCACCGGCCGCCGCGCCCGCAGCAGGCGGCAAGGACGTCGTGCTCCCCGAGCTCGGCGAGAGCGTGACCGAAGGTACCGTGACGCGCTGGCTCAAGAGCGTCGGCGACACCGTCGCGGTGGACGAGGCCCTGCTGGAGATCTCGACGGACAAGGTCGACACAGAGATCCCCTCCCCGTACGCAGGAGTGCTCCAGGAGATCCTCGTGCAGGAAGACGAGACCGTCGCTGTCGGCTCGCCGCTCGCGCGTATCGGCGACAGCGCGGCGGCGCCCGCACCCGCGGCTGCTCCGGCTCCCGCGCCTGCAGCGGAGGCACCGGCTCCTGCTGCCGCCCCCGCGGCCGCTGCTCCCGCCCCGGCTCCGGCTCCCGCCGCTCCTGCGCCTGCGGCGGCTCCTCCTGCTGCAGCGCCCGCGCCCGCCCCGGCCGCTCCCGCGCCTGCGGCGGCTCCTCCTGCTGCAGCGCCCGCGGCATCCGCGCCGGCAGCCGCCGACGCCACAGACGTCACCGCCTATGTGACGCCCCTCGTGCGGCGCCTCGCGCAGCAGCAGGGCGTTGATCTGTCGACCGTCAGCGGCACCGGGGTGGGCGGACGCATCCGCAAGGAGGACGTGCTGAAGGCGGCGGAAAGCGCAGCCACCCCTGCGACGCCCGCACCGGCGGCCGCGGCACCCGCTGCGATCGAGATCTCGCCCCTCCGCGGGACGACTCAGCCGATGTCCCGTCTGCGCAAGGTGCTCGCCGAGCGTGCCGTGGCGTCGATGCAGGCCACCGCGCAGCTGACGACCGTCGTGGAAGTGGACGTCACCAAGCTCGCCTCCCTCCGGGACGCGGTCAAGGGTGACTTCCTGACCAAGACCGGCGACAAGCTGTCCTTCTTGCCGTTCTTCGCCTTGGCTGCGGCCGAAGCGCTCCAGTCGAACCCGGTCGTCAATGCGACCGTGGACGGCGACCAGATCGTCTATCCCCCATCCGAGAATCTCTCGATCGCCGTCGATACCGAGCGGGGCCTGCTGACCCCGGTGCTGCGGGACGCGGCATCCAAGAACATCGCCCAGATCGCGCACGAGATCGCCGACCTGGCCGCGCGCACGCGCGGCAACAAGCTCAAGCCCGACGAGCTGGCCGGCGGAACGTTCACGCTGACCAACACGGGCTCGCGCGGTGCGCTGTTCGACACCCCGGTGGTGTTCCTGCCGCAGTCGGCGATCCTCGGCACTGGAGTCGTGGTCAAGCGCCCGGGTCTGGTGTCCGTCGACGGCAAGGATGCGATCGCGATCCGCTCGTACGTGTACCTCGCGCTCTCCTACGATCACCGCATCGTCGATGGTGCGGATGCCGCTCGATTCCTGGCTGCCGTCAAGACACGACTGCAGGATGCCGCTTTCGAAGGCCAGCTGGGTATCTGATCGCATCACTGCTGCGCGACGTCATGAACGTCGCGCAGCAGCCAGCGGCCCTCGGTGTGGACGAGGACGACGAGCTGAGGCGCTGCACCGGCCGCCTCCGCGCGCAACACGGCCGCCCCGCCGAACTCATCGAGCAGGGTGACTGATCGCTGCCCCGCGGGCAGGTCCACGACCCCCGGTGGAATCGGCGTTCCCGGTGCCTCGAGGACGGTGCGCAGGCATTCCGGGTCGGCGCCGCACGCGATGCGGTCCGTGAGCAGCCGGTCGGCGACCGATGTCAGCTCGTCGCTTTCGGCCGGCGGCGGCACGGCGGACTGCCCAGCCGGATCGTCGACGCTGTCGGATGCCGAGGCCGACACCGGACCCTCGCTCGGGGACGGATTCGGAACCTGGACGGTCCGCTCGGAGGACGGGTCAGCGGTCGCCGGACCGCTCGGCGCTGTCGGCCAGAGCAGTCCGGCAACCACGATGGCGCAGCCGAACCCGGCGGCGAGGAGCCACGGCCTGCGGCGACCGGTCCGGCGCGCCCTCAGCGTGCGCCACAGTCCCGTCGTCATCCGGGAGAGCAGGTCGGCCCAGTCGGCGTCGACATGCCGCGCCAGCGAGAACTGCCACGCGGGCACGGCGGCCTCGGCTTCCGCGGAATCGATGCTCTCGCCCTCGCGCACCGGGATGCTCCGAGCCCGCCTCGGCCCGAACGTCGTCGTGGCGAGAGCGACCGGTTCCGCGACGGCGAACAGCCGCTCCTCCGTCCGCTCGAGCTCGGATCGAAGCCGACGCGGCTCGGACACCGCGCCGAGGACGTCTGCGAGGGCCTCGGCGAGGACCGGAACGTCCCGTGCGACGTCGGCGAGAAGCTCGGCCGTTGCTCCTTCGGCGGGGCTGTCGCCGCATCCAATGGCGAAGACGGGCCGCCCGCCATCGGTGAGCCACCAGGAGCCGTGAGCGCCCTCGTCCGCCTGCAGCTCCCCTACGCCGCGGAGCAGACTCACCGCGAGGGTCACGCCTTCTCCGGGCGAGAGGTCCGCGCCGCCGGTCCCGCGGCGCGCGAGGAAGTCCTCCACGCGCTCGGTGCAGACCGGGAGCAGTGCATCATGCCCGTCGGGCCGCCGCAGGATGTCCGACGGTGCGAGGACGTGACCGTCGGCTGCTGCGCTCCACCCGGGCCATTCCGCTCCGAGCATCTCTGCATCGACCACGACATACATCTGCCCCTCCGGCCCGGACACCAGCGAGCCCGGCCATGGAGAGTCCGGCTCGCCGGCCAGGGCGCGGATCACCCGGTAGCCGAGGCCGAACCGATCCTGCGCGCTGTTCGTCACGACCTCGAGCCTGATCCGTCCTGCGGGAGGGCGGCGGCTCGCGGACTCGGCCTGTGGAGCGCACGGCGTCGTGGGACGCTGGGGAGGAGCGGACCATCACCCCGCGGAAAGGTAGGCTGTGCTCATGGCAGCACGCAGTACCGCGCCCGAGAAGCGGCCCGGATTCTTCTCTCAGATCCGCACTCTCTTCACGTTCACGCAGAAGGCGTACCCGTGGCTCCCCTGGCTTCTGGCGGCGATCCTCCTCGTCGGCATCGGCGTAGGTGTGCTCGTGGGGTTCCTGCTGCCTCCGGTCGCGATCTGGAGCGTGATCCTGTGGAGCGTGACGGGACTGATGCTCGGCGTCCTGGGCTCGCTGATGACGATGACACGGCTGTCCACCAACGCCATGTACAAGCAGATCGACGGGATGCCGGGTGCCGCCGGACACGTGCTGTCGACGTCGCTCGGACGCAAGTGGCAGTCCAGCGACATGCCCGTGGGCGTCAACCCGAAGACGCAGGAAGCCGTCTACCGCGCTGTCGGCCGTGGCGGGGTCGTCATCGTCGGCGAAGGAGCTCGCGGCCGGCTGACCCGACTCGTCAACGATGAGCGCTCCAAGGCTCAGCGCGTCGCCACCGGCGTGCCCGTTCACGTCTTCTACGTCGGCCATGGTGACGATGAGGTTCCGATCGCCAAACTCGCCTCGACGATCAAATCCCTGCCGACCAAGATCGACCGAGCCACGATGGCCGCGGTCATCAAGCGGCTCAGCTCGGTGTCGCAGTCGCTCGCATCGTTGCCGATCCCCAAGGGGATCGACCCCACCAAGGCCCGCGCTCCGCGCCCGCGCTGAACCTTTCGGCTCGCGCTACGCGCGGATGAGGACGGTGCCGGCAGCTTTGTCGTGCAACCCCCGCTGATCGGCATCCCAGATGACCGCGGGGATCACCACGATCAGAAGCGCGGTCCGGATGATCGGACGCCAGAGCCCCACCCAGGAGCCGTCCACTTGGACCACACGCAGTCCGAGGATCCGGTGCCCCGGGCTGCCCTGGATCGTCGGGATGAACACGATCTGGATCGCGGCGAAGAGGGCGAGGATCGCAAGAGGGTCCCAGCCGAAGAAGCCGGAGATCAGGTACGCGGCCCCGTAGTCGATGAACAGCGCGCCGACGCGCCGCCCAAGGCGTGCGATCGACCCGCTTCCGGCCGGCGGACGGCCCAGCCGCTCGCCGGGATAACTCTGCGCTTCGTGGGTCACCCATCCAGCGTAACGAGCCGTTCGTAACATGCCGGAAACAAAGGTGTGACTGCCGGGCAACGCCCTCCGGGTACGGTGCCAGAGACGCCCGCGCTGCGGGTGGCAGTCCCGATGCCCTACCTCTGGAGTCTCCATGTTCAGTGATTCATCCGAGGTGCTGAAGTTCATCAAGGACGAGGACGTCAAGTTCCTCGACATCCGTTTCACGGACCTTCCTGGCGTCCAGCAGCACTTCAACATCCCGGCGTCCACGGTCGATGAAGAGTTCTTCACCGTGGGTCAGCTGTTCGACGGCTCCTCCATCCGTGGGTTCGCCAGCATCCACGAGTCCGACATGCAGCTCATCCCGGATGTGTCGACCGCGTACGTCGACCAGTTCCGCGAGGCGAAGACCCTCATCATGATCTTCGACATCTACAACCCGCGCACCGGTGAGATCTACTCGAAGGATCCCCGCCAGGTCGCCAAGAAGGCGGAGAAGTACCTCGCCTCGACCGGTATCGCCGACACCGCGTTCTTCGCCCCGGAGGCAGAGTTCTACATCTTCGACGACGTCCGCTACGAGGTGAAGCAGAACTCGAGCTTCTACAGCGTGGACTCCGAGGAAGGCGCCTGGAACACGGGCCGCGAGGAAGAGGGCGGAAACCTCGCCAACAAGACCCCGTACAAGGGCGGCTACTTTCCGGTCAGCCCGGTGGACAAGCAAGCCGATCTCCGCGACGACATCAGCCTCAAGCTCATCGAGGCGGGACTGATCCTGGAGCGGGCTCACCACGAGGTGGGCACGGGCGGCCAGGCCGAGATCAACTACCGCTTCGACACGATGGTGCATGCGGCAGATGACATCCTGAAGTTCAAATACATCGTGAAGAACACCGCCGAGCAGTGGGGCAAGACGGCGACGTTCATGCCGAAGCCGCTCTTCGGCGATAACGGTTCCGGCATGCACACGCACCAGTCGCTGTGGCTCGACGGCAAGCCGCTGTTCTACGACGAGGCGGGCTATGGCGGGCTGTCCGACCTGGCGCGCTGGTACATCGGCGGCCTGCTCGCCCACGCGCCGGCGGTGCTCGCCTTCACCAACCCGACCATGAACAGCTACAAGCGGCTCGTCAAGGGTTACGAGGCGCCGGTCAACCTGGTGTACTCGGCGGGAAACCGCTCGGCAGCCATTCGCATTCCGATCACCGGATCCAACCCGAAGGCCAAGCGGATCGAGTTCCGCGCGCCGGACGCCTCGAGCAACCCGTATCTGGCCTTCGCCGCTCAGATGATGGCCGGCCTGGACGGCATCAAGAACCGCATCGAGCCGCACGAGCCCGTGGACAAGGACCTCTACGAGCTCCCGCCCGAGGAAGCCAAGAACATCCCGCAGGTGCCCAACTCGCTGCTGGACTCGCTGGACGCTCTCGCCGCCGACCACGAGTTCCTCCTCGCGGGCGGCGTCTTCACGCCCGAGCTGATCGAGACGTGGATCGAGTACAAGATCGAGAATGAGATCAAGCCGCTCTCGGCTCGCCCGCACCCGTTCGAGTTCGAGCTCTATTACGGCGTCTAGATGCATGCATGACGCGGCGCCCATGTCTCCCGCTCACCGGAGACATGGGCGCTTCGCCATATGCGGGACCGGGCATGCCCTGTCCCCCATACGGGGGACAGACAGGAGAACGGGCGCCCCCTATGGTTGGAGGGCAGTGCCCCGCCGACATGGGTGGACATCTACGATTCGGGTTCGTGTGTCCGCTGGTCGGTACGGAAGAGAGACCCTCGGCCCCCAGAGCCGGGGGTCTCTTATCGTCCGCTGGACTACCCGTAGAAGAGGTGCTCGAACACCCGCCGAGCACGACGGGTGGCACCGAGGTAGTCCTCCTCGACCTGAGTCGCCGAGCGCGGCGGGTAGCCGAGCAGCCGGCCGATCCCGTCGAGCTTCTTCCGATCCGTCGGGAGCACATCGCTGGTCTGCCCGGACAGCAGCGTGTTCGCCGAGCGCAATCGGCTGGCCAGGCGCCAGGCCTCGGCCAGACGGTCGGCGGATGCCTCGGGAACGAGGTCCGCGGCCTGGGCGGCGCGGAGTGCGGCGATGGTGGACGTCGTCCTCATCTCGGGAATCCGGTGCGCATGTTCCAGCTGCAGCAGCTGCACCAGCCATTCGACGTCGCTGAGCGATCCGGGGCCGAGCTTCAGGTGGCGTGCCGGGTCGGCCCCCTGCGGCAGCCGCTCGTTTTCCACGCGCGCTTTGATCCGCTTGATCTCGCGCAGCGCTTGGGGATCGACGGATGCCGGATACCGCACGTCGTCGGCCAGCTCGGTGAACGCGCGGATGAGCTTGACACTGCCGGCGACTCCCCTGGCCCGCAGCAGCGCCTGCGCCTCCCAGGACAGGGACCAGCGTCGGTAGTACTCGATGTACGCCTCGAGAGATCGCGCGACCGGCCCGTTGCGGCCTTCGGGTCTCAGATCGGCATCCAGGTCCAGGGGAACCCGCTGGTCTTCCGAGTGCTTGCGCAATCCTGACACGAGCTGAAGCGACAGTTCGTGCGCGCGGTGGGGGTCGACGCCGTTCGGGCGGTACACGTACATCACATCGGCATCCGACCCGAACCCGAGTTCGCTCCCGCCGAAACGGCCCATGGCGATGACCGAGAAATCGAGCGCCTCGTCCTGCGCGGGGACGACCTCGCGCCGGACCGCTCGCAGCGTCGCCTGGATCGTCACCTCGGTCACCGTGGTCAAGGCGGTGGCGATCTCCTCGATCGTCGACGTTCCGAGGATCGCGGACATCGCGATGCGCAGCATTTCGCGGCGACGGAGCGCACGAATCGCTCGGGCGGCGTCGGCGATCGCGGAGTGGCGTGACTGAATCGCGCGGGCCTCCTGCTGCAAGGCGACGCCGGATCGTGGCCGCAGCAGCTCGGGGTCGTCGAGCCAGGCGGCGGATTCGGGAATCCACTCCATGAGCTCACCGACATACCGGGAGCTGGACAGCACGCGGGTGAGTCTCTCTGCGGCGCCCGAGGAATCCCGCAGCATGCGCAGGAACCAGGGGCTGCCACCGAGCCGCTCGCTGATCCGGCGGAAAGCGATCAGCCCGTAGTCCGGGTCGACGCCGTCGGCGAACCAGCGGATCATGACGGGCATGAGGTGACGTTGGATCGTCGCGCCACGGCTGAGTCCGCTGGTGAGCGCCGCGATGTGGCGCAGGGCCCCCACCGGGTCCATGAAGCCGATGGCCGCCAGTCGATCGTGAGCCTGCGCGGGCGACAACGAGCGCTCCTGCTCAGGAAGCGATGCGACCGCGGACAGCAGGGGGCGGTAGAACAGACGCACGTGGATGTCGCGCACTTCGCGCTTGACGGTCTCCCACGTCTGCCAGATCTTCTCGCCGGAGTCGGCGATGCCGGAAGAGCGGGCCAGCACTCTGAGATCCTCGGGCCGCTCCGGCATCAGGTGTGTGCGCCGCAGATGGCGCAGCTGAACCCGATGTTCGAGCAGGCGGAGGACCCCGTAATCGTGCGAGAACGTCGCCGCGTCCGCACGTCCGATGTATCCCTGCTCGACGAGCGCGTGCAGGGCATCCAGCGTGCCGCGCTGACGGATCCGGTCGTCGGTGAGCCCGTGCACGAGTTGGAGCAGCTGAACGGTGAACTCGATGTCGCGGATTCCCCCGGGGCCCAGCTTGATCTGCAACGGGACCTCGGCGGCGGGAATGTTCTCCGTGACTCGTTCGCGCATGCGCTGAACGCTGTCGACGAAATTCTCACGTGCCGCGCTGGTCCAGATCTTCGGCTGCACCGCCGCGACGTACGCGGCGCCCAGCTCGGGGTCGCCCGCCAGCGGACGCGCCTTCAGCAGCGCCTGGAACTCCCAGCTCTTGGCCCAGCGGTCGTAATACGACAGATGGGACTCGAGGGTTCGCACCAGCGCCCCCTGTTTGCCCTCCGGGCGCAGGTTGGCGTCCACCTCCCAGAGCGGGGGTTCGATCTCCACGCCCGAGATGCCGCGCATCGTCTGCACCGCCAGCCGGGTGGCGATGTCCACGACGCGACTCTCGCCGACCTCCTCGATGAGTGCGTCATCCGCACCGGCGACGAAGATCACGTCCACATCGCTGACGTAGTTCAGTTCCCTGGCCCCCGCCTTGCCCATCCCGATGATGGCCAGACGCGTGCCGGCGACCTGGTCGCGCGAAACGGCACCCGCACCCGGTCCCCCGGCCGCGACGCGGGTGCGGGCAACGCAGAGCGACGCCTCCAGCGCCGCCGCCGCGGCATCCGCCAGTCGTGCCGCGACGATGCCGACCTGGTCGACCGGAGATGCGCTGAGCAGGTCGAATGCGGCGATGGCCGCGAGCAGCTGTCGATACCGCACACGGAGTGCGACCCACGACGTGTCGCTCCCGTCGGCGGCGAAGCCGTCCTTCGCGCCGACGGACTCCAGCAGCGCGGTGTGCATGTGCTCGGCGGAGGGCAGTGAGGCGTCCGCCCCCGCCAGGTGGGCGAGCTCTTCAGGATGCCGCAGGTAGAAGTCCGCGAACCCCGTCGAAGCCCCCAGCAACGCCCAGAGCGCCCGCCGCCCGCCGGGGTCGGCGAGCAGTGCGCGCACGCAGCCGGCATCCCGTCGGGCGATCCGGGTGAGCCCTGATACGGCGGCGTCCGGATCCGCAGCGTGTGCGGCCGATCCGGTCAGGGCATCGCGTTCCAGACCCAGAAGCCCCTGGAGCTCGACGAGCTGGGCTTCGGCCTCGGCGAGCCGGCTGAAGCCCAGCCGCGCGAGGTGCGTGAGTGACTGCGACCGTTCGCTCGTGGACATCGTGTCGCGGCGGGGTCAGAGCATCTCGAGGTTGTTCTTCAACTCGTAGTGCGTCACCTGCGAGCGGTACTCCTGCCACTCCTTGCGCTTGTTCAGCAGAACGTAATTGAACACCTGCTCGCCGAGTGTCTCGGCGACCAGCTCGGATTCCTCCATGTACTCCAGCGCGTGATCCAGGCTCGCCGGCAGCGGCGCGTAGCCCAGCGCGCGCCGCTCCGAGTCGGTCAGGGACCACACGTTGTCCTCGGCCTCGGGAGGAAGCTCGTAGCCCTCCTCGATGCCCTTGAGGCCGGCGGCCAGCATCAGTGCGTACGCCAGATACGGATTCGCGGCCGAGTCCAACGCGCGGTATTCCACGCGCGAGGACTGCCCCTTGTTGGGCTTGTACATCGGAACCCGGACCAGCGCCGACCGGTTGTTGTGACCCCACGTGATGAAGCTCGGCGCTTCGTCACCACCCCAGAGGCGCTTGTAAGAGTTGACGAACTGGTTGGTCACCGCGGAGATCTCGCCCGCGTGACGCAGGAGGCCCGCGATGAATTGCCGGCCTGTCCGAGAGAGCTGGTAAGTCGCGCCCTCCTCGTAGAAGGCGTTCACATCGCCCTCGAAGAGCGACATGTGCGTGTGCATGCCGCTGCCGGGCTTTCCGCCGAGGGGCTTCGGCATGAACGTCGCGTAGACGCCCTGCTCGATCGCGACCTCTTTGATCACGGTGCGGAACGTCATGATGTTATCGGCCGTCGCGAGCGCATCGGCGTACCGCAGGTCGATCTCGTTCTGACCGGGCCCGCCCTCGTGATGGCTGTACTCGACCGAGATACCGAGGTCCTCGAGCATCCGGACCGAGCGGCGGCGGAAATCGTGCGCGGTGCCGCCGGGGACGTTGTCGAAATAGCCCGCGGAGTCCACCGGCTCTGGTCCGTCAGGTCCGAAGGACGAGGACTTCAAGAGGTAGAACTCGATCTCGGGGTGCGTGTAGAACGTGAACCCGGCGTCTGAGGCCTTGGCCAGCGATCGCTTCAGGACGTGGCGGGGGTCGGCCACGGCCGGCTGCCCGTCGGGCGTCGTGAGGTCGCAGAACATCCGTGCGGTCGGGTCGATCTCGCCCCGCCACGGCAGGATCTGGAATGTGGTCGGATCGGGGTGGGCCAGCAGGTCCGATTCGTACGATCGGGTCAACCCCTCAATGGCGGAGCCGTCGAACCCGAGACCCTCGCTGAACGCTCCTTCGACCTCGGCCGGTGCGATCGCCACCGACTTGAGGGTGCCGATGACGTCGGTGAACCAGAGCCGGACGAACTTGACGCCCCGCTCCTCAATCGTCCGCAGAACGAAGTCACGCTGCTTATCCATCCAGTTCCCTCCGATGCCCGGCTGCTGCGGCCGGGCTATTTCTCGTCATTCTCGAGCATGTCGTCGAAGGGGGCGTCCGTCGCGGGCGCGGGCCGGGATTCGTCCTCGCGCTGCTCCTCTTCGGCCCAGGTCCGCGAGCGTTCCCGGATGATCTCCGGCGCTCTTGCGGCTTCCTCGGCGGTGTCGAAGGGGCCCGCACGGTCGACGGATGGGGACACGTAGCCCTGCTCCACCTCGCCGGTCGTGAGGTTGTACCAGTACCGCTTGTCGTCGCTGGACACTTCCCGCTCCTCTCGCGATCCCCCAGTCGCGAGGGCCGCCTGCTCGATCCTACTGATCGCGCGTGCGCTCCTGGATAGGCTGGCCCCATGGCATCGGACATGGCGCGCGCGGTGGGCGTGGACATCGGCGGAACGGGTATCAAAGCGGCGATCGTCGACCTGGAGGCGGGAACGCTGCTGAGCGACCGCATCAAGGTCGCCACGCCGAGCGGAGCAGAGCCCAAGGACGTGCTCAGAGCCGTCCGGGAGGTGCTGGAACAGCTCGGTGTGCTCGACGATGCGATACCGCTGGGCGTCGCCTTCCCCGCGATCGTGAAATCAGGCCGGACCCTTTCGGCTGCCAACGTGTCGAAGTCGTGGATCGGTTTCGAGGCGGAGACCTTCTTCGAAGACGGGCTCGGCCGCGACATCCACTTCGCCAACGACGCCGATGTCGCCGGCGTCGCCGAGATGCGATTCGGCGCCGCCCGCGACGCGAAGGGTCTGACCATCCTGACGACCCTCGGCACGGGCATCGGGTCGGCGATGATCTACAACGGGGTGCTGATTCCCAATTCCGAGCTCGGTCACCTGCAGCGGGCCAAACACGGGAAGGATGCCGAGGCCTACGCGGCCTATTCGGCGATGGAGCGTGACGATCTCAGCTGGGAGCAATGGGCGGAACGGCTGCAGTGGTACTACGAGCACGTGGAGTTCCTCTTCACCCCCGACCTCTTCATCGTCGGTGGAGGCGTCTCCAAGCATGCCGACTCGTTCCTGCCGCTGCTCAAGCTGAAAACTCCCATCGTTCCCGCCGTGCACCGCAACAACGCGGGGATCGTCGGGGCCGCCGCGCTCGCTCTGGACTGAGGCGTCGGCGGGCGTGCGCGCCTGACGGCTTTCGAGAGGGCGAATGGGCCGGCCTGTACGCCGGGTTCTGTCCGGGGGCCGAAGCCCCGTGGACGGTCATCTCTCTCGGCGACACGTTGCCGTGCCGCTCTTGCGGTCTACCCGAGGACTCGGCGAGCCGCGTCAACATCCTCTGTCTGACCTTGCTCCGGGCGAGGTTTACCTTGCGGGTCGTGTCACCACGACCCCGGTGGTCTCTTACACCGCCGTTTCACCCTTACCGCGGCCGAAGCCGTGGCGGTCTGTTCTCTGTGGCACTGTCTCGCGGATCACTCCGGGTGGGTGTTACCCACCGCCCTGCCCTATGGAGCCCGGACGTTCCTCGGCGCTGCGGCGAACCGCGAGCGACGCGACCGTCCAGCCGACCCATTCGCGGAGCCGAGTCTAGTCCGCGCGGCTGTGCGCACCTCGCGGTCCGGCGCTTCGCCCGTGTCGTCAGTCGTCCTGCGCCGACTCGGCGATGCGGAGGTCGAGCGGAAAATCGATGGGAAAATCGCCGAACAGCAGCCGCGCAGCGGAGGCTGCGGCCTCACGCACCGCCAGCGCCGCGGCTTCGGCACGCTCCCGCGGGGCGTGCACCACGACCTCGTCGTGGAGGAAGAACGCCAGATGCGGACGCGTTGAGAACACCGCTCCGGAACGGGGCGCGGCATCCGAATCCGGCACGGCGTCAAGGGCGGCGAGCCGGCCGCGGAGGTCGGCCATCCACGCCAACGCCCATTCCGCCGCCGTTCCCTGCACCACGAAGTTGCGGGTGAACCGGCCTCGGTCGCGCGCCCAACGGCGCGCGCGTGTCTCGTCACCCCCGGAGGCCTCGACGGCGCTCGCCAGCGACTGCGCGGCGTGCCAGCCCGCCGATGGAGCGGGGCAGCTGCGTCCGAGCCACGTGCTGACCACACCGCCGTTCTCCCCCTCGCGCGCCGCATCGTCCACCAGCGCCATCGCGCGAGGAAACGTGCGTCGCAGCCGCGGCACCAGTCGACCGCTGTCGCCGGTGGTCGCGCCGTACATCGCGCCCAGCATCGCGATCTTCGCCTCGGCACGCGTGGCAACGGCTCCCGTATCGACGATCCCGGCGTACAGGTCCTTCCCGCGCGCCGCGTCGGCGAGGGCACGGTCGCCGGACATCGCGGCGAGCACCCGCGGCTCGAGCTGTGCGACGTCCGCGATCACCAGACACCAGCCGGGGTCGGCGTGAACGGCACCCCGCAGCTGCCGCGGCAGCTGGAGCGCGCCGCCACCCGATGACGCCCATCGTCCGGTCACCACGCCGCCGGGAACGTACACGGGCCGGAATCGTCCGTCGTGGACCCATTCGTCGAGCCAGGCCCACCCGTTCGCCGACAGCAGCCGCGAGAGCTTCTTGTACTCCAGCAGGGGTTCGATGACGGGATGCCGGTACTGCGCAAGCTCCCATCGGCTGGTGGATTCGACCAGGACGCCGGCGCGATGCAGCGACCTCAGAAGCTTGGGCTGCGAATCCAGATTCGCCGACGGGTCTCCGAGCGCCGCGCGGACCCGTCGCCCGGCGTCCTCGAGCTTCATCGGCGTCCCGCCGGCTGCCGGGCGTGGGCCGAGCACGCCCCGCAGTATCCGGTCGTGGGCCTGCGGGTCCCACGGCAGCCCCGCGGCACGCAGTTCCACCGCGACGAGGGCCCCGGCGGACTCCGCAGCCGTCAGCAGACGCAGCCGCCCCGGATCCGTCGAACCGTCGATGGCAGTACGCTGCCGGGCGAACTCCCGCACCGCATCGTCGAGGAACTCGGGAAGCCCGGTCGCGGCATCCGGGGCAGCACCCAGCTCGAAGAGGGTCGGCGCCGCGGCGGGCGGGTCCGCATGGGGCGTCGCGTCCCAGTCCGTGTGGACGCGCAGATCGGCGTCGGCACGCACGAGTGCGGAATCACGCAGGATCGCGTGGCACAGCCGGAGGTCGTGACACCGGGCTAAGCGCGTTCCGGCCGCCAGCAGCTCCGCATACCAGCGCGGGGTGTCATTCCAGACCCACCGCACCGCTTCGCCCGCCTCGATCTCGGCCGCCCACGTCGCCCAGGAGTCCGCGCCCACCGTTCGGCGCCCCAGCTCGACGTCCTCGGCATCCAGGAACACGACGGCGACGTCAGCGCCCGCTCTGCCCAGGACGATCCAAGTCGTCCGATCAGGCCTGCGCACCGTCGAGGTCCCGACGGAAGCTCTCTCGGCGATCCATCGACTCGTTGGCCGCGGCATCCGCCCGCTTGTTCGACAGACGCGGCACCCATTCGAATGACACCTCACGGCCCTGCAGAAGGCGCTGAGCCGTCTCGGCAAGGGTTCGCATGTCCGGATGCTTGATCTTCCAGCGGCCCGTCATCTGCTCGACGACGAGCTTGGAGTCCAGGCGGACGTGCACCGCCGCTTCCGGATCATGCTCGATCGCGCTCTCCAGCCCCGCGATCAGACCGCGGTACTCGGCGACGTTGTTGCTCGCGATTCCCACGTAGACGCCGACCTCACTGAGCACGGCACCCGTGGCCTCGTCGAGCACGACCGCCCCACCCGCGGCGACGCCCGGGTTGCCCCGGGAGCCCCCGTCGGCCTCGACGATCAGCCGGCGGGTCACAGACCGGACTCCTCCGTGCGCACCAGGATGCAGCCGCACTCGGGGCAGGTCATGACCGCATCCTCGGGAGCCAGGCGCAGTGCCTGCAGGTCGGTGCCGGCCAGGACCATGCGGCATCCCTCGCAGGTGCCACGGCGCAGCAGAGCGGCGCCGGAGCTGCGCACGGCGGTGCGCTCGTAGAACGCGAGCAGGTCGGCGGCAACGCTTGCCGAGACGGCGGCACGATCACGAGTGGCCGCGTCGAACAGGGCATTCGCCTCGGCAACGACCCGCTTGGCCTCCGTGCTCAGGGTCGCGCCCTCGGCATTCGTCTCGGCGATCAGCGCTTCTTGCGTCGCGACGGCGCCATCGGCCACTTCGAGGCGTTCCATGAGCTCGAGCTGGGCATCCTCGAGGTCGCCCTTTCGGCGGGCGAGGGAGCCGAGCTCGCTCTCCAGGCCCTGCGCCTCCTTCATGTTGCTCGTCGACGCGAGCCGGTCGGCGTCGCGCGCACGGCGGGCGTCGACGACCGCGACGTCGGACTCGATCCGAGCCAGGTCGGCGCGCAGATCGTCCCGGCCGCCCAGGCGTGTCGCGAGCTCCTGCGCGTACTCCTGCCGGCGGGCGATCAGCTCCTGAACGCGAGCCGCCTGCGGCGGATTCCTGCGCGCGGCGTCGGCCTGGCGGATACGGGTGTCGAGTTCGGCGACTTCCAGAAGGCGGCGCTGATCCGCGGGGCTTGCATTCACGCCTCCAACCTACCCCGCGTGCCCTGCAGGAGGCCGACGCCCCGAGACGTGCGCGCGGCGGCGACGGCTGACACGGCGACCCTGGGCGCCGAGGGTGACCGGGTGCGCGCGGACGCGTTCCGTACCGCGCCGCGTCTCCCCGGAGGGAGCATTGCCCTCATGCCGGGCGGGGCGTAGGGTCGGCCTCAAGCGGCCCCAGACCCTCGGTCACTCCGACTGGTAGGGGGCTGCCGATGAATACGTCAATCCGCGATGAGCGGCGCACGACGAATGTCCCGACCGCGCTGATTCCCGTTCGCCGGGCGACGCAGACCGCGTGGGTAGCCGTCGAACCGGGTTCCTACGTCGCGCACCGCTACGGAGAGCTCCTCGGTGCGGTGGTCGCCACGAACACCGGCTCCTTCGTCGCCCTCGACGCCGAGTCAGACGGCATCGGCCGGTACAGCACGCTCGACGAGGCCAAGCGATCCGTCGAATCCCGTCAGCGAGGCCAGATCATCCCACGGCGACACCGACGGGGCTTCTTCCTCGCCACGGCAGCCGGCTGCATCGCAGTGTTGACCGCGCTCGCCGCGGGCATGTGGTCGATGTGGACGTGAGGCCGACGAACGTCGCCATTGCGTGGTGATGAGGGAGCCGTCACGGCGACCGCGTGGAGTGGGCCCTGCCGGGATCGAACCGACGACATCCACGGTGTAAACGTGGCGCTCTACCAGCTGAGCTAAAGGCCCTCGCTGCAAGTCTAGAACGCGGCGCCGTCGAGGCCTGCGCCCCACCCAGGACTCGCTAGGCTGGCAGGTGGTGCGTTTGTGCCTGCTGAACAAAGCCTGCGCCGCATCACCTGCGATTACCTGGCACGATCTGCCAGACGACGAAAGGTCTTACGTGACTGTTCACGACCAGGATCCCTATTCCCAAGGCGCCCTCGACAGCGATCCCGACGAGACCGCCGAATGGCAGGAGTCGCTCGAGCAGCTCGTCGCCGCGAAGGGCCACGGCCGCGGGCGCGAGATCATGCTCAGCCTGCTGAAGCGCTCGAAAGACCTGCATCTGGGTGTGCCGATGGTCCCGACCACCGACTACATCAACACGATCGCACCCGAGAACGAGCCGGACTTCCCCGGTGACGAGGAGATCGAGCGTCGCTACCGCGCCTGGATCCGCTGGAACGCTGCGGTCACCGTCCACCGCGCACAGCGTCCGGGGATCGGCGTGGGTGGTCACATCTCGACCTACGCGTCTTCCGCCGCACTCTACGAAGTGGGCTTCAACCACTTCTTCCGGGGAGCGGACCATCCCGGTGGTGGCGATCAGATCTTCGTGCAGGGTCACGCGTCGCCGGGCACGTATGCGCGCGCGTTCCTGGAAGGACGCCTGACCGAGGCGCAGCTCGATGGCTTCCGCCAGGAGAAGTCCGCCGCACCGAACGGCATCCCGTCGTATCCGCACCCCCGGCTGATGCCGGAGTTCTGGCAGTTCCCGACGGTGTCGATGGGGCTCGGACCCATCAACGCCATCTACCAGGCGATGACCAACAAGTACCTCACGAATCGGGGCATCAAGGACGTCGGGCAATCCCATGTCTGGGCGTTCCTCGGCGATGGCGAGATGGACGAGGTTGAGAGCCGCGGTCAACTGCAGGTCGCGGCGAACGAGGGCTTGGACAACCTGACCTTCGTGATCAACGCCAACCTGCAGCGCCTCGACGGCCCCGTGCGCGGCAACGGAAAGATCATCCAGGAGCTGGAGAGCTTCTTCCGCGGCGCCGGGTGGAACGTCATCAAGGTCGTGTGGGGCCGCGAGTGGGACGACCTGCTCGCGCGAGACACCGACGGCGCTCTGCTGAACCTCATGAACATCACCCCCGACGGCGACTACCAGACGTTCAAGAGCGAGAACGGCGCATACGTGCGCGAGAACTTCTTCGGCCGGGACGAGCGGGCCCTCGCGCTGGTCAAGGACTACACCGACGATCAGGTCTGGGGTCTGAAGCGCGGTGGCCATGATTACCGCAAGGTCTACGCGGCGTACAAGGCTGCCGTCGAGCACAAGGGGCAACCCACCGTCATCATCGCCAAGACGATCAAGGGTTATGGGCTGGGCCCGCATTTCGAGGGCCGCAACGCGACGCATCAGATGAAGAAGATGACGCTCGATGACCTGAAGCACTTCCGCGACGGCATGCACATCCCGATCTCGGACGCCCAGCTCGAAGAGAACCCGTACCTGCCGCCGTATTACAACCCCGGCCAGCAGGACGAGACGATCCAGTACCTCATGGAGCGCCGTCGGGCGCTCGGGGGCTTCTTGCCCGAGCGTCGCTCGACCCACGTCGGGCTGGCCCTGCCCGACGACTCCGCGTACACCCAGCCGAAGAAGGGTTCGGGCACCCAGGAGATCGCCACGACGATGGCTTTCGTGCGCCTGCTGAAGGACCTCCTCCGCGCCAAGGACTTCGGCCACCGCATCGTGCCCATCATCCCCGACGAGGCGCGCACGTTCGGCATGGATGCGTTCTTCCCGACGGCCAAGATCTACAACCCCAACGGGCAGAACTACACCTCCGTCGACCGCGAGCTGCTCCTGGCCTACAAGGAGAGCCCGCAGGGTCAGATCCTGCACGTCGGCATCAACGAGGCCGGCGCGGTGGCGGCGTTCACCGGCGTGGGGACGTCCTATTCGACCCACGGCGAGCCCCTCATCCCGGTCTACATCTTCTACTCGATGTTCGGCTTCCAGCGCACCGGCGACGCCCAGTGGGCCGCGGGCGATCAGATGGCGCGCGGGTTCGTCATCGGCGCGACCGCAGGCCGCACCACGCTCACCGGTGAGGGGCTGCAGCACGCCGACGGCCACTCGCACCTCCTCGCGTCCACGAACCCTGCGACGGTGTCGTACGACCCGGCTTACGGTTACGAGATCGCGCACATCGTTCGGGCCGGCCTGGATCGCATGTACGGCGGACAGCACCCCGACCCCAACGTGATGTACTACCTGACCGTCTACAACGAGCCGGCGCGGCAGCCCGCCGAGCCGGCGGATGTGGATGTGGATGGCATCGTCCGCGGCATCCACCGCATCTCCGTCGGTGAGGGCGACGGCCCCCACGCGCAGCTGTTGGCCTCCGGTGTCGGCGTGCCGTGGGCGCTCGAGGCGCAGAAGCTGCTCAAGGACGACTGGGGCGTGAACGCCGACGTGTGGTCGGTCACCTCCTGGACCGAACTGCGTCGCGACGGCCTGGCCGCAGACGAGCACAACTTCCTGCACCCTGAGGAGGAGCCGCGCACCGCTTACATCACCGAGAAACTGCGAGACACACCCGGTCCCGTGGTCGCCGTGAGCGACTACATGCACGCCGTGCAGGACCAGATCCGCCCGTGGGTGCAGCATCGCTTCGCGACGCTGGGTGCCGACGGCTTCGGCTTCTCGGACACGCGGGCGGCGGCTCGCCGGTTCTTCAAGATCGACGGCCCGTCCGTCGTCGTGCGTACACTGCAGTCCTTGGCCGAGGAAGGCATCGTGGATCGTTCGCTTGTCGCTCAGGCGATCGAGAAGTACCGCCTGCACGATGTGACAGCCGGTACGAGCGGCAATGCGGGCGGCGAGAGCTGATCCAGGGGATGCCCTCTCGCCCGACACCGATGGACAAGACCGAGACGCTCGCATGGCTGCGGCGGATCTCGGGCGACTTGGCGACCGCCACCAACAGGCGACTGGAAGAGACCCTGCCCTGGTACGCCGAGATGCCACCGGCGCGCCGATCGGCCGTCGGCCTCGTCGCGCAGGCGGGTATCTCGTCGTTCATCCAGTGGTACGACGACCCTGACTCCACACCCTGGATCGCGGCGGACATCTTCGCTGCGGCGCCGCGTGAGCTGCTGCGCAGTGTAAGCCTCACCCAGACCCTGCAACTGATCCGCGTCACCGTCGAGGTCACAGAGCAGCGCGTCGCGGGTAAGGGCAACGACCTGCGAGAAGGCATCCTGCTGTACTCCCGCGAGGTGGCGTTCGCCGCAGCCGATGTGTATGCCCGCGCCGCGGAGGCGCGCGGACTGTGGGATGCGCGCCTGGAAGCGCTCGTCGTGGACTCCATCCTGACCGGCGAGGCCGACGAAGAGCTCCCGAGCCGAATCGCGGCACTGGGTTGGCACGGCCATGGCGAGGTTGCGGTGCTCGTCGGCACCACTCCCCCGCAGTTCGACGTCGACCAGCTGCGCCGAACCGCGCGGAAGCTCGGGGTGGACGTGCTCATCGGCGTGCAGGGATCCCGGCTGGTCCTGGTGCTGGGCCGAGCCGAGCTGCCCGGACGCCCGGAGGACGAGCCCGAACTGCCGTTCCCCGAGATCGCGAAGCGACTTGAGCCCGGGTTCGGACCCGGATACCTCGTCCTCGGTCCCGCTGTTCCCGCCCTCGTCGACGCCAGCCAGAGCGCGCGCGCCTCACTGGCCGGTTTCGCGGTTGCACGGGCATGGCGCAATGCTCCGCGGCCGGTCGAGGCTGATGATCTGCTGCCGGAGCGTGCACTGGCAGGCGACCCACTGGCCAAGCAGACGCTGGTGGAGCGCATCTATCGCCCCCTGCAGGCCCACAGTGCTGACCTGGTCACGACTCTCTGGAGCTACTTGGACAACGGTCGCTCGCTGGAAGCCACCGCGCGCGAGCTGTTCGTTCACCCCAACACCGTCCGCTACCGCCTCAAACGGGTGTCGGATGTCATCGGCTGGGACGCGACCGGTCCCCGGGAGGCCCTCATCCTGCAGACCGCCCTCATCCTCGGCTCGATCGGCACCGACACCACGCGCCGGCGCGTGCCGTCCCTGCGCCGAGGTACCGCGTGATGCTGTACGCCACTCACAAAGGTCTCGTCGATTCTTGTGACGAGATCGCCAGAGGCGACCGTTCGATCCTTGACAGGATGGAACGGTGATCATCGCCGTCTTCCCCGGGCAGGGCTCGCAGACTCCGGGTTTCCTCACGCCGTGGCTCCAGCTCGAAGGCGCCGCCGCGCGTCTGGCCGAGTACTCCGAGTGGGCGGGTGTGGACCTGGTCGCCGCCGGAACCGACTGGGACGCGGATCAGATCCGCGACACTCGGGTGGCCCAACCGCTGATCGTCGCCGCCAGCCTGCTCTCGTGGGGCGCGCTCGCCGAGCGTGCAGCCTTCGCGGGCGTCGCAGGTCACTCGGTGGGTGAGTTCGCCGCCGCCGCGGCCACCGGCGTGCTGAGCGACGAGGATGCCCTGCGCCTCGTGGGGATCCGCGGTCGCGCGATGGCTGAGGCGGCTTCGGCCGAGCAGACCGGAATGAGCGCCATCATCGGCGGCGACGAGCCGTCCATCGTCACGCGGCTGGAGCAGCTCGACCTCACGCCCGCCAACTACAACGGCGCCGGCCAGCTGGTCGCGGCCGGGTCGCTCGCCGCCCTGCAGGCTCTGAGCGCCGACCCGCCGGCCGGAACCCGCGTGATCCCGCTGCAGGTCGCCGGAGCGTTCCACACCCGCTACATGGCGCCCGCCGTGGACGCACTGCGGCAGGCTGCCGCCACCGTCGCGCCCGCCGACCCGGACCGCACCCTCTGGTCCAACCGCGACGGCGCGAGCGTCGGCTCCGGCGCCGAGTTCCTCGATCTGCTCGTCGACCAGGTCGCCTCGCCCGTGCGCTGGGACCTGTGCATGGCCGCCTTCGCGGCCGACGACGTCACCGGCATCGTGGAGTTCTCGCCTGCCGGAACGCTCACCGGCCTGGCCAAGCGCGCGCTGCGCGGCGTGCCCGGCGTTGCCGTCAAGAGCCCCGACGACCTCCTCGTCGCGGCCGCCCTCATCTCGGGAGAGAACGCATGACCAGGCCAACGCTCAAGCAGTCGCAGGGTGTGCCCTTCACCCGCATCTACAGTTACGGCGCCGCGCGTGGTGATCTCACCGTGACGAACGACGAACTGGTCGGTCCGATCGATTCGAGTGACGAATGGATCCGGCAGCGCACCGGCATCATCACCCGCACGCGCGCCTCCGTGGGGATCCTCGCGGTCGATCTGGCCACCGACGCCGCCGTCGAAGCGATCGAGAAGTCCGGCGTGGACCCGGCCGATATCGATCTGGTCATCGTGGCGACCATCAGCAACGTGCAGCAGACACCCTCCGCGGCTGCCGTGGTCGCCGACCGCGTCGGAGCGAATCCCGCCGCCGCATACGACTCGAACGCCGCCTGCGCAGGGTTCGCCTACGGCGTCGCTCAGGCCGACGCGCTGATCCGCACCGGCAGCGCGCACTATGCGCTCGTCATCGGCGCCGAGAAGCTCTCCGACGTCGTGGACCCCACCGATCGCAGCATCTCGTTCCTGCTCGGGGACGGTGCGGGTGCCGTCGTGATCGGACCGAGCGACTTTCCGGGCATCTCCCCCGCCGTATGGGGATCCGACGGCTCGAAGGCGCACGCGGTCGGCATGAACGCGACCCTCATCGACTATCGCGAGGGCGACGCGAATTGGCCCACTCTCCGCCAGGAGGGTCAGACCGTCTTCCGGTGGGCGGTCTGGGACATGGCGAAGGTGGCGAAGCAGGCGCTGGAGGCGGCGGGGATCGAAGCATCCGATCTTGCGGCGTTCATCCCGCACCAGGCCAACATGCGCATCATCGATGAGTTCGCAAAGCAGCTGAAGCTCCCCGACACCGTCATGATCGCGCGCGACATCGAGACGACCGGCAACACGTCTGCGGCGTCCATCCCCCTCGCCACCCACCGTCTGCTCGAGGAGCACCCCGAACTGAGCGGCGGCCTCGCCCTTCAGATCGGGTTCGGTGCCGGACTCGTCTTCGGCGCGCAGGTCGTCGTCCTGCCCTGAGGCGGACGGGACCCGACCCTAGACTGAACAGGCCCCGACGGGGCACCGCCGAAGAACAGGAGAAACAATGGCATTCAGCAACGACGAAGTCCTCGCCGGACTCGCCGAGCTCATCACCGACGAGACGGGGATCTCTGCCGACGAGGTCGCCCTCGAGAAGTCGTTCACGGACGACCTCGACATCGACTCGATCTCGATGATGACGATCGTCGTCAATGCCGAGGAGAAGTTCGGCGTCACGATCCCCGACGACGAGGTCAAGAACCTCAAGACCGTCGGCGACGCCGTCACCTTCATCACGTCGAACCAGGCGTGAGCGCAACCGGTGGGGGCCGCGTGCCCCCACCGGCACATCAGCCGTGGGCCTCCGGCCCTGCCTGCAAGGAAAACAAGGACTCGCCTACATGAGCACGTCACGCATCGTCGTCACCGGAATCGGAGCGTCGTCGCCGATCGGAGGGACCGCTCCGGAGAGCTGGTCCGCCCTGATGAGCGGCGCGTCGGGTGCGCGCACTCTCGACTACGAATGGGTGTCTCAATACGAGCTCCCGGTGACCTTCGCCGCGGAGGCGCTGGTCCGTCCCGAGACGGTGCTCGAGCGCCCCGAAGCCAAGCGTCTCGACCCCGCTGCACAGTTCGCGCTCGTCGCGGCGCGTGAGGCCTGGGCGGATGCCGGCAGCCCCGACGTCGAGCCGGAACGCTTCGGCGTCGACTTCGCAACGGGCATCGGCGGGGTGTGGACGCTGCTGGACGCCTGGGACACCCTGCGAGACAAGGGTCCTCGTCGGGTGATGCCGATGACCGTCCCGATGCTGATGCCGAACGCCGCAGCGGCAGCGGTGTCGATGCACCTGAATGCTCGTGCCTACGCCCGCACCGTCGCTTCGGCCTGCGCGTCGAGCACGGAGTCGATCGTCAATGCGCTGGAGCACCTGCGACTGGGCCTGGCGGACATCGTGATCGCCGGCGGCACCGAGTCCGCCATCCACCCCATCACCGTCGCGTCCTTCGCGTCCATGCAGGCGCTGTCCCGGCGCAACGACGATCCCGCGCACGCCTCGCGTCCGTACAGCGTCGACCGCGACGGCTTCGTCATGGGCGAGGGTGCCGCCGCCGTCGTTCTGGAGACCGAGGCGCACGCACGGGCCCGCGGAGCCAAGATCTACGCTGTCGTGGCCGGCGGCGGCATCACCGCCGACTCGTACCACATCACCGCGCCGGAGCCTGACGGGCTGGGTGCCTCGCGGGCCGTCCGGCTCGCGCTGGAGGCGGCCGGGGCGTCGGTGGACGATGTCACCCACATCAACGCGCACGCCACGTCGACACCGACCGGCGACATCGCGGAGTACCGGGCACTCCGTAGCGTCTTCGGCGACCGGGTGCACGAGATTCCCGTGTCGGCGACCAAAGCATCCACCGGCCATCTGCTGGGAGGAACGGGTGCGCTCGAGGCCATCTTCACGATTCTCGCTCTCCGCGACGGGCACGCTCCGCCCACCATAAACCTGACGACGCAGGACCCCGAGATCCCGCTGCGTGTCTCGGGCACGGCGATCCCCCTCGGTGACGGCCCGCAGCTCGCCATCAGCAACTCGTTCGGCTTCGGCGGGCACAACGCGGTGGTGGCTTTCGCGTCGGTCTGATCCGAGCACGAAGACGCCCCCGCAGACTTCAGCGGGGGCGTCTCTCGTCTCAGGCGGCGATTCGCGGTCTCGGCATCCGGGATTGTCGACCTCCGACTGCTGGTAGTGGCGCCTCGATCCGCCTGAAGTCTTGCGTCGCTAGCTCACTTTGTGCAGCCAGACGACGGACGCGTCATCGCTCGCGTGTCGGAACGGCTCGAGCTCGGCGTCCCACGCTGCGCCCAGTGCCACCTGGAGCTCGTGGTGCAGCTCGACCGGGTCGCCCGCGGCGAGTTCCATGGCGTAACGGATGCGATCCTCGCCGACCACGACGTTGCCTGCGGAGTCGGTCTGTGCGTAATGGATGCCGAGGCCAGGGGTGTGCAGCCACCTTCCGCCGTCGCTGCGGGGTGTGGGATCCTCACTGACCTCGAACCGCAGATGCTCCCACCCGCGGATCGCCGTCGCAAGAGCGGCGCCCGTTCCGGCCGGACCCTCCCAGTAGAACTCAGCTCGGCGGCTGCCGGACAGCACAGGCTGCTCGGCCCAGTCGAAACTCACCGCATGGCCGAGGGCGCGACCGACCGCCCACTCGAGGTGGGGGCACAATGCACGTGGCGCGGAGTGAATGAAGATCACTCCACGCGCCTTGGTCGTCGCCATGATCTCTCCGTTTCGTCAGGTGCGTCTTCCCCTACGACCTGATGCGGAGTGCTCGTGGCGCTATGCGGTTGTGTTTGTCATTATCGCCTACCGCCCCCAGGAATCACAAGCGTGTGATTCAGCGTTTCGCGATGTCGCCGATTCCCGCGCGAGAAAGAGCTGTGGCCCCGATCGATCAGGGTCGGGGCCACAGCGTGCGAGTCGCGACGATCAGGCTTCGCTCATCGCAGTGACTTCTGCCTGCCCCTTCGCGGCGTAATACGCGGCGCGGGCGGCGAGTCGGCGAGCCTGCTCGGCCTGACCGGCATCCAGCACGTCCTGCGGCACCTCGACGTTGGGGACGCGCGCCTGACCGTGGTACTTCTCGATGTAGGCGTCCAGCTCGGGGCCGGACGTCCACGACGTGATCAGGCAGTATCGGGCCGCGTCCCCCGGGTGGGTCGCCGCGTGCCACAGGCGCTGCGTGTCCACGATCAGCTGGGCACCCGCCGGGAGTGCGATCCGGTACTCGACGCTGGGATCCGTGCGGTTCTCACGCAGGACGAAGTAGCTGTCCTTGTCGTCGGTGAGGTTGAAGAATCCGCGGACGACCCAGCCGGTGCCGTCGGGGTTCAAACGGTTGTTGTCATCCTGGTGCAGGTTGTACAGGCAGTCCGCGTAGGTGTTGGGCTGCAGTTCGATCACACGGCAGCGCCCCACGTTCGCACCGGGCTCCTGAGCGCGGCGGGTGAGGTTCGGGGCCTTCTCGACCTGCGACGGGATCCACACGCCGTCCTTGTCCGTGCGCGGCGGCTTGTGATTCCAGAAGCCGTTGCACTCGATGTCGCCAGCGAAGCTGGCCAGCGGCGCGAAGCGGGTGTCGCCGGAGGACTTCCAATCGTTGTACTCGATATCGAGCCACTCCTTGGGGTCCAGCTCCTGGTTGTAGCGGTCGAGGACGACGTAGCCGGTCTCTTCGAGAGCGGCGGATTTGATGTAACCCATGATGCGAATCATGCCTTCCGTAGGGGGCCAGCACGTTTTAACAGGCCCGACTCAGGCAAGCGTACATCCGGGTCCTGGACGTCTTCGGGCGGCGGCGCCGTGGTGTGACCGGGTCGTCTCGGGCCGGCGGGAGGACGCATCAACTAGGCTCGACGGCGGCGTCGCCCGGCCGTCCGGACGGCTTCGCGCGCCACCGCACACAGAGCGATCCGAGGGGCGAACCGACACATGGCAACTGCCACGAACATCGATGCGACCGCCGTCAACACCGTCGCCTGGCTGTCCGCGTCCGAGGCGACCATCGTCGTCCCGGTGTACCAGCGCCAGTACCGGTGGGACATCGGCGCGTGCGAACAGCTCCTGGGCGACATTCGCGCCGTCGCCGATTCCGACGAGCGGCACATGCATTTCATCGGGTCTGTCCTCTCCTCCCTCAGCGTGGATCGCGGATCTGCCGAACTCGTGCTCATCGACGGGCAGCAGCGGATCACCACCCTCATGCTGCTCATCGCCGCTCTTCACCACACCGTCAGATCCGAACGACCGGATCTCGCCGGCGAGCTCGAGCAGGTGCTGGTGCGCGTCTCGGACCGGACGCGGACCAAGCTGCGACCCCACCGCGCGTGGGCGGATGTGTTCGAGAGCGTCGTGATGGATCGCCGGTCCCCCGATGACGAACAGCGCGAGTCCCGCTTCGACGACAACTACGCGTTCTTCCGTAGTCAGATCAGCGTCGAGGAGGCGCCGAGGATCTGGGGCGGTCTGCAGAAGCTGGAGCACGTCGCCATCACCCTCGGCGCGGGTGCGAACGCCCAGCAGATCTTCGAGAGCCTCAACTCCACCGGCGAACCGCTGCGCGATCACGAGCTCATCCACAATTACGTTCTCATGGGGCTCTCGCATGCCGAGCAGAGCGAGATCGAGGACTCGTTCTGGGTGCCCATCGAGCAGAACACCGGCGAATCGATCGGCAGTTTCTGGCGCCACTTCCTGGTGATGAGAACCGGGCGGGAGGTCACGGTCGCCGGCGAACGTGGCGTCTACGACGCCTTCCGCCAGGAGTTCCCGCGACTCGAGCTCGCGAGTCTGCGCGCGCACGCCGCGGAGTGGAAGGAGTACTCGGAGATCTATCGCATCCTGCTGGATCCCGCTCACGCCACCGATGCGGACCTCTCACGGCAGCTGGCCCAGGTCAACACCTTCGGCCGCGGCATGTACCCGCTCGTCATGCGCGCCTATCGCGACTACGCCCGCGGTGAGGTGGAGAAATCGGCGCTGGTGGCCACGCTCGAGTTCATCCAGGCGCTGCTCCTGCGCCGAAGCGTGGTGGGTATCGGTACCGACCGGCTCGTCGCGCGACTCTGCCGTGCCCGGGCGGACGGACAGCGCAGTCTGGAGACCGCGATGAGCCGGATCACACCCTCGGACGAACGCGTGCGAGTGGCACTCAAGTACAGCGACCTTCCGCACCCCGCCTACGTGCTCGGCCGTCTCGCGGACGTCGACACCCTCGCCGATGTCGCAGTCGAGCACGTCTTCCCGCTCGCCCCCGGGGACGCCTGGACCGGAGACGGGACACGCGCCTGGGTCGACTACAGCGACGATGAGCAGAACAGCCACCGCGCCCTCGCCGGCACCCTGGGCAACCTGACACTCCTCGAGGACGCCCTTGCCGAGCGGGTGGCAGACAAGGCGTTCGCGGAGAAACGGGCCGCCTACGCCAGAAGCGGCATCGGCTTGACCCGCGAGGTCGCCGACGTAATGGCCTGGGGCACTGCCGCGATCGCTGCCCGGACCGCCGAACTGACCGACGCCGTGCTGGCGGTGTGGTCGCGCCCGCCCGTCGTCGGCATCGACGATGACGGGCTGACCCCGGTCCTCGATGCCCAGCGCCGCCGAGGATGGCCACGGGGCTGGCAGCGCGAGTTCGAGTACGTCGAGTATCGCGGCGAGCACTGGGAGGTCCACGACGTCAAGTACCTCTTCAACCGCGTCTTCAAACGGCTGTGGGCGGACTCGCGCCCCGCCGTCGTGGCGTTCAGTGCGCGGCGCGGCGGACCCATCTATGCCGCGCAGGCGTGGAACGGCCAGTGGGACGCGCTCGACGAATCCCACTTCCTCTACATGGGCTGGGATTCCAAGTACATGCTCACCGCGGTGCAAGGCGTTCTGGAAGAGGCGGGTCTGGCCGCTGAGGTCTTCGTGAAGTACTCCTACATCGGGGCGGCGATGTAGGAGACCGTGGGGCCTCGGTCTCCGCGCCATCGGTACTGACTCCCGCTGCGCGGTGCGTGATCTGCCCTCGCGAACGCGTTCGGCGCCTGCGCCACCGACACGGGGCGGGACGCACGGGGTCAGGTCCCGTCGCTCGAGTAGTAGCCGAGGATGTCGATGCCGGCTCCGACGAGCGGATAACTCACGAGCAGTATGCCGACGGTGATGACGATTCCGGTGCGGACACGCACACGACTGCTCACTGTCGGGAGTGCGGCATATGCTCCTTCTGTGCCGACCCTCGACGACCTGCGCCGTACCGCCGGCGAGCTCCCCGGGAGTGCGGAGCGTGCGACGACGGGCGGCGCCGCGTGGTTCGTACGCGGCAAGCTCTACGCGTGGGAGTGCCATCCCTGGCCGAGCATTCCCGCAGAGACACGGGCGATCATCGCGGCCGAGCTCGTGGTCGGGGTGAAGGTCGCTGATCGGCTGGACACGCTCGCGCTCGTGGAAATGGCGCCCGACGTGTTCCTGACCACCACGACGCCATGGGGAGAGCCCAAGGTCGCGTTCCGGATGGCCCGCATCGACGACGCGCACCTCGCCGAGCTCATCACGGAGGCGTGGCGGCTACAAGCACCCAAGTACCTGCGGCGGGAGTTCGATGGGGTCGGCTCCTAACACCCCGGGTCCCGAGGTGGTGAGTGTGGCAGTAACAGCCACGACTCCACCGCTCGAGGTCCCTCGCGTTGCGGGACGCGGGTGCGCACGGCGATCAGTGATCGCGTAGCCAGTTCACGACGTACGCCGGCGCTGTGTCGGCGGCCTCCAGGCCGTATGCCAGGTGAGAGCCGTCCATCCAGTACAGCTCTGCGCCCGCGATATGCGCGTGGGCGTAGTCCGCGTTGGCCGGCGGCGCGGTCTTGTCCGAGCGGGCGTGCACGATCAGTGTCGGACAGGTGATGCGCTCCAGCGGCGCAGGAGTGAACGTGGTGAAGTCGTTCTTCATACCCGGACGTCGCCGCGCCGCGCCCAGCGATGCGCGAAGTGTGGCCTCCAACGGCACAGTTCGGCCGGGGATTGCGGCGAGTACGGCAGCTCGTTCTGACGCGACCGCGCTGGGCTCACTGCTCGCCACCCGGAACAGGGCTCTGAGCGTCTGCCTCGTTGCATGGCGCAACAGCCAGAGCTGCGCCCGAGCGAGGGTGTCGCGCGCCAAGAGCTGCGCCGCCACGGTCGGAATCCGGCCCGGAATGCACACCGCGTCGACCTGAACCAGTGTCGACACGCGGTCGGCGTGCCTGGCGGCGAGTTCATAGGCCGCCGGTCCGCCGCCCGAAACAGCGAACACGATGATCCGGTCGATCCTCAGGGCGTCGAGAAGCGCCGCGAGGGCATCACCCTGCTGAGCGAAGGTGCGCCCCGTCGACAGCGGCGTGCCCAGGTATCCCGGCCTGCTGGGAGCGATGATGCGGAACCCGTTGACGCGCAAGGGCTCGGCCGCCACGAGGCCCTGGTCCCACCCGCCGAGGGTGCCGTGGACGGAGAGAATCGGCTCGCCAAGACCCCGCTCGGCATACTCCACCGGACCACAAGCCGTGGGAGCGGTCCGCGGGACTTCTGCAAGGCACTCGCGGTAGTCTTCCGCCGAGGCCATCCGGGGCACAGCATCCATGCCCAATTGTCACAACGCGGGCTGCTCGTCCGCCAGGTAGGTCGGCGGCATCCGCCGACTCAACCCACCAGTCGTCGCTGCGGGTCGCATTTCCTGCGCGCCGCTCGGCCGCGCAAAGTCGGGCACTTGGTGGGGCGGGTGGGACTTGAACCCACGATCGTCGGGTTATGAGCCCGCTGCCTTGACCAGCTTGGCCACCGCCCCTCGAACATCGAGCCTATCGAACGTCGATCATGCGGGTGCGCGTGGCACAATGCCTTCGTGGACCCTGTCGCCTGGCTCGTCGTCGGCATTCTGCTGGCCGCCACCATCATCGCGGTCGCCTGTGCGCCGCGGCTGAAGCGCGACAACCTCCGGCGGCAGCTGGAGGGCGGCGGCGGCACCCTCGGTGGCATCGGCGCCGGCTTCGACGTGGTCTGGCGCCCGTCCGCCGAAGAGGCGCGCGAGCAGTGGCAGGCGCAGCTCGAGGTGCCCGCACCCGCTCCGACTCCCGGCGATCGTGGTCTGGTCCGTGAGGGCCGGATCGTGATCGACGTCTCCGGCTGAGTCGGGCGCAGTCTCAGCGCCGGGGGCGCGTCCCGCCATCGTCGTCGTGCACCGGCGGTTCGGGCCACACCTTCGACACCGCCTCCGTCAACCGAATGGAGCCGGTGCTCGGATGCGCGTCCCGTGGCCTGGTCGCACTTCCGCGCTCGATCGGAAGCTCCTGGCTGTCGCTCAGAACCTGCGGATGGTTGCGCGCGAGCGAGATGACTCCATACACGGCGACCGCGCCGGCGAGTCCGAAGCCGACCAAGGCGGGCCAGGGTGCGGTAGCCGCCTCCTGCAGCACGATCAGACCGATCAGAACGGCCACCATGGGGTCGATGACCGTGAGCCCGGCGATGACCAGGTCCGGGGGCCCTGCCGAATACGCGGTCTGGACGAAGTACGCTCCGACCGCGACGGCGGCGAGCAGCGAGATGAGGCACAGGAGCGTGAGCCACTCGAAGTTGCCCGCCTGCACGCGCTTGATGACCACCTTCGCGAGCGTTGCCACGAAGCCGTAGATGACACCCGAAGCGACGATGTAGAACAGGGCCTGCGCGCGCTTGCGCAACCAGATCCACAGGATGCTGAAGGCGACGACCACGACCAGCAGCAGCACCAGGATCGTGACCAGCTGCTGGTCGGTCACCTTCTGCTCGGTTGCGACGAACGCCGCGATCGTCACGAAGACGAGGATGCCGCCGACGCAGGCGACGATCGCACGGATCGACTTCTTGGTCGGCTTGTGCCCGCTCACGCGGGCATTCAGCAGCGTGGTGATCACCAGCGCGAGAGCACCGAGCGGCTGGACGAGGATGAGTGGAGCCAGCGCCAGGGCGCCCAGCTGGCACAGGATCGCAAGGCCGAGCATCAACGTGCCCACCACCCAGGACGGCCGCCCCAAAAGGCTCAGCAGCTGCCGGCCGGTCAGGCCGGTGCTGCCCGAAGAGCCGGTCAGGCGCTCGACTTTGGCCACGCCGCGGTGCTGATACTGGGCGCCGAACGACATGAAGACCGCACCCAGCAGGGCCAGCGGTATGCCGAAAAGAATGGCGGGATCGCGGAAGACGCCGACCACGTTCTGGGTCACATCTTCGAGCGAAACGGGCAGCCACAGCACCCCTCGACCCTAACCGCCCAGGCCGCTCGATAGGCTCAAGGCGTGGCCGTTCTGCCGATTCGCATCATAGGTGACCCCGTCCTTCATGCCCCCGCTGAGGCGGTGGGTGAGATCACCGATGAGGTGAGGCAGCTCGTCGCGGACATGTTCGAGACGATGGATGCCGCACCCGGGGTCGGCCTGGCCGCCCCGCAGGTGGGCGTGCCGCTGCGGATCTACACCTACAACTACCCGGACGACACCGGCGCACCATGGCGGGGCGTGCTGATCAACCCCGAGCTGTGGATGACACCGCCGGAGCCGGGGCAACCGGACCCCTACGAGGAGTCCGAGGGCTGCCTCTCGTTCCCGGGCGAACGGTTCCCCCTTCGTCGCTCCGATCGGGTCCTGGTCACCGGCGAGGACCTGGACGGGGCACGCGTCGAAATCCGTGTCGACGGGTGGCAGGCCCGGGTCATGCAGCACGAGTTCGATCACCTCGACGGCATCCTCTACGTCGACCGGCTGGACGACAGCGACTGGAAGACCGTTCAGAAGATCGCCCGCAAACGGGGCTGGGGCCGGCCCGGGTCATCGTGGACGCCGGGCGTCGACGACATCGTCGCGTGAGCCTGCACCGCACACGAGGAACGAGCCCGGAGTGGACTCCAGAGCCGTGGATGGCTCGGCATGTCATGGGCCCACCAGTCCGACGACGAGGCGTTGGCCGTCCTCGAGGTCGGCAACGGTGATCGATCAGACCGTGTCGAGCTGTGGGTGTCCGAGATCCCCAGGTCGCCGGCTTCAACCGCGCTCAGGAACCGATTCTCAGCCTGACCCGGGAGCTGTCCGACGGCGCCATCCTCGAGTCCGGTCGCGAGGAACCCTCGCCAGGAACCCATTGCTGCACCCACGCGCGCGCTGTCGGCAGCGAGCCGAATCGAAGTCGCGGGAGGCGCCTGGCCTGGTGCCGTGACCCGGTGACGTCGAACTTCTCAGGATCCGCAGGAGGTTCGAAATGCGCGGGAAAAGGAGAACGACCCGGGGTGGAAGCCCGGGTCGCAGGTGAGGCCCGCGCTAGATGACGCGGGATCCTCGCTCCCCGGCTTGGACTCGAACCAAGAACCTATCGGTTAACAGCCGATTGCTCTGCCAATTGAGCTACCGAGGAAGGCGCCCGCCGAAACGGGCAACTCGATCAGCTTAGCAAAAGGTTGGCCATGCTCTGAACGTCACGACACGACGAGTCGGCGGTCGGCTTCGCCGCTCGGGGTCCACAGCAGCTCGTCGGTGCCGCGGCCATACGCGATGGTGTGACCGCCGCGCAGAACGAGGACGTCTGCGGCGAGCTCGCGCACCACCTCGGCTTCGTTGGTCACGATGAGGGCCGACATCCCGTACGCCTGCCGACGCCGCAGGATCGCGTTGCGGGCCGCCCGGCGCACTTCCACATCCATGTTCGAGAACGGCTCGTCCGCGATGAGGATGCGAGGCTGCAGCACCAGGGCGCGCGCGAAGACGACGCGCTGCCTCATCCCAGCGCTCAGTTCGTACGGGTACTTCGCTGCCGCGCCGAGCGGGAGCATGAGTTCGTCCAGCAGCGTGGCCACCCGCACAGCCAGTGCCCTCTGATTCACACGCCGGTCACGGCTCGTGATCGGCTCACCGATCACTTCGGCGACCGTCATGCGCGCCGGCAGCCGGGCTCCGGCGGTCTGCGGCAGATAGCCGGTCAGGTAGGTCAGCGTCCGGTGGGCCCGCCCGGCTCGACGCACGGCGATTCCCTCGACGTGCGCACTCCCTCCGACCACACCCAGTCCCGGCTCGTCGGCACCCGCGAGCACCGCGAGCAGGCTCGACTTTCCCGATCCCGTCGGGCCCATGACCGCGAGCGTGCCCCCGTGGGACAGCGCGAACGAGACGCCGTCGATGACGCGCACGTCAGGTCCGCCCCGCCCTGCCCGTGCGATCGAGAGGTCACTGGTGCGGATCGCGACGTCGGCATCTGGAGGGTGGGGCATGTGTTCATCCTGCCCTGCGACCTCGTTCTCCGCCAGCGATGACCGTTGAGCGGCGTGCCCCGGCCGGGCTACTGGTCGGATGCGTAGCGCTGACGCTCCACATCCAGCTCCCGCAGCCGCATCCGGATCACGCGACCCTCCTGCGAATCCGGCGCGACGCGCTGGATCGCACCCAGCAGCTCCGTCTTCTCCCGATCCACCGAACGGCCCACCAGCCGTCGTGCGAGAGACGCCGCCGACACGGTCGCCGCCTCATCGGAGAGCGCGGGGAAGTTCGCGGTGAGCAGCTCCGCCGCAAGAGACCGATAAGGCTCGCGCACGACGGACACGGCATCCGCCGCCCAACCGGGTCGACTCATGTCGGCCGCGGCGGCGACGGCCTGGCGGACGGCATCCAGAGCAGGATGCCGGAACGGCAGCGAGAGGGATCGCTCGAGCAGACTCGCGTCGAGGCGGTGACCGAATTGGAGGATGCCCATCAGGGCGTCACGCTCGAGCGCGACCTCTGCGGTACGCGGAAGCGAGGCGATCGTGACGCGGGCCATCGGGTCCGGCAGGCCGGGTTCCTGCGGTGCGGCCGGAGTCGCGACCCCCTCCCCCTGGCGCTGCGAGGCGCTGCGTGCGGCGCGTTCGACTGCGGCCCGCACCTCCGCCAATTCCAGCCCGAGTCGTCGTGCGAGCACCCGCACGTAGCCGGGACGAAGCGAGGGGTCGCGGATCTCGGCGACGATCGGTGCGGCAGCACGCAGGCCGCCGGCACGCCCTTCCACCGTCGACAGGTCGAACCCGGCCAGTCGCTGATCGATGACGAACTCGAACATCGGGACCTTGTTGTCCATGAGCGCGCGTACCGCACCGTCGCCGCGCTGCAGTCGCAGGTCGCACGGGTCGAGGCCGCCGGGCGCCACGGCCACATACGTCTGCGCCGCGAAGCGCTTCTCCTCGCCGAACGCGCGCAGTGCGGCCTTCTGCCCGGCGGCGTCGGGATCGAACGTGAAGACGACCTCGCCGGAGGCGGAATCATCCCCCATCACGCGACGCAGGACCGTGATGTGGTCTGTGCCGAACGACGTGCCGCAGCTGGCGATGGCCGTCGTGATCCCGGCCAGGTGGCACGCCATCACGTCGGTATAACCCTCGACGACGACCACGCGGTGCGCGCGCGAGATGTCGCGTTTGGCCAGATCGAGACCGTAGAGCACGTGCGATTTGCGGTAGATCGGAGTCTCTGGCGTGTTGAGGTACTTGGGTCCCTGGTCGTCCTCGTACAGCTTGCGTGCGCCGAATCCGATCACCTGGCTCGTGACGTCGCGGATCGGCCAGACCGCACGGCCTCGGAAGCGGTCGTAGACTCCGCGCTGGCCCTGCGAGACCAGGCCCGCCGCGCTGAGCTCGTCGTCGCTGAATCCGAGCTTGTGCAGAGCATCCCGCACGTTGGACCACCCCTTGGGGGCGTAGCCGACGCCGAAGTGCGCCGCTGCCCCCGCGTCGAACCCGCGCTCACCGAGGAATCGCCGGGCCGTCTCGGCCTCGGCGGTCGCCAGCTGGCTACGGAAGTACTCGGCGGCTGCCCCGTTCGCGGCGTAGAGCCGCGCTCGGCCCGTCGTCTCCGGTACCGCTCCGCCGTCCTCGTAGCGCAGGGTGTAGCCGATGCGACCGGCGAGCCGCTCCACCGCCTCGGTGAACGAGACATGATCCATCGCGCGCAGGAACGAGTACACGTCACCGGACTCGTTGCAGCCGAAGCAGTGGTAGAACCCCGCCTGAGCGCGGACATTGAAGCTCGGACTGCGTTCGTCGTGGAAGGGGCACAGGCCTTTCAAGGACCCGATGCCGGCCGGCTTGAGGGCGACCCGCTCGCCGATGATATCGGCGATGTTCGTGCGCGCCTTGACCTCGTCGACGTCGGCCTGCAGGATCCGCCCGGCCATCAGTGCTCGGTCCCGGTTCCGCGACCGGGGCGCGACGAGCCGGGCGCCCACACGCCCAGCGATGCGGCATCCACCTCGCCGACCAGGCGACCGTGCCAGGCGATCGCATGCTGATCCGTCAGGCTCGCGACCTGGTCCACGACCGCGCGACGGCGCGCGGCATCCGTCTGCGCGCCTCCGAAGTCCTCGGCGTACACGGCGTCAAGGTTCTCGGGCTGCTCCCACAACGCCGACGCCAGGCGCTTGAGCACCCGGCGCTGCTCTTTGTACACGGTCTTGCGCCCCTCGATCGACACGACCACCGCCCCGATGATGCCCTTGAGGACGGCCATCTCGGCCTCCACCACGCGCGGGACGACGACGTGGGCACGATAGCGCGTCAACACCGACGTGGAGTAGGCCTCGCGGGTCGCCGCCGTCGCGGCGCGCGCAAATCGTCCGATGAGATCCGAGGTGAGGTTCTTCAGGCGCGCGTGAGATGCGCGGGTCCCATCGAAGGACGCGATCCACTCCGGCAGGCGCATGAGGCGGTAGAGGGCGTCCTCGAGTTCGTCGCGGGCGAAGTCGAAGCCGACCCACGACTGGATTGCCGAGAGCAGCGCGGCGTGCTCGGAACCGGCGGACAGGAATGCCGGGTCGAGGTACCCGTTGACGATCGCATCTTCGAAGTCGTGCACCGAGTAGGCGATGTCGTCGGAGAGATCCATCACCTCCGCCTCGATGCAGCGCACGCGGCCGGGAGCGTCGGCGCGGAGCCAACGGAAGACGTCCTCGTCATCCGGATAGACCCCGAACTTGAGCCGCCCACCGGGGTCGGGCAGCGGGTGCTCCGACGTCCACGGGTACTTGCACGTCGCGTCGAGGCTCGCCCTGGTCAGGTTCAGCCCGTGACTGCGCCCCGCCTGGTCGATCACCTTCGGCTCCAGGCGGGTCAGAATGCGCAGCGTCTGCGCATTCCCCTCGAAGCCTCCGCAGTCCTCGGCCCAGTCGTTGAGGGCGCGTTCCCCGTTGTGCCCGAACGGCGGATGACCGAGATCGTGACTGAGACAGGCGGTATCGACGACGTCGGGCGACAGCTGCAGCGCGGTGGCGAGTTCTCTTCCCACCTGAGCGACCTCGAGGGAGTGGGTGAGCCGATTGCGTGCGAAATCCGCCGGGCTCGCCGGGCTGAGCACCTGGGTCTTGGCGGCGAGACGACGAAGCGCGGCGGAGTGCAGGACCCGTGCTCTGTCCCGCGCGAAGTCGTCACGCCGAGAACGATGGTGCTCGGGGTAGAAGCGCGCGGCGTCCGCGTCGTCATAGCCTGCGGGGCGCTCGAGCGAAACCCGCACGGCCCCGTCAGCCGCCACTGGTGTCCAGTTCCGCGTCGGCGAGGGTGACGGATGCCTCGATCCCGAGGTCACGCGAGTCCAGCCACCCCTCGGGGAGCGCGGGTCGTTTCGGAGTGCCCGAACGACCCCGTTGACCTTCGGCGGCAGCGCCCGGATAGGGCGCGTCGAGTTCGAGAGTCGCCAGGAGAGCGTCGATCTCGTCCAGGGTGGACGCGGTCGCCAGCGCGGCCCGGGTGTCGCCCCCGACCGGATAGCCCTTGAAGTACCAGGCGACGTGCTTGCGGATGTCGCGGCATCCCCGTCCTTCGTCCTCGAAGAACTCCACCAGCAGTTCAGCGTGCCGGCGGAAGGCGCGAGCGACGAAGGCGAGCGTGGCATCCACCGGGGCGCCGGCAGCGGCCTCCGGGGCGCCGAAGGCGCGCGCGAGGTCGCCGAAGAGCCAGGGCCGGCCGAGGCACCCGCGGCCGACGACAACGCCGTCGCATCCGGTTTCGGCCATCATGCGCACCGCGTCCGCGGCCGACCAGATGTCGCCGTTGCCCAGCACCGGGACGCTCGTGACGGCCTGTTTGAGCGCCGCGATCGCGGACCAGTCGGCCTGACCGGAGTAGAACTCCGATGCGGTGCGCGCATGCAGCGCGATGGCCGCGACCCCGGCGTCCTCAGCGATCCGTCCGGCGTCCAGGAAGGTGAGGTGGTCGGAATCGATGCCCTTTCGCATCTTGATCGTCAGCGGGATCTCACCCGCCGCACGGGCCGCGCGCGACACGATCTCGCGGAAGAGCTCGAGCTTCCACGGCAGCGCCGCACCGCCGCCCTTGCGGGTGACTTTCGGGACCGGACACCCGAAGTTCAGATCGATGTGGTCGGCCCGATCCTCCTCGACCAGCACGCGCACGGCCGCCTCGACCGTTGCCGGATCCACGCCGTACAGCTGGATGGAGCGCGGAGTCTCGGACTCGTGGTGGGTGATCAGGCGCATCGTCGTCGCGTTTCGCTCGACGAGTGCGCGCGAGGTGATCATCTCCGAGACGTAGAGGCCGGCACCGTACTCGCGACATAGACGGCGGAACGCGGTATTGGTGATGCCCGCCATCGGCGCCAGCACGACAGGCGCATCGAGCGCGATGGGCCCGATGCGCAGTACAGGTGCGGGAGCGATGGCAGTGGTCACAGCATCCATTCTCCCAGAACGCGGCCGGGTCCCGGCCGCCGCTACTAGCCTGTGAATATGACAGAGGCGACCACGACCGATCTGCGCAGCATCCCGTTCGACACGGCCGACGGCGGCACCGCGACTCTCGCAGACTATGCCGATCGCGTCGTGCTCGTGGTGAACGTGGCGTCCAAGTGCGGGCTGGCCCCGCAGTACGAGCAGCTCGAGGAGCTGCAGCGCGCGTATGCGGACCGCGGGTTCACCGTGCTCGGCTTTCCCTGCAACCAGTTCATGGGGCAGGAACCCGGCTCGATGGAGGAGATCCTCGAGTACTGCGCGACGACCTGGGGTGTGTCCTTCCCGATCCTCGACAAGGTGAAAGTCAACGGCGGCAAGGCCGCTCCGCTCTACAAGGCATTGAAGAAGGCGGTCGACGCCGAAGGCGCCAAGGGACCGATCCTCTGGAACTTCGAGAAGTTCGTCCTCACGCCGGCAGGCGACGTCCACCGGTTTCGACCGAAGGTGAAGCCCGACGACCCGGCGATCGTCGAGCTCATCGAGTCCCACCTCCCCCGCTGACTGCGGGGGACGGCTCAGACTTCGGCCGGCTCCCGACGCTCGTCCCACACCTGGCGGACGATCTGCGCGAATGCCTCCGCGGGCTGGGCCCCGGAGACGCCGTACTTGCCGTCGATCACGAAGAACGGGACGCCGTTGATGCCGTACGCGGTCGCCTGCGCCTGGTCGGCACGCACCGCGGGCAGATAGCGACCGCTCTGCAGCGCCTCGCGCGCCGCGTCAGCATCGAGCCCGACGTCCGCAGCCAGCAGGACGAGCTCGTCGTCGCGGCCGAGGTGGCGTCCTTCCGTGAAGTACGCGGACATCAGCCGCTCCGCCAGTTCGTTCTGGCGGCCGTGGTCCTTGGCGAAGTGCAGCAGCTCGTGGGCCTTGACCGTGTTCGTGTGCTTGAGCAGATCGAAACGGTACGCCAGGCCCGCATCTGCCGCGACACCGCTCACACGATCGAGCATCTCTGTAGCCTGCTCCGGCGAGATGCCCTTGTGGCGAGAGAGGTACTCCGCCTCGCCGCCCTCGAAATCGACCGGCGTGTCCGGAGACAGCTCGAACGAGTGGAACTCCACCTCGACCGCGGGAGCGTCGTCGTCTTCGGACGCCTGCTCCAGCCCCTTCTCCAGATTTCGCTTCCCGATGTAGCACCACGGGCAGGCGATGTCACTCCACACGTCGATCTTGATGGCATCCGTCATTTCGTCTGCAACCACGCCGACCAGACGAGAATTCCCGACACGTGTGGCGTGAAAACACCGGGCCGCGAGTTTGTGCAAGGATGACCCCGGCGCACGTGTCCACCGGGGAGTGCGCAGAGAACTCGGTGAGGCACCGTGCGGTTCAGGGGAACCCGTCGCGCTGACAGTACAGCGCGACGATCACGTCGCTTGGGGGCGACGTTGGGATGGTCGATCGGCATACTTGCCATCGCCCTCTTCGGCGTTGCCGGCGCCGCGGTCGCCGGCGGTCAGGTGGGCCAGCTGCTGGGCGCATCGCCGTCCGCGTCCGCGTCTCCCGATCCGACTGCGACCCCGACACCGTCAGTGACCCGGACTCCCACGCCGACGCCCACTCCGACGCCGCCGCCTCCGCCGCCCGTTCCGGTGTCGCCCGCGGACGCCACATGTGCGACCTCCGTCACGATGTCGATCTGGGCCCATTACGACGACGACCTCATCTTCGGAAACCCCACGCTGCAGGACGCGATCGCGGGGGGAGAGTGCATCCGCTCGGTCTTCCTCACCGCCTCCGACGCGGGTCGCGGGACCGACTACTCCAAGGGACGTGAGCTCGGCATCCTGCGCGCGTACAACACGATGCGCGGGCAGCAGGGGTTCTGGGCGGAGCACCCCGTCACGCTGCTGTCCGGCGCGGTGCTGAGCCAGTGGTCGCCGCAGGACGACCCCGACATCACGGTGTCCTTCCTGCGCCTGCCGGACGGCAACCTGTCCGGCGACGGGTTCGCCTCCACCGGCTATGGCAGCCTGCCCAAGCTGCTCAACGGAGTTCTCCCGGCCCTGGCCCCCATCAGCGGAGCGCCGCCGCTGTCATCCGAGTCGCTCGTCGCCTCGCTCGCCGAGCTGGTGCAGGCATACCATCCCGCACGCATCGTCACCCACGTCCCGGCCAACGCGGCCGAGCACGCTGCGGGAGATCATCCCGATCACGGTACGACCGGGATATACGCCCGCGCAGCGTGGCAGCGCGCAGGCTTCCCCGGCAGTGAGGTCCGCTACGCCGTGGGCTACCCGTCCGAATGGTTTGAGATCAACGTCACCGGCGATGCTCTGGTCCGCAAACTCGATGCGTTCCGCATCTATGCCGAGCAGGATTCCGTCGTCACGTGCGCCACGGATGCCGCGTGCCTGGCCAAGCCCCGTTTCGGTGCGTGGCTGCAGCGCAGCTATCTGGCGATGGATGCCGAGCTCTTCCCCGCGGGCTGAGCGAGGACTGCCCGCGGACCGGGCTCCGCGGCGGGGCCGGACAGACGGTATGGGATGATCGAAGAGATCCCCGACGGGATGCGGACACACATCAGCTTCGGGAACGGTGGGCATGGCGCGCTTCGCACGCACGGCTGCCGAACGAGTCCGACCCGCCCGGCCCTTCACGGTCGTTGGAGCACTTCTGGGCATTCTTGCGCTGGTCGGCTGCACCACCGGTGCCGTCCCCGGGCTGCGCGGCATCGATCGCGAGCCGAGCGACAGCACGACCTCAGCGCCGAGTCCAAACCCCACCCCGCTCACCGAGGTCGAACCGCCCACGTCGATACCGACGCCTCCGCTGTGCGCGGAGACGACGATGTCGGTGTGGGCGCACCCGGATGACGACCTGCTCTTCCTTCAGACGGTGATCGGCGCGGACATCGCCGCCGGCGACTGCGTGCGGACGGTATTTCTGACCTCGGGTGACGCGGGTCGCGGCGCGGAGTACTCGAACGGCCGGGAAGCCGGCCTCATGCGTGCGTACGACGTCATGCGCGGCGCGAGCACGCCGTGGGTGGCTCGATCATCGTCTCTGGGAACGGGCGCCCAGACGACGGTGTGGCAGCCCGCCGATGACCCCCGGCTGTCCATCGTCTTCTTCCACCTGCCCGATGGGAACCTCTACGGGCAGGGCTACCCCGCGACCGGTGAGCTCAGTCTCGCCAAGCTCGCCGCCGACAAGATCCTGACGATCCCGAGCGTCGGCGACACCTATCGGCTGAGCTGGGGCCAGATCGTGGACTCGCTGCGCGAACTCATCGGGCAGTTCGCTCCGACGACCTATCACACTCATGTTCCTGGGAGCGCTCAGCCCTGGGCCAAGGGCGATCATGCCGACCACGCCATCACCGGCATCCTGGGCCGATCGGCGTGGCAGGCGGCCGGGCTCCCGGAGAGTCAGGTCAGGTACGCGGTCGGTTACCAGACGCTGGACTACCCGCCGAACCTGTCCGGCGCGGTGCTGGATCGCAAGATCGCGGCGTTCCGCGTCTATGCGGCCGGCGACTCGGTCGTGATCGGGTGCCACGACGATGCGAGCTGTCTCGCGCTCCCCCGCTTCGGCGACTGGCTGCAGCGTGAGTACACGCGCACGGAGGCGGAGCTGTGGCAGTGAGTGCGGTTCAGAGGGCGGGGAGCTCGGGAGTATCCACGGCCCCGCCGAAACGGCGATCACGATCCACGTACAACCGGATCGCGTTCCACAGGTCGACCCGGGTGAAATCCGGCCAGAGGGTGTCGAGGAACACGAACTCGGCGTAGGCCGATTCCCAGAGCAGAAAATTCGAGGTCCGCTGTTCGCCGCTCGATCGCACGAACAGATCGACGTCGGGCATGTCGGGCTGGTACAGCCGCTTCTGCAGGAGCTTCTCCGTGACCGCCGAGGGACGAAGGCGACCAGCGGCGATGTCCTCTCCGATCGACCGCACGGCGTCGACGATCTCCACCCGGCCGCCGTAGTTGACACACATGGTGAGAGTGAGCACGTCGTTGCCGGCGGTGAGGCGCTCGGCGTACTGCAGCTCCTTGATGACCGAGCCCCACAGCCGCGGTTTGCGACCCGACCAGCGCACCCGCACTCCCCATTCGTTGAGCTGATCCCTGCGCCGGTGCAGCACGTCGCGGTTGAAGCCCATGAGGAACCGGACCTCCTCGGGCGAGCGGGTCCAGTTCTCGGTAGAGAAGGCGTACACGCTCAGGTGCCGCACGCCGGCCTGGATGGCTCCGGCGACGACGTCCAGCAGTGCGGCCTCGCCGGCACGGTGTCCTTCGATCCGCGTCTGGCCGCGCCGGTTGGCCCAGCGGCCGTTGCCGTCCATCACGATGGCGACGTGGCCGGGGACCTTGCCCCGCGGGAACGGCGGTGGATACAGCCCCGTCCAGTCGATGGGCTTGTAGGCGACGGCATCGCGATGCGTGAACGGCTTCGGGCTCACGTCGCCGCCTCGACGTGCTGCAGAGAACGGATGCCGCGCTCGAGATGCCACTGCGCGTACGCTGCGATCAAGCCGGACGCCGAACCCCGGGTCGGGGCGGTTGCCGCGTCCACCACGGCCCACTCCCCCTCCATGAGCGCGACGAGCAGAGCCGAGGTGGGCAGGTCCACCCGCGCGGCTCCGACGGGTGCGCATGTGCGGCAGATCATGCCGCCGAGCTGGGCGACGAAGGTGTCATGCGGACCGACCGCGCCGCAGCGAGCGCAATCCGCGAGCCCGGGCGCCCAGCCCGAGAGCGCCATGGCACGCAGGAGGTAGGAGTCCAGGATGCTGCGGGGAACGTGCTCGCCGCGCGCGAGGGCCCGCAGGCCCCCGACGAGCAGGAGGTACTGCTGCGGAGTCGCCTCGGCCTCGTTGAGCCGATCGGCGGCTTCCACCATCGCGTTCGCGGACGTGAACCGGTCGTAGTGGACGGCGATGTCAGCACCGTACGAGCCGAGGGATTCTGCCTGCTGGACGATGTCGAGCGATCGACCTTCGTAGAGCAGGACGTCGGCGACCATGAAGGGCTCCAGACGTGCTCCGAACCGCGAGGAGGTGCGCCGCACACCTTTGGCCACGGCGCGGAGCTTGCCGTGCTTGCGGCTGAGCATGGTGAGGATGCGGTCCGCTTCACCCAGCTTGTGGGTGCGCAGGATCACGACCTCGTCGCGGAAGGTGGGCACCCCACAATTATGGTCGCCCGGTCCCCCACCCGGCTCCGCGCCGAGCCGGTGGGTCAAGGCTGATGCCTCGACCCGGCGGTGCACACGCGACGAGGTCTGACGGCATCCACAATGGAGGGATGGACGCGCCGCTCTTCACGATCCCGTTATGGGCCGATCTCGTCGCGGTGGGGCTCGGCGGTATTCAAGGGGCGCTTTTCGCTTCCGGGTTCCGCGGGCAGCGTCGTCTGGACCTGCTCGGCGTGGCGATCATCGGCATCGTGATGGGGATGGGCGGCGGCATCATCCGCGACATGCTGCTGAATCAGCCGCTGTCGACTCTGCAGAGCAACTGGTATCTGATCACGGCGACGGCCGCGGCGTTGATCGGGATGCTGCTGGCCGGGCCGCTGCGCAGAGTGAACGGCCTCATCGTCGGTCTCGACGCAGTCGTCATCGGCCTGTTCGGCGCGTTCGGCACGAGCAAGGCGCTCGGACTCGGCCTGCCGCTCGTGCCCGCGGTCTTCGTGGGGGTCTGCTCGGCCGTCGGCGGCGGCATACTGCGAGATGTGTTCATGGGTCTGCCGGTGGCGATCATGCACGTGGGGTCGCTCTATGCGGTCGCTGCTGCTGCGGGATGCTTCCTCCTCGCCGGGCTGGACGCGTTCGGCGTTCCGCTGGGCGCCGCAGCGATCGTCGGCGTCACCCTCACGGCCGTCATCCGCGTGCTCGCCGTGGTGTTCGACCTGTCTCTGCCTGAACAGCGAATGCTGTACCGCCGGAAGGTCGCCGCCGAGACCGGGGCGCTTCCGACCATCAAACCCTGACCGTCAGTGCGTGAAGGTCGACACCAGGCCCTCGGTCGGCATCGGGGATTCGAGCGCGTCCAGGTACGCGACCGCGTCGGCGATGTCGAGGACGAGACTCTCGGCCAGATTGCGGCTGAGACCGTTGCGCACCACGATCCGCTGCACCACGACGTCGGTCAGGTTGTCGGGCATCGGATACGCGGGGATCAACCAGCCCTTCAGACGCAGCCGTTCGGACAGGTGGTACAGGTTCCACTTGTCGGTGTACCCCTGCGTCAGCTGCCAGGCGAAGACGGGGATGTCCGTGCCGTCGTTCCACAGATCGAAGGCGGGCATCTTCGCGATCTCTCCCGCGAGATAGACCGCCACGTCCTGCGACGCCTTCTGCACTTTGTAGTATCCGTCCCAGCCCAGCCGGAGGAACAGGTAGTACTGGAGCAGCACCTGTGCGCCCGGCCGCGAGAAATTCAGCGCGAAGCTCGGCATGTGCCCGCCCAGGTAGGTGACGTCGAAGACGAGATCCTTCGGGAGGTCATCCACCGTGCGCCAGATCACCCAGCCCAGCCCCGGGTAGACCAACCCGTACTTGTGTGCGGAGGTGCTGATGGACACCACGCGCGGGACGCGGAAGTCCCAGGGCAGGTCGGGCTGGAGGAACGGCGCGATCATGCCTCCCGACGCGCCGTCCACGTGGATCGGAATGTCGAGACCCGTTTCGGCGTGGATGCGGTCGAGGGCCTCTGCGATCTTCGCGACCGGTTCGTACACGCCGGTGTAGGTCACACCCATGATCGCCACGACGCCGATCGTGTTCTCATCGATGTACTTCTCCAGCTCGAACCCGTCGAGGCATTTGTGCTCGTCGCTGATGGGGACGTAGCGAGGCTCGACGTCCCAGTAGTTGCAGAACTTCTCCCAGCACACCTGCACGGCGCTGGAGAGCACGAGATTCGGCTTCTCGGTCGACAGCCCGGCGGCTCGGCGCGCGTGCTGCCATCGGCGTTTGAGAGCGAGCCCCCCCAGCATGCAGGCCTCGGAGGAGCCGATCGTCGACGTGCCGATCGCCCCCTCCGCGTCCGGAGCGTTCCAGAGAGTCGCGAGCATCTTCCAGCACCGGGTCTCGATGGCGGCGGTCTGGGGATACTCGTCCTTGTCGACCATGTTCTTGTCGGCCGTCTCGGAGTAGAGCCGATCCGCGTGCGGATCCATCCAGGTTCCGACGAAGGTCGCGAGGTTCAGGCGCGAGTTGCCGTCGAGCATGGCCTCGTCGTGGACGACCTGATATGCCGTCTCGGGGAGCGACTCCGTCGGCGGGAGCATGTTCAGCGGGAAATCCGTCGCCTCGCCCGCGCGGGCGAAGAGCGGGTTGAGCTGATTCTGATGGCCCAGGCCGGAGAAGCCGTGCGTGGGCCCGGTGCGGGGCGCAGGGTCGGATGCGGTCGTCATGCGGCCCATGATATTGGGCGCGCGCTGCCGAGTGCGTCATGCTTTACGGGTGACGTTCGCCTCGACCGCGGCCCCTACGCTCGGGTCATGAGACCGGATCGCCGTGTCCGCCTGCGCCGGGAGGCGTGGGGTTTCGCCATCGGGTCGATCTTCTTCGCCGTCGGAGCTGTGCCGTTCTACGCGGATGCCGTCGGCGATGTGATCGCGAACCTGACATTCTTCGTCGGCGCGATCTTCTTCACCCTCGCCGCACTGATCCAACTGGCGCTGAGCGGACGGCGTCCGCCCCGCCGCGGCGGAACGCGCGCCAATCGTGCGGACTGGTGGGCGGCCGCCGTGCAGTTCGTCGGCACCCTCTTGTTCAACCTGAGCACCACCGCCGCGCTCATCACCGCGATGAACGTGACCACCCGCGTCGGCTCGGGGTGGCGTCCGGACGCGTGGGGATCGATCTGCTTCCTGGTCGCGAGCGCGTTCGCGGTGGTCGCGACGACCGACCGTGACGGCCTCTGGGATCCGAAAGCACGCAGCTGGCGGTGCACGTGGCTCAATATGGCCGGTTCGGTGTTCTTCGGACTATCGGCGATCGGTGCCTTCGTGATCCCGCAGACGTCGAATCCGGTGAGCCAGTTCTGGGCGAACGCCGGCACGTTCCTCGGTGCGCTGTGCTTCCTGGCCGCAGCCCTGCTCAGCCGACGCGACGACCCGGCCGGCGTCGCGTCGGCTCCTGCCGTCTAGACGACGGCGAGCTCGTCGGCAGACTCTTTCGTTCGGATCGCGCGGTTCACGCACGACACGATCGCCTTGAGCGACGCCGTCGAGATGTCCCCGTCGATGCCGACGCCCCAGAGGCGCTCACCCTCTACCTGGAGTTCGACGTAGGCGGCGGCCTGAGCGTCACCGCCCGCGCTGAGGGTGTGCTCGACATAGTCGTACAGCGACACGTCGAAGCCGCGCTCGCGCAGAATCTGCAGGAACGCCGCGATCGGTCCGTTGCCATGGCCGGCGGCTTCGACTCTGTCCTCGCCGTCCCGCAGCGAGACTTCCAGGGTCACATCGCCCGCGAGGTCGCTCTGAGTGCGCGTGGAGTGCAGCTCGAAGCGTCCCCAGCGTTCGTCGGCGACGGCGGCCGGCAGGTACTCGTCGGTGAAGATCCGCCAGATCTGATCACTGGTGACTTCGCCGCCGTCGGCATCGGTCTTGGCCTGAACGACTCCGGAGAACTCGATCTGCAGTCTGCGCGGCAGGTCCAGCGCGTGGTCGCTCTTCAGAAGATACGCGACCCCGCCCTTGCCGGATTGCGAGTTGACGCGGATGACGGCCTCGTACGAACGTCCCAGGTCCTTCGGGTCGATCGGCAGGTAGGGCACGGCCCACTCGAGCTCGTCCACCGAGACGCCCTCCGCCGCAGCCCGCGCATCCATCGCCTCGAACCCCTTCTTGATCGCATCCTGATGCGACCCGCTGAAGGCGGTGAAGACCAGGTCCCCGGCCCAGGGGCTACGCTCGTGCACGGGCAGCTGATTGCAGTACTCGGCGGTGCGCTTGACGTGATCGATGTCGCTGAAGTCGATCTGAGGATCGATCCCCTGCGTCAGCATATTGATGCCCAGAGCGACCAGGTCGACGTTCCCGGTTCGCTCACCGTTGCCGAACAAGCACCCTTCGATCCGGTCGGCCCCGGCCATGTAGCCGAGTTCGGCGGCGGCGACCGCTGTGCCGCGGTCGTTGTGCGGGTGCAGGGAGAGGATCACGTTCTCGCGGTGGGCGAGGTGACGGCTCATCCACTCGATCGAATCGGCGTACACGTTCGGCGTCGCCATCTCGACGGTCGCCGGCAGGTTGATGATGACCTTGCGCTCGGGTGTCGGCTCGAAGATCTCGATCACCTGGTTGCACACGTCCACAGCGAATTCGAGCTCGGTGCCGGTGTAGCTCTCGGGCGAGTACTCGTAGTACACCTTCGTGTCGGGAATGCGCTGCTCGAACTGGCGGCACAGGCGCGCACCGTCCAGGGCGATGTCGATGACGCCCTGCTTGTCGGTGCGGAACACCACGTCGCGCTGCAGAATGCTCGTGGAGTTGTACAGATGGACGATCGCCTGCTTCGCGCCGGCGATCGACTCGTACGTGCGCTCGATCAGGTGTTCACGCGACTGCGTCAGCACCTGGATGGTGACGTCGTCGGGAATGGCGTCATCTTCGATGAGATGGCGCACGAAATCGAAGTCCGTCTGGCTGGCCGAAGGGAAGCCGACTTCGATCTCCTTGTAGCCCATGCCCACCAGCAGATCGAACATGATCCGCTTGCGCTCGGGGCTCATCGGGTCGATGAGCGCTTGGTTTCCATCGCGCAGATCGACGGCGCACCAGCGCGGCGCGGCGGTGATACGGGCGTCGGGCCACGTGCGATCGGGCAGATGAACCGCGATCTGCTCGTGGTAGGGCCGGTACTTGTGGATCGGCATGCCCGAAGGCGTCTGATTGTTGTCCATGTTCGTCGCTTGCTCTCTCGTCAGATGAGGCGGGCCAACACCAAGCTCCGCGACGAGGAGGGCCCTAGATCGAGGACTCGTCGCGGCGGCTAAGAAGGAGCCGGCCGAAGCGCATAGCAAAAGGTTACACCCGCGGTCTGCGCGCTCGCGAATCTCGGACTCGGGGGGCTGCGCGGTCACGGGAGGCGGCGCGCAGAACAGCGGGCCGCTCTCAGAACCCCAGGCGCCCCAGCTGTTTGGGGTCGCGCTGCCATTCCTTTGCGACCCGTACGTGCAGAGACAGGTAGACGCGGGAACCGATGAGCGGCTCGATCCCGGCCCGTGACCGGGCGCCGACGCTTGCCAGCCGTGAGCCCTTGTGACCGATGATGATCGCCTTCTGACTGTCGCGCTCCACCACGATGTCCGCGAAGATGTCGGTCAGGTCGGAGTCCTCGCGCTGCGCGATGTCCTGCACGACGACGGCGATCGAGTGCGGAAGCTCGTCGCGGACGCCCTCCAGGGCAGCCTCGCGGATGATCTCCGCGATGCGGTCATCGGTGGACTCGTCCGTGACGACTCCCGCGGGGTACAGCGCGGGTCCGGTCGGCATCAACGACAGCAGCTCGCGCGTCAGCACGTCCAGCTGCTGGTTGGTCAGCGCCGAGAGAGGAATCACGGCATCCCAGTCGTCGCGCAGGGCATCGACTTCGAGCAGCCGTTCGGTGATCTGCTCCCGGGATGCGGCATCCGTCTTGGTCACGATCGCGACCTTCTTCGCGCGGCGGTACCCGTCGAGGGACTGCGCGATCCGGCGGTCTCCGGGGCCGACCTTCTCGGTGGAGGGCACACAGAAGCCGATGACGTCCACGTCGCCCAGCACCTGCTCCACGAGGTGATTGAGCCGTTCGCCCAGAAGGGTGCGGGGTCGGTGGATGCCGGGGGTGTCCACGATCACGAGTTGACCGTCCGGTCTGTTGAGGATGCCGCGGATCGCCCGGCGGGTGGTCTGCGGCTTGTCGCTGGTGATCGCGACCTTCTCGCCGACCAGGGCGTTGGTCAAGGTCGACTTGCCGACGTTCGGGCGACCGACGAAGGTGACGAAGCCGGACCGGAAATCGGGTCCTGACCTGAATTCGGAGGTTCGCGCCGACTCGGGGTCGGCCGGGGCCTCTGCGGGCTCGCTGGGCATCATTCGCCTCTCTTGGCGCCGCTCTTGGCGACGCCGATCTCGCCGGTGCGCGGGAAGCGACCGCCGTTGACTTCGTCCGCGGCGCGGGACGGCGCGCTCCGTTCCACGAACACGGTCGCCAGGCCCCGACCCCGGCCGCGCGACGCGCCCCCGGTCAGTACCAGTCCCCCGTACTCCGCCGTCGCGCCGGGCTGCGGCACGCGGCCGAGAGCCTTTCCGAGCAGACCGCCGACCGAGTCGACGTCTTCGTCCTCGAGCTCGAGTCCGAACAGGTCACCGACCTCGTCCAGCCCGAGCCGCGCGCTGACCCGGTACTTGCCCGGTTCGAGCTCCACCACCTCATCGGCACGCGGGTCGTACTCGTCCGAGATGTCTCCGACCAGCTCTTCGATGAGATCCTCCAGCGTCACGAGCCCGGACACGCCGCCGTACTCGTCCACGACGAGGCAGACATGCACCGCTTCGCGCTTCATCTGCTGCAGCAGCGTCTCGGCCTTCATCGACTCGGGCACGAAGACGGCCGGACGCGCGATGCGACTGATCGGCGCATCGCGCCAGCCGGCTTCGTCTCGGAAGCCGAACTGCACGAGATCCTTCAAATACAGGACACCCACGACATCGTCGGCGTCGTCGTCGACGATCGGAATGCGTGAGACGCCCTTCTCGAGGAAAGTCGTCATCGCCTCGCGCGTCGAGGCCGCCGCGTCCACGGTGACCATGTCGGTGCGGGGCACCATCACCGCTCGCACGAACGTGTCGGTGAAGTCGAACACCGAGTGGATGAGCTCGCGATCGTCCTCTTCGATGAGGTCGTTCTCGGTCGCTTCATCGATGATGCTCAGCAGCTGCTCTTCGGAGGCGAACGACGAGCCGCGGGCGACGCCGGGGGTCACCCGGTTGCCGAGCGCGACGAGTCCGTGCGCCAGCGGTCCGAGGAGGATGCGCACCCCGCGGATGACCGGAGCCGCGCTGCGCAGCAGCCCTTTCGCGTGCTGGCGTCCGACCGTGCGCGGGCTGGCACCCACCACCACGAAAGAGACCCCGGTCATGATGACCACGGCCGCCAGCATCGCCCACCAGATGTTCTCGAACAGGATCGTGAAGGCGACCGTCACGAGCACGGCGGCGCCTGTCTCGGCGAGGATGCGGATGAACACGACCGCGTTGGCGTGGGCGTCGGGATCGATCGCGATCTTCCGCAGCGCTGCGGCGTTGCGTCCGTTCTCACCCAGCTCCGCGAGATCGGCGCGAGAGGTGACGCTCATGGCCGCATCGATCGCGACCATCAGAGCGCCGAACGCGATCAGCAGGACCGCGGCGACGAGGAGCAGTGCTGCGGTCATGCGCGCCGTCGTCGCTCGGCGACGTGGAAACTCATGATCAGGTCGTTCTGCAACGCGAACATCTCGCGCTTGTCCTCGGGCTCGGCATGGTCGAAGCCGAGCAGATGCAGGAGGCCGTGGGTGGTGAGCAGGATCAGCTCGTCCACCGTGGAGTGCTTGGCGGACACAGCCTGCGTCTCGGCGACCTGAGGACACAGCACGATGTCGCCCAGCAGCCCTGCCGGGGTCGGCATCTCCTCGGTGCCGGGGCGCAGTTCGTCCATCGGGAAGCTCAGGACGTCCGTCGGACCGGGCTCGTCCATCCACTGGACGTGCAGCGCCTCCATCGCACCTTCGTCCACCAGAAGGATGGCCACGTCGGCGTCAGCACTCACGTGCAGTTCGGCGAAATTGTGCTCCATCAGTCGAAGCAGCACGGTCTCATCGACCGCGAAGCCGGACTCGTTGCCGATCTCGATCGTCATGACCGGCCCCGCTTGGGAAAGTGATCCCGAGGGCCGGCGGACCGCACGCCACCGTGCCGCTCGGCGCGGTTGGCGAACTCGGACGCCTCATCCCGTTCACGACGGGTAGCGAGGCGGCGTTCGTCGTACTCGGTGTAGGCGTCGACGATGCGGCCGACCAGGTTGTGGCGCACGACGTCCTCACTGGTGAGATAGGCGAAGTGGATGTCCTCGACGCCGTTGAGCACACGGGTGACCAGGCGCAGCCCCGAGGCGCCCTGCGGAAGATCGATCTGCGTGATGTCGCCCGTGACGACCATGCGGGTGCCGAACCCCAGGCGGGTGAGGAACATCTTCATCTGTTCCGGGGTCGTGTTCTGCGCCTCGTCCAAGACGACGAACGAGTCGTTCAGCGTCCGTCCACGCATGTAGGCAAGGGGTGCGACCTCGATGGTGCCGCTCGCCATCAGCTTGGGCAGGAGCTCAGGATCCATCATCTCGTTGAGGGCATCGTAGAGGGGCCGCAAGTACGGGTCGATCTTGTCGTTGAGGGTGCCGGGCAGGAAGCCGAGCCGTTCGCCGGCCTCGACCGCGGGGCGGGTCAGGATGATTCGGCTGACCTCCTTGCGCTGGAGCGCCTGCACGGCCTTGGCCATGGCCAGATACGTCTTGCCGGTGCCCGCGGGGCCGATCCCGAAGACGATCGTGTTCTCTTCGATCGCGTCGACGTACGACTTCTGTCCGAGGGTCTTCGGCCGGATGATGCGTCCCCGCGAGGACAGGATGGCCTCGCCCAGCACTTCGGAGGGGCGCGGGCCGCCCTCGGATTGGAGGATCCGGTTGGACGAGGAGACATCGGAGGGTCCGAGCGCGTGGCCGGCCTTGGTCATGGCCAAGAGCTCCTCGACGAGGCCGCGCGCGGCGGCGACGGCCGCGGCGTCCCCGGTCAAGGTGATCTCGTTGCCGCGCACGTGCACGTCGACCGCGGGGTGCTCGCGCTCCACCACTCGCAGCAGCCGGTCCTGGGGGCCCAGAAGTTGAACCATCGCGACCCCGTCCGCGTACAGGCGTTCCACGGCGGTCTCGTCGGATTCGTCAGCCACCGAGGCTCGATTCGGTCAGGTCGCCGGACAGCACATGTCCGTGGACGTGGAAAACGGTCTGGCCCGCGCCGGAGCCCGTGTTGAAGACCAGGCGGAAATCGCCGCCCGCATGCTCCGCGGCAACGGAGTTCGCCAGGCCGATCAGCTCGGCAAGCAGGTCGGGATCCCCCGCAGCGAGCTCAACCACGTTGCGGTACTCGCCGGATTTCGGGATGACCAGGAGGTGCACCGGCGCGCGGGGGGCGATGTCTCGGATCGCGAACGCGTTCTCCGTCTCGGCGATGATCTCGGAGGGGATCTCGCCCTTGAGGATGCGGGTGAAGATCGACGGTTCGCTCATCGGACCAGTCTACCGGCGGCCCATTCCCTGCGGCGGGCGCTCACCAGCGGCCGAGCGCGGCGTTGACGACCGCCAACGCGGCAGGACCGGCGGTCGAGGTGCGCAGCACGGTGTCCCCCAGCCGCGCCACGGTCGCTCCGCTGCGTTGGAAGAGCAGCAGCTCGTCCGGGGCGATGCCGCCTTCGGGCCCGACGACGAGGATCACCTCGCGCGTCTCGGCCGGGTCGATGCCGATATCGGTCAGACGCACATCTGCAGAGGGTGCGAGCACCACGACACGGGATGCCGCGGCCCGCAACGCCAGACCGGCGGCCGTCGCCAGCGGCGTGACATCCGGCAGCCACGCACGGTGCGCCTGCTTGGCCGCTTCGCGCACGATCGCCGCCCACCGGTTGCGTCCCTTATCGGCCTTGGCCGAGTCCCACCGCGAAACGCTGCGGGCAGCCTGCCACGGAACGATCTCGTCGACTCCGAGCTCGGTCGCGGCCTGGACCGCGAGTTCGTCCCGATCGCCTTTGGCCAGCGCTTGCGCGAGCACGATGCGAGGCGACGAAGCCGGGATCTCGGTCCGCGCCGTGATCCGCACGACGACCTCGTGCGGCGACACTGCTTCGCACTCCCCCGTGAGCCATGTGCCCCGCCCGTCGCCGACCGTCACGTCCTCGCCGATGCGCACTCGGCGCACCGACGCCGCGTGATGCGCCTCGGCGCCGGTCAGGACGATCGTGCCACCGGCCTGCACATCCACCGCGCCGTTCTGGACCGTGTCCGACGGCAGCAGGAAGTGGAGGGCCATGGCGTCAGCCGTTCCGGAAGCGGTCGCGCAGCTTCGCGAACAGCCCCTGGTGGAATTCCGCGAGTCGCGGCGGCGGGGACTTGGTCCGCTTTGCGAACTCCTCGACCAGGGCGCGCTCCTTCGCGTCGAGTCGAGTGGGGGTGACGACGTGAACGCCGACGCGGAGGTCGCCACGCTGTGTGCCGCGAAGAGGAGTGATGCCGCGACCCTTGATCGTCAGGACATCGCCGCCCTGTACGCCTGCGCGGATCTCCAAGTCGACCGGTCCGTCGAGTGACTCGATGGTGGTGGTGGTTCCGAGGATGGCATCGGGCATCGACACTTCGAGCGTGGCGAGCAGGTCGTCACCGTCACGGCTGAACTCCTCGTCGGGAGAGACGGTGACCTCGATGTAGAGGTCTCCGTTCGGTCCGCCGGCGGGGCCGACCTCGCCGGATCCGGGAAGCTGCAGGCGCAGACCCGTCTCCACCCCTGCGGGGATGTCGAGGGAGACCGTGCGTCGGGCACGAACGCGGCCCTGACCCTGGCAGGTGGCGCACGGGTAGGGAATCGTCGTGCCGTACCCCTGGCAGGACCCGCAGGGCTGGCTGGTGACGACGTTGCCCAGGAGGCTCCGCACGGTCCGTTGCACATGGCCCGAACCGTGGCAGATGTCGCACGTGACGGGAGAGGTGCCGGGCTGGGTGCACGATCCGTGGCACGTGTCGCACAGCACCGCCGTGTCGACATCGATGTCGCGATGGACGCCGAACACGACGTCCTTCAGATCGAGGGTCACCCGGACCAGCGCGTCCTGTCCGCGCTCGCGACGGGACCGCGGCCTTCCGGCCCGCTGGCCGCCGCCGGACCCGAAGAACGTCTCGAAGATGTCCCCGAAGCCCCCGAAGCCCTGGGCGCCGCCACCGAACGGCGATTCGTTTCCGCCCACGTCATAACGCGCCCGCTGATCCGGGTCGCTCAGGACGTCGTACGCGTGGGTCACGAGCTTGAACTGCTCGGACGCATCATCCCCCGGGTTGACATCGGGATGAAGCTGTCGTGCAAGACGCCGGTACGCCTTCTTTATCTCATCCGCAGTCGCATCGCGCGCGACTCCGAGGACCTCGTAGTGGTCGACCACAAATTGCCTTCCTGCCCGCGCAGAGCGCGGGATCGTCTGATTCCGGATGCCGCGTCAGCGGGCACTCTCGTCTTCGTCGAGCATCCGGGTGAGATAACGCGCGACGGCACGCACCGCCGCGAAGTTCGTCGGGTAGTCCATCCGCGTGGGGCCGAGCAGACCCACGCGGGCTCGAGCGCCGGTCGCGTCGTACTCGCTTGCCACGACCGAGGCCTCGCCCAGGCCGAAAGGCTCGTTCTCGCGTCCGATGCTGGCAGCCAGACCGTGGTCGTCGGCGACCATCTCGCTCATCAGCTTCATGAGCGTGACCTGCTCCTCGATGGCCTCGAGCAGCGGGTAGATGCTTCCGCGAAAATCGGACTCGCTCCGAGCCAGGTTGGCCGCGCCGGCCATCACGAGCCGGTCGTGACGGAACTCCTCGAGCTCTTCGGCGAGGACCCGCACGATCGCCTCGGTCGCGACATCCTGAGGGGACTGCACGGCGTCCTGCCGTGCGAGGCGCTCTTCGACACGCTGGGCGCCTTCACGCACAGGTCTGCCCACGAGCAGCGTGGCGACATCGGTGCGCACTCGTGCCAGATCGTCATCGTCGAACTCGTCGCGCACGAACGCGAGCCGTTGCGATACCCGGCCGGTGTCGGTGACCAGGATCACGAGCATGCGCCCGCCCCCGAGCTGCACGAGCTCGACGTGTGAGATCGTCGCCCGCGCGAAAGAGGGGTACTGCACGATGGCGACCTGGCCGGTCAGCTGAGTCAGGGCGCGTACCGTCCGCACGAGCACGTCATCGAGGTCGCCGGGCCCGTCGAGGAAGGCCGAGATCGCGCTGCGCTGAGCCGGCGACAGTGGACGCACCTCGGCGAGATGGTCGACGAAAACGCGATAGCCCTTGTCGGTGGGTATGCGCCCCGACGACGTGTGCGGCGCCGCGATGAGCTCTTCGTCCTCCAGCAGGGCCATGTCGTTGCGGATCGTCGCGGCGGACACCCCGAAGGCGTGACGCTCGACGATGGCCTTGCTGCCGACGGGTTCACGTGTGTCGACGAAGTCCTGCACGATCGCCCGCAGCACCTGCAGGCCTCGATCGGTGACCATTTCGCCTCCCTACGCGCTCACGGCCGAATTGGCACTCCCACGAACTGAGTGCCAATTCTACCGGATCGTCGAGGACGGGAGCGGGAGGCTCGTCAGTCCGTGAGCGCGCGCACCACGGCGTCCGCAAGCAGACGACCCTGGCGGGTCAGGACGACGCGGCCGTGCACCGCCGCCGAGCCCTCGATCAGACCATCGGCGATCAGGGCAGCGATCGCGTGCCGTCCCTCCCCCCGCAGTTCGGAGATCGGCAGACCCTCACGGACCCGGGTGCGCAGCAGAACGCTCTCCAGAGCGCTGGCCGCGGCATCCGGTCGTTCGCGTGCCGCCGCGGGAGACTCGCCGGCCGCCAGTCGCTGCGCGTACGCGGCGGGGTGCTTCACGTTCCAGAACCGCACGCCGGCGATGTGGCTGTGGGCGCCGGGACCGAAACCCCACCAATCCGCACCTTGCCAGTACGCCATGTTGTGACGCGATCGGTGCGCCGCGTCACGGGCCCAGTTGGACACTTCGTACCACTCGTAGCCGGCGCTGCCCAGAAGGTCGTCCGCGAGCTCGTACATGTCCGCTTGAAGGTCGTCGTCCGGCGTAACCACTTCGCCACGACGGATCTGGCGGGCGAGCTTGGTGCCCTCCTCCACTATCAGCGCATACGCGGAGATGTGATCCGGCTCGAGGAGGACAGTCGCCTCGAGGGAGGTGCGCCAGTCTTCCAGCGATTCGCCCGGGGCGCCGTAGATCAGATCCAGGCTCACATCCAGTCCCGCGCCGCGCGCGGCCTCGACCGCGGTGCGGACGTTGGCGGGTGCGTGGGTGCGATCCAGCGCCGCCAGAACGTGCGGGACCGCCGACTGCATGCCGATGGACAGCCGGGTGACCCCGGCGGCAGCGAGCGCCGTCGCGGTCGCGTCGGTCACGGTGTCGGGGTTGGCCTCGACGCTCACCTCGGCATCCGGCTGGACACCGAACGCGGCGCGAACACCGTCGAGCATGCGCGCCAGGTCGCCGGGGGGCAGCAGCGTCGGTGTGCCGCCGCCGAAGAACACGGTGGCGGCGGGCCGGATCGGCCCGATGTCGGAAAGCACGTGCCGGGCGTGCTGCACCTCACGCAGGAGGGTGTCGGCGTACTGGTCCTGGCGCGCACCGCGCAGCTCGTCCGCGGTGTACGTGTTGAAATCGCAGTACCCGCATCGCACACGGCAGAACGGCACGTGGAGATACACCCCGAATTGCGCTGTCGGGTCGATCGCGACCTCAAGCGACCCGTCCCGCGGCACGGGCTCACCGAGCGGGAGCGCCGAGCCCATCAGGGAGTCGTGTACAGCGGCGAGATCGCGCGGAGGTAGCGCGTGAACAGCTCACGACGCCGGCGCCGGACCAGCCGCGGGAAGACGCGGTACAGCAGCGCGGAGGGCGCATCGAAGGCGCGCACGGTGAACCACACCTCATCGTTGTCGTACCACTGCACCATGAAGGACTCTTCGCCGCTGACGACCGAGTCACCGACCGTGCCCAGCGCGAACCCGACCCGCCGCGGCTCCTCGATCGAGAAGATGACCCGCAACTCCGCGTCCGCACTCATCCCGCGGATGCGACCGTCGACGCGGACGGTGGTCCCGGGGCCGACGTAGGGCGTTCCGTCCGAGTCGAAGCGCTGATCGGCCTCGAGCTTGCTCGGCGCGAGCGGATGGCCTTCTGCGTCGAAGCTCACACCGGAGTACATCGGTCCCGCGGCAGGACGCACATCGCTCAGCTCGAGACCTGCGCCGCGCTGGGCACCCCACGACAGGAGCGCGTCGCCCGCGCTCTCGAACCGCGCCTGGCCGCTGCCGATCCGCCACGACTCCTCCGCGGGCAGGCTTCGCTCGGGCGGGTAGTGCATCAGATCTGCCGCCTGGGTCGCCCCGACGGCGGCATAGTCGACCGTCTCGTCCCTGAAGGTGCCGCGGCGCATGGATTCCAGCCTACTTCGGGTTCCTGAAGGCGCGATCGGATGCCACCAGGAACTACTTCTTGTCTTTGGTCTCGGTGTCCCCCGACAGCGCGGCGATGAACGCCTCCTGAGGGACTTCGACGCGGCCGACCATCTTCATGCGCTTCTTGCCCTCCTTCTGCTTCTCGAGGAGCTTGCGCTTGCGGGTGATGTCGCCGCCGTAGCACTTGGCCAGCACGTCCTTGCGCATGGCCCTGATCGACTCACGTGCGATGATGCGGGCGCCGATCGCCGCCTGGATCGGCACCTCGAACTGCTGGCGCGGGATGAGCTTCTTCAGTCGCTCCGTCATGAGGACGCCGTATGCGTACGCCTTGTCGCGGTGCACGATCGCGCTGAACGCGTCGACGGGCTCGCCTTGCAGCAGGATGTCGACCTTGACCAGGTCGGCCGCCTGGTCTCCGCTGGGCTCATAGTCGAGTGAGGCGTAGCCGGCCGTCTTGGACTTCAAGTGGTCGAAGAAGTCGAAGACGATCTCGCCGAGCGGGATCGTGTAGCGGATCTCGACACGGTCCTCACCGAGATACTCCATGCCCAGGAGCGTGCCTCGGCGGGATTGGCACAGTTCCATGATCGTGCCGACATAGTCCTTCGGCGCGAGGATCGCGGCCTTGACCATCGGCTCGGTCACGCTCGCGATCTTCGTACCGGACGGGAATTCGCTGGGGTTCGTGACGGTGTAGGTCGTGCCGTCATCGGTGGTCACCTCGTAGGTGACCGACGGCGCCGTCGAGATGAGGTCAAGACCGAATTCGCGTTCGAGGCGCTCCGAGACGATCTCCAGGTGCAGCAGGCCCAGGAACCCGCAGCGGAATCCGAAGCCGAGCGCCACCGAGGTCTCGGGCTCGTAGTTGAGGGAGGCATCCGAGAGCTTCAGCTTGTCGAGGGCCTCGCGAAGCACCGGGTAGTCGCTGCCGTCGATCGGGTAGAGGCCGGAGAAGACCATCGGCTTCGGATCGGTGTACCCGGGCAGCGCGTCTTTCGAGGGCTTGGCGGCGCTGGTGACGGTGTCACCGACCTTGGATTGACGGACGTCCTTCACTCCGGTGATGAGGTAGCCCACCTCGCCCACGCCGAGGCCCCTGGTCGGCGTCGGTTCGGGAGACGAGACGCCGATCTCGAGCAGTTCGTGCACGGCACGGGTGGACATCATCTGAATCCGCTCGCGGGGACTGAGAGAACCGTCGATCATCCGCACGTAGGTGATCACGCCGCGATACGAGTCGTAGACCGAGTCGAAGATCATCGCGCGCGTCGGCGCGCTCGGATCGCCCTGAGGGGCCGGGATCTGCCGTACGACCTGATCGAGCAGCTCCTCCACGCCCATGCCGGTCTTGCCGCTGACCCGCAGCACATCCTCGGGCTTGCCGCCGATGAGGCTGGCAAGCTCCCTGGCGTACTTCTCGGGATCGGCGGCCGGCAGGTCGATCTTGTTCAGCACCGGGATGATCTGCAGATCGTTCTCAAGGGCGAGATAGAGGTTCGCCAGCGTCTGTGCCTCGATGCCCTGGGCCGCATCCACCAGCAGGATCGCGCCCTCGCAGGCGGCCAGCGAACGGCTGACCTCGTACGTGAAGTCGACGTGGCCCGGGGTGTCGATCATGTTCAATGCGTGCGTGACACCGTCGAGCTGCCACGGCATCCGTACCGCCTGGCTCTTGATCGTGATGCCGCGCTCACGTTCGATGTCCATGCGATCGAGGTACTGTGCCCGCATATCGCGGTCGGAGACCACACCGGTCATCTGCAGCATGCGGTCGGCGAGGGTCGACTTGCCGTGATCGATGTGAGCGATGATGCAGAAGTTGCGTATCAGCTCCGGCGGGGTCGCGGACGGCTCGAGTGAGTTCAGGGCGCGCGGTGACATATGGGGCCATTCTACGGCCCGATCGCGCCACGATCTCTCCCCGGCACCGCGAACCCTGCCCCGAACAGTGCGCGGACCGCACGCGGGTCCGGCAATATCCTGGGCGGATGGTCGTTCAGGTCGTGTTCGTGCATGGCATCCGGACCTCTGCAACGATGTGGCGCGCGCAGGTGGCTGCCCTTCAGGCCCGCGGAAACCCGGCCAATGCGCTGGACCTGCCCGGTCATGGCAGCCGGATGTCCGAGGAGTTCACGCTCGCATCGGCGTTCGCGACCATCGACGCGGCGGTCAGAGATGCCGCGACCCGCGGGCCGGTGCTGCTCGTCGGGCATTCGATGGGCGGACTCCTGTGCATCGAATACGCCGGTCGGAAGGAGGCCCCGCCCGTCGCGGGGTTCGTCGCCGCGTCGTGCACCTCCATTCCCCGCGGTCTCGGTCTGAGCACCTACCGCGTGCTCGCACGCGGTTTCGACTCTCTCCCCGATCGCGGAATGTGGTTCACGAATCGGATGCTGGATAAGACGCTCCCTCCCGAGACCCGCGCCGATTTCGGCGCCGGCGGGTACGCGTTCGATACCCAGGACACCGCGCTGCGGAGCCTGTCCGTGCTGGATCTGCTCGGGGCGCTGGCGCGGATCACCGTCCCACTCTGGTTCGTCAACGGGCAGTACGACCAGCTTCGACTGAATGAGAGGCTGTTCCAGCGGATCGCGCCGCACGCCGAGCTGATCGTGGTGCCGCGGACGAGCCATCTCGTCAGCGCGATGCGGCCTCGGGTCTTCAATGCTCTGCTCGCCCTCGCGATCACGACGATCGAACAGACCTGATAGACTCGGTGATCGGCTTGCGTGTGGGTTCATTCCCTCACGACCGTCGTGCGACAGCCCTCTTCTGTCACTCGACACTTCAGATCGATTCCTCCGAACGAAAGACCGTCGTCAAACGTGGCAAACATCAAGTCGCAGATCAAGCGCAACAAGACCAACGACAAGGCGCATGAGCGCAACAAGGCCGTGAAGAGCGAGCTGCGCACGCAGGTGCGTCGCACCCGCGAGGCCATCGCCGCCGGTGACAAGGCCGCCGCCGAGAAGGCTCTCGCGAAGGCGACCAAGAAGCTCGACAAGGCAGCCAGCAAGGGTGTCATCCACGCGAACCAGGCCGCGAACCGCAAGTCGTCCATGGCGAAGCAGGTCGCTTCACTCTGACGCAGGTCGCGGCGCTCTGAGCGCAGCTTTCACGACAAGCCCGTCCCTTCGGGGGCGGGCTTTCGTCTTGTCCGCTACTCACGGCGCTGACGCGCCTACTCGGAACCGCCCTTCGATACGGCGCTTACGCGCCTACTCAGGAACCGTACGGTGCCTTGGTGGCGATGACGGTGATCAGGCGCTCCAGCGCGAAGATGCTGTCTCGCGAGCCGCCTTTGACCTCGGCATCCGCGCGCGCGGCGGCCTGGATCGCAATCCCGAGCGACGCGTCGGACCACCCGGAGAGATCGCGGCGGGCGCGGTCGACCTGCCAATCCTTCAGCCCGAGTCGGGCGGCGAGGGCCGACGAAGACTCCCGATTGCCGGCGACCCGTGCCATCGTCCGCAGTTTGGAGGCGATGGCCGCGACCAGCGGCACCGGGTCGGCGCCGGATGCGAGGGCGTGGCGCAGCGAGACCAGCGCGTCTCCATAGCGGCCCGCGATCGCGGTGTCGGCCACCGCGAACGCCGAGGTCTCCACCCGCCCCCCGTAATACCGCTCCACCACCGCCTCGGTCACGTCGCCCGGCACATCCGAGATGAGCTGCTGGCACGCGGCAGCGAGCTCCGTGAGGTCATCCGCGAAAGCCGAGACGAGCGTGCGCAGCGCCCCCGGTGCAATGCGCTTGCGCGCGGCGGAGAACTCACCTGCCGCGAAGTCGAACCGGTCGGAGTCGCGCTTCACGGCGGGGCAGGCGATCTCGATCCCGCCGCCCTGACCGGCACGGACGGCATCGAGGAGCTTCTTGCCGCGGACGGAGGCTCCGGTGTGGCGGAGCACGACCGTCGCGCCGTCCTGCGGTACCGCGAGGTAGGACACCGCCTCGGCAAGGAACGCGTCGGAGCACTTCTCGACACCGGTGACCCGGACGAGGCGCGGCTCACCGAACAGCGACGGCGAAGTCACCGCCAGCAGGGTGCCCACCTCGTAGTCGTCCGCGCGCAGATCCGTGACCTCGAGGCTCGGGTCCTCGGCGCGCAGGTATTCGCGGATCCCCGCGATGGCCCGCTCGGCACAGATCTCCTCAGGGCCGGAGACCAGCACGATCGGCGCCGGTTGCGGCGCGCGCCAGGACACCTGCGGGATGGTCGTCCGCGCCCGGCTCGCGGGGGTTCGTCGCGCGCTCGTCGCCATCCCCCCAGCCTACCCAGCGGCTGGGACGTCGCCTCCGCGCTCGCGCCACACCAGCAGAGCCCGACCGGCACGCCATATCGCGATCAGTCCTGCGCGGTCGGTGCGTGCAATCCGCGCCCCGAGCCCGCTCAGGACGTCCAGGATCTCTGAGCGAGGATGCCCGTACGTATTCTGACCCACCGTGACCAGGGCGACCGCGGGCTCGGCGACGCCGTACAGGCGGGGGTCTTGATCGGCGCTCCCGTGGTGGGCGACCTTCACCAGGTCGTACGGCGGGGCCAACGCGTCCGAGGCGACGAGGGCGCTCTGCGGAGAGGCGGAGAGGTCGCCGAGGAAGAGCGCGGCGGGCACGCCCCCACCGCGCACGTCCAGGACGACGCTCGCGTCGTTGCCTTCCGCGAACGCGTGGCTGCGCGGAGGGGGCCAGAGTACGCGCCACCGGGCATCGCCGAGGGTCCCGGTCAGATGCGCGCGGGCAGGCACCGTCCGCGCACCGGCACTCTCCAGGCGGGAGAGCACCGCCGCGGCCGCGGGCGATTCCGCCGGACCGTGCAGAGCTGTTCCGACGCGCCCGAGGACCGCCGCCACACCCCCCACGTGGTCGAGGTCGAAGTGAGTCAGTACGAGCAGGTCGATGCGCTGCACGCCGGCGCGCGACAGGCACTCCTCCAGGCGGGCCGGATCCGGGCCGACGTCCACCAGCGCCACCGCCCCCGCGGAGCGGAGCAGTACGGCATCGCCCTGTCCCACATCGCACGCGAGGACAGTCCACGACGAAGGCAAGGTCCAGACTCCGGCAGCCGTCGCGAGGGCGGCTCCGCCTGCCGCGACCCCCGTCACGACCGCCAGCAGCAGAGCACAGACGCGGCGCAGCCCGCGGAAGAGTCCGGATCCCGCCGGTGGGACTGCCACCATGATCCCGATCGCGGTGCTGGTGAGGGTCAGGGAGAGCACGCCCGGCCAGCCCTCCCACCATGGGAGCTGGCCGCCCGGAAGCGCACTGAACGTGGTCGCGGTCCCGGCGATCCAGGACGCCGGAAGCCAGGCGATCGCGGTCAGGCCGGACTGCACCCACGGCAGTGGGGCTGTCAAGCATGCGATCAACCCGACGACCGTCGCGAACGGTGCCGCGGGCGCGGCCAGAAGGTTGGCCACCACCCCGTAAAGCGGAACGCTCGGGGTGATCGCCACCAGCAGGGGGCCGCAGGCCAGCTGCGCTGCGAGCGGCACCGACAGCGCGAGCGCCAGGGCGCGCGGCATCCATCGCGCCAGTCCGGTCGCGAGCGGCCGGGCGAACAGCAGAAGCGAGGCGGTGGCAACCGTGGACAACGCGAAACCCAGCGACGCCGCCAGCCAGGGATCAGCGATCAGCAGCGCGGTGACCGCGAGCGAGAGCACGGCCATGCCGACGCCCGTGCGACCGAGCAGGACGCCCAGCATGGCGATGCCGGCCATCGCGCCCGCCCGGACGACACTCGGCTCGGGGGTGACCAGCAGAATGAAGCCGATCAGCGCCGCCGAGCCGGCTCCGATCCGCGTGCGACGCGATCCGCCGGCGGCCGCGGCGGCGGCGAAGGCGAGGCCGACGACGATCGCGCAGTTCGCCCCCGAGACCGCGGTCAGATGCGAGAGCGAGGACCGCTTCATCGCCGCGTCCAGCTCCCCCGACACCGCGGATGTATCGCCGACCGCCAGACCCGCGATCAGCCCCGCGCCGGGCGGCGGCAGTCCCGCCGCGGAGCGCACGAGACTGCGCCGCAGCTCGGAGGCGACGGCGAGCACCCCCTGCGGCGACGTGAGCACGTGCACCCCGCGCGAGGCCGTCACCGTGAGGACCGCGCGATCGCCCGGTGGTGCGGCACGGGCGGTCCCGCGCACCTCGACGGTGGACCCGACATCCAGCCGCCGCGGGTGGTCGACCTCTGCGGGCTGCGCACGGACGGTGATGTCGATGTGCACGGCGTCGGCGACCGATCCGGTGGCGATGCGCGTCGCGACCGCATCGAACGCCCACTCGCCGGTGACCCGCGTTTCCACCTTTCCTACGACCGTGGCGCCGAGAACCACGGCTCTGCCGCCGCCGAGACCGAAGCGTCCCGCTTCGTCGCGGGCCGGTTGCGCGAACGCGACATGGGATGCCGCTCCCGCAGCCGCAGCGAGGACGAGCGTCACGATCACCGCCGCCCGTGCCCGTCGTCGGCGCCGTACGGCGGATCCGCGGCGGCGCCGAGCGATCGAGAGCACGACCCCCAGCATCGCCAGACACGCGGCCCACAGCGTCAGCGCAGCGGGTGCGGCCGACGCGGGGAAGAAGGTCGTACTCACCGCCGACACCCATGCGGCGCCGGTCACCGGAACGAGCCGGATATGCGTCAGCCGTCGCGCACCGGTCACCACCGCACCGCCGCGCTCACGCCGTCAGGTCGACACACGTCACACAGTGACGAGATCACGGAGGGCCTCGAGCATCTTGTCGCCGATACCGGGGACCGCCAGCAGATCCTCGATGCTCGTGAAACGCCCGTTCGCGTCCCGCCACTCGATGATGCGCGCCGCCAAGGCCGGTCCGATCCGCGGCAGGGTGTCCAGCTCTGCGACCTGCGCGGTGTTGAGGTTCACCCGGCCGTCGCCCGGGGCCGTCGTCTGCGCGAGGGTGGCGGACTCACCCGCTGTCGGCACGTGCAGTTGTTCGCCGTCGCTGATCGGGCGGGCGAGATTGACGGCCATCTCGTCGGCGCCCGCCGCGAACCCTCCCGCGGCCGCGACGGCATCCACGACCCGGGCACCCTCGTGCAGCACATAGAGGCCGGGCGCGGACACGGATCCGGACACGTGGACATACACGGATGCCGGAGGCGCGGCATCCGACTCACCGGCGTCCGCGACCGTCACGGACTCGACCGGTGCTGTCGCGCCTCGCAGGATCCCGATGCCGACGGTGACGGTCAGTGCCAGCAGCACCACCACGACGGCGGCCCCGAGGCCGAGGCGTGTGCGATGGCTCGCGGCGGCCCCGCGTGATCCCTCGGCAGTCGACACACGCCCGAACCTAAGGCCGCCCGCGGGAACCGATCCGCGGGCGGCCCGGTTCCGTGGACGCTCACGGCGCGCGCTCCTCTGGGGAGGAGTCCGAGCGCGGCCGGTCGCCGATGGTTCGCGGGAGCCCGCCGCTCAGCCGAACGTGACGCAGTACGCCTCCGCCCCGGGCGAGAGGAACTCGATTCCGAAGACGCGATCGGTGATCGGCCCTGGCTGCCGGATGAGCTGGTAGGTCCTCTGGTCGACCACCGACCCTGTCCCGTCGGGCTCGACATCGGTTCCGCGACTCTCGCTGACGACCTCGCCGTCGAGCAGGACCCGGAAGGGGATCCGCGTTCCGGCAGTCCCCGGCCCCATGACGAGGTTGACGTCCCTGGCATGGAACGCGAACGAGATCCGACCGCCCGGGCCCTCAGCCACGACCGCGTGCCGCGCCACCGTCCAGTTCCCGGAGAGATCCCACGAGTTCAGCGGCAGTCGCGCGGCGCCGGCGTACGCGCGGGGACGGTCGTATGCCGCGGGATCGTCGGAGGCGAATCCAGAGCTCTGGCCGTATCCGAGATACGTCTCCGGGGACTGCAGGGAGCGCCAGTCCGCGCCGACCTCCAGCCCCGTCGGTTCCACGAGGACCAGGTCGCGATCCACCCCCGCAGCCCCTGCGTCGATGAGCAGCCGCTGGATCACCATCTCGGTTCGCTCGTACTCGCCCTCGCCGAAGTGGTGGAATCGGATCCGTCCCTCCGCGTCGGCGATGTACAGCGCGGGCCAGTAGTGGTTCGCGAACTCGTCCCACACGCCGTAGTCGTTGTCGACGGCGACGGCGTAGTCGACGCGGAGGTTCTGCACCTGGGTCCTGACGTTGGTCACATCGTGTTCGAAACCGAACTCGGGTGTGTGCACGCCGATGATGCTCAGACCGGCGTCGGTGTACTTGCGGTTCCATGCCGCCAGGTACGGGAGGGTGCGCAGCCAGTTCACACAGGTGTAGGTCCAGAAGTCGACCAGCACGACACGGCCCCGGAGTGCGGCTGGGGTCAGCGGCTCGGAGTTGAGCCATCCGGTCGCCCGGTCGAAGGACGGCAGACGCCCCTCGATCGGGAGCACCTCCGTATCCCCGGCGAGCCGATGGGCGATCGAGCGGAACAGCCCCCCGCGGTCGGCGGGCCGCACCGTTCCGTCGTCGATCTCACTGCTGAGTCGTTCGGACATCATCGTCTCCCTTCGTCGATGTGCTCCGTGCCGCCGCGATCCCGTCCACGTCGATGACAGCATCGGCGAACGCCCGCGGTGCTTCCTGCGGGAGGTTGTGCCCGACTCCCCCGTCGATGATCCGATGCTCGTACGGACCGTCGAACAACGGACGATACGTCGCGGCGTCCGGGTGCGGAGCCCCGTTCGCGTCGCCTTCGAGCGTGATGGTCGGAACCCCGATCCGCGGCCGCTCAGCCAGACGTCGCTCCAGATCGTCGTGCGCGGATGCCCCATCGGCGAGGCCGAGTCGCCACCGATAGTTGTGGATGACGATGTCGACGTGATCCGGGTTCTCGAATGCCGCCGCGCTCCGATCGAATGTCGCCTCGTCGAAGCTCCAGCGCGGCGAGGCGGTCTGCCAGATGAGCCGCGCGAACTCGCTCCGGTACTGTTCATAACCCCGACGGCCGCGCTCGGTGGCGAAGTAGAACTGGTACCACCAGCTCAGCTCGGCGGTCGGGTTCAGCGGGTTCTGATTGGCCTGCGGGCTGCCGATCAGATAGCCGCTGACCGAGACCTGGCCGCGGCAGCGATCCGGCCACAGCGCAGCCAGGACGTTCGCTGTTCGCGCCCCCCAATCGAACCCGGCGACGACCGCGTTCGGAATCTTCAGTGCGTCCAGCAGCGCTATGGCGTCCAGCGCGAACACCGCCTGCTGCCCGTTGCGAAGGCTCGCGGCCGAGAGGAATCGCGTGGTGCCGTACCCGCGGAGGTGTGGCACCACCACCCGGTAGCCGGCCGCCGCGAGCAGAGGCGCCACGTCGGCGTAGCTGTGGATGTCGTACGGCCACCCGTGAAGGAGCAGGACCGCCGGGCCGTCCGTCGGTCCGAGGTCGACGAAGCCGATGTTCATCTCGCCGGCGTCGATCTGGAAGAGGGGGCCGAATGTCCCGCTGGTCGTGGGCGCCGCGGACCTGAGTGTGTGAGTCACCGTTTCACCATCCCTCGGGCTCACCGCAGCGACCGGAACGCGGCGCGCATCTCCTGGGAGAACAGCTCGGGCTGCTCCCACGCCGCGAAGTGGCCCCCGCGATCGAGCCGGTTGAAATGGATGAGGTTCGGGTAGGCCTGCGCGGTCCAGCTGCGCGGTGCCGCGTAGATCTCGTCGGGGAAGACGCTCACCGCCACCGGTAACGTCACACCTTTGGGAGCGAAGAAGGGGAGCTTGCTCTCCCAGTACAGCCTCGCCGAGGACACCGCCGTATTCGTCAGCCAGTACAGCGTGACGTTGTCGAGGATGTCCTCCGGTGAGAGTCCCTCGGTCTCGCCCGCGAACACCCGCGCGATCAGCTCATAGCTGCGGGCGTCGTGGTCGAGCATCCACGCGGCCAATCCGACGGGCGAATCCGCGATCCCGTAGAGCGTCTGCGGCCGATTCCCCATCTCTTGGGCGTAGGCCAGCCCGTGAGCGTAGAAGAACGCCAGCTGGTCCCACGCGCCCCGCTCCTCCGGCGATAGGTCATCGGGCGCAGCATCACCGTTGGTCAGTGCGGCCTGAATGGCGTCCGGGACCGTCGCGGGCATGTTCGTGTGGATCCCGATCAGACCCGGAGGGGTCAGGAGCGCCATCTGTTCGGTCACGGCGTTGCCCCAGTCCCCGCCCTGCGCGACGTAGCGGTCGTATCCGAGCCGGCGCATGAGCTCCACCCATGCCTTCGCGATCCTGATCGGGTCCCAGCCTGGTGCGGTCGGCTTGGCCGAGAACCCGTGTCCGGGGAGGGACGGGATGACGAGGTGGAACGCGTCGCCCGCGCTCGCGCCATGCGCGGTGGGGTCCGTGAGCGGACCGATGATCTTCAGCTGCTCGATCACCGACCCCGGCCAGCCGTGCGTGACGATCATCGGAAGAGCGTCCTCATGGGCAGACCTCACATGGATGAAATGGATGTCGAGCCCATCGATCTGCGTGACGAACTGAGGCAGCTCGTTGAGCCGCGATTGGACGGCCCGCCAGTCGTAGCCGTCCGCCCAGCGCTGCGCGAGTTGCTGCGCGACGTCGTACTGAACGCCTTGCGAGGCGTCGTCGACCGTCTCGCGTTCCGGCCAGCGGGTCTCCCGGACCCGACGACGCAGGTCATCGAGGTCATCATCGGTGAACTGCACAGTGAACGGACGAACCGATTCGTCGTCCCGAAGCTGTCCGGCGCCGGCGCGGTTCTCAGTCATGGTCATGGTGGTCTCCTCTGCACTGAGCGGCGATGTGCCGCACCCCGAACATCCCGCAACGCGACCCCGACCGCGTCCGCGAAAGTCGCCACGTCTGCGTCGGCGCGCCGATCCTCGTGTCGGCAACCCCTCAACCGCTGTCGCCACCACGACTTCCGCGGTCACGCGAGGCCGTGACGGAGCGCGAAGGCGGTCGCCTCGCTGCGCCGGGCGACCCCGATCTTGCGGTAGAGGCTCGTCACATGGCGCTCGACGGTACGGTCGCTCAGCCACATCAGTCCGGCGATCTCCCTGTTGCTGAGGCCCTGGGCGAGCAAACCCAGAACCTCGGTCTCACGTCGTGTCAACGCGGGCAGGGGCGAAGCGCCGGCGCCTGGCGGCGGGTTCCGCGCCGCCAGATCATCGACGGGGGCGCCCGCCGGTTGCGTACCCGCGTCAGCACCCAGCGATACGAGAAGCGAATCAAGGTCGGCGTGCAGCTCCGCCGCCTCCTGCACCCGCCGCGTCAACGCCGCCAGTGAGGGCGCGACGTCGTCGGCCAGCGCGCGCAGCAGCTCGCTCTGCCGGCGAAGCGCGGCCTCGGCCGCAACACGCGTAGCGTGCTCGCGCCCGATGCGGCGTGCGGTGTGGATCGCGATCGCCGCTTGGCTGACCGCGATGCGCAGCAGGTGCGTCTCCATGGCCGTCGGAAAGTCCGCACGTTCGGAGGACACCAGCACCAGGCCGCTCTCCCAGGGGAGCGCGAGCGGCACGCTGGTGACGCGGAACTCGACGCTGCCCTCGACGCGGACGGAGGTCGTCGTGATCCCCGTCGCCGGTGCGCCGGCTTTCAGGACGTGCTCGAATTCGGGGGGTTTGCGCGGTCCGGAGGGCCGCCAGCACTCGAGGGGAACGCTGGCCGGCGCGAGATCGTCGAAGCGCGCGTACGCACCCTCGAGCTGGAGGATGCCGGCCAGCACGCTGAGCAGGCCGGTAGCGATCTCAGGGGGCTCGTGGTCCACCCACATGGCCGGCAGCGCGAGCAATGCGCCCAGGTCGCGCATCCACCGACGCGAATCGGCGGCCGGCATGGCGGCATCCCCGGAACGAGACGGGACGCCCTCCGACGCAGCGTCCAAGGTCGGCTCCACTCACTTCAGTTCTCGAGTGTCGCGCTGCGTTCCTTCAGGAACTCGGACGGAGGGACGAAGAAGGGGTTCTCCTGCAGGATCCCGCCGATCAGCACCATCGGATGGGTCCGCAGGATGTCGATGACGAACGAGCCGTCGAACTTCGTCGCGTCGTACGCACAGATCACCACATGCTCATGGCGGGCGTGTATGAAGTTCGCCCGCGCTTCGAACTCGATGAGACGGTCGGCGATGCCGGGCCGATCGATCGCCCAGCCCATGTCGCACAGCATCCGGATCCGGGGCGAATCAGCGCCACCGAGCATCCGGTCGAGCTGGTGGAGCATGGTCCCCTGGTCGAAGCTGCCGCCCTGGAGATAGGTGTCGGACCAGGTCCGCACCTCGCAGAGATGGTCTTCGAGGAGTTGGCCGGCGTCGTACCCGAGGTGCCGAATCCGGGTGACCGGCGCCGCGGATGCCGCGGGGTCGACCACGTACAGCAGGCGATCGCCGCGATCGATGCCCTGGGTGATGAACGGATCGAGCACAGCATCGTCGCCTTGACCATCCATGAAGGCGCACACGTGACGGTATCGGTCGAGCACCCCGCCCGCGAAGGTGACCGGGTCGGCCGCGCGACCATTCTCAGGTGCCATATTCGAGTCCCAGCGGGGAACCGGCCGAAATCGGGTTCCGGAGTCTGGAGACTAGCCGACGGACTTCGCCGACCACAACAGCATCAGCTGGTACTGAAGCTGACGACCTTCGGCGGGCGCACGACCGCCCGCGTGATCTCGCGACCGTTCAATGCGCGCTGCACGCGAGCGTCGGCGCGAGCGAGCGCCTCCAACGCGGACGGATCGATCCGCGCCGACACCTCGAGTGTCGCGCGAACCTTGCCGTCGATCTGGACGACGGCGGTGACGGTGTCCTCGACCAGCAGCGTCGCATCGGGTTGGCGCCACGGGACCAGACCAACGAACGGCCGGTAGCCGAGCATCTCCCACATCTCCTCGGCGGTGTGCGGGGCGAACAGGTCCAGGACCATCGCCGTCGTCTCCGCCGCCTCGCGGACGGCGGGGTCGGCGGGCCCGGCGCCGCTGTCGATCACCTTGCGGGTGGCATTGACCAGTTCCATGAGGCGTGCGACCACGACGTTGAATTTCGTGTGCTCGACCAATCCCGGAGCGTCCGCCAGCAGGCGATGCGTCACGCGCCGCAGAGCCGGGTCGCCTTCCGCCCAGACCACCTCCGGACTGCTGTCCACGTCCTTCGCCACGCGCCACGCGCGCGCCAGGAACTTCTGGGCGCCGGTGGTCGAGACGTCCTCCCAGTTGATGTCATCCTCCACCGGCCCGGCGAACGCGACGGCGACGCGCACCGCGTCGGCGCCGGGGTTCACCATGCTCGAGGAGAATTCGACCAGGTTGCCCTTGCTCTTGGACATCTTCGATCCACCGAGCAGCACCATGCCCTGGTTGATCAGCGATGTGAACGGCTCGGTGAAGTCCACGAGGCCCATGTCGAAGAGCACCTTGGTGATGAAGCGCGCATAGAGCAGGTGCAGGATGGCGTGCTCGACACCGCCGATGTACGAGTCGACGGGCGCCCACTTGCCGGCTTCCTTCGACGAGAATGCCTCGTTCGGGTCGCCCGGGGACAGGAACCGCAGGAAGTACCACGAGCTGTCCACGAAGGTGTCCATCGTGTCCGCGTCGCGCGTGGCCGGCGCCCCGGTCTCCGGGTCGGTCGTCGTCATCCACTCCGTCGCGGCGCCGAGCGGCGACGTTCCGCGCGGTGCGAGGTCGAGGCCCTTCGCATCGGGCAGCGTCAACGGCAGCTGGTCCTCGGGAACGGGGACGGTGCGTCCGTCCTCGGTGTGGATCATGGGGATCGGGGTGCCCCAGAAACGCTGGCGTGAGATGAGCCAGTCGCGCAGCCGGTAGGACTTCGACGTGCGGCCCGTGCCGGCAGCGGTCAGCTGCTCGGTGATGCGCGCGATGGCGTTGCGCTTGGACAGCCCGTCCAGCGAGCCGGAGTTGATCATCCGACCCTCGCCGGTGAGCGCGATGCCGGTGATTGCCGGATCCAATTCGATGAGGGATGCCGCGTCGGGGCCGGGATCGATGGGCTCGCCGTTCTCGTCGAGCTCGATGACCGGGATCGCGCCGGTCACGGGTGCGGTCGTGTCCACGACCACCCGCACAGGCAGATCGAAAGCGCGCGCGAAATCGAGGTCGCGCTGGTCATGGGCGGGTACGGCCATGACGGCACCGTGTCCATAGTCGGCCAGCACGTAGTCCGCGGCCCAGATGGGCAGCCGCTCGCCGTTGATCGGGTTGATGGCGTAGCGCTCGAGGAACACGCCGGTCTTGGGCCGGTCGGTGCTCTGCCGCTCGATCTCGGACGTACGGCCGACGCTGGTCAGGTAGTCCTGGAATCGCACGCGCACCTCGGTCGACGCCCCTGCGGCCAGTTCCGTCGCCAGGTCCGAGTCGGGTGCGACGACGAAGAAGGTCGCACCGTGCAGCGTGTCGGGCCGGGTGGAGAAGACGGTGACCGTCTCTTCGCGTCCCTCGATCTCGAAGTCGATGTCGGCGCCGACGGAGCGCCCGATCCAGTTGCGCTGCATGCGCAGCACCTTCTGAGGCCAGAAGCCCTCGAGCTGGTTCAGGTCGTCGAGCAGACGGTCGGCGTATTCGGTGATGCGGAAGTACCACTGGGTGAGCTTCTTCTTGACCACCTCGGTCCCGCAGCGCTCGCAACGGCCGTCCACGACCTGCTCGTTGGCCAGCACGGTCTGGTCATTCGGGCACCAGTTGACCGGGCTCTCCTTGCGATACGCGAGACCGCGCTCGTACAGGCGCTGGAAGAGCCACTGGTTCCAGTGGTAGTAGTCGGGGTCGCTCGTGTGGAGGATCCGGCTCCAGTCGTACGACGAGCCGTATTCGCGGAAGCTCTTCTTGTGCTGCTCGATATTCGCGTAAGTCCACTCGCGAGGATCGGCGCCGCGCTGAATGGCCGCGTTCTCGGCGGGAAGTCCGAACGAGTCCCAGCCGATGGGGTTGAGCACGTTGTAGCCGCGGTGACGCCAGAACCGCGCCACGACGTCGACGTACGCGTAGCTCTCGGCGTGCCCCATGTGCAGATCGCCCGAGGGGTAGGGGAACATGCCCAGCACATACTTCCGCGGACGCGTGTCCTCGGCCCCGCCGGCGCGGAACGGGTCGGCCTCACGCCACCGTGCCTGCCACTTCTGCTGGACGGCGTAGGCATCGTACCCGGCGTCGGAAGGCGCGGCGGTGTCGGGCGGAGGGGTCTGACTCACGGAGGGATGCCAATCGTGGGGGTTTGCTGGACGCGCAGAGCGCGCTTTCTAGGCTACCGGACCTCGCCTCGTCACCAGCCGGGGGGCAGGTCCGCGCCGATCGCGGCGAGCGGGCCGCGAGCCTTGACGCCGACCTCGGCCACTTCCGCCGCAGCCTCGGACCGCCAGGTGATGCCTCCGCCGGCGCCCACGTACGCTCCGCGGGGGTGCACGACGATGGACCGGATCACCATCGCCAGATCGAGTGCGCCGTCGTCCCCGATCCATCCGAAGCAGCCGGCGAACACGCCGCGGGGGCCGCGCTCCAGGTCGTGCAGGATCGTCATGGCGGACAGCTTCGGCGCTCCGGTCATACTCCCGGCGGGAAAGGTCGCATCCAGCAGGTCACCGACCGTGACGCCGGGCGTCAGCGTCCCCGACACCGTGCTGACCAGTTGGTGGACCGCCGGGTACGACTCCACCTCGAGAAGTCCCTCGACCCCGACCGAGCCGGGTTCGCAGACGCGGGACAGGTCGTTGCGCATCAGATCGACGATCATGACGTTCTCGGCCCGTTCCTTCTCGCTGGCGCGGAGCTCCTCCGCCAGGGCGGCATCCTGGGTCGGATCCGAGCCGCGCGGGCGGGTTCCCTTGATCGGTCGCGTGCGGACGATTCCGTCCCCGACTTCCAGGAACCGCTCCGGGCTCGCGCTGGCGAGCGCGACCTCGCCCGATCGCACCAGACCGCCGTGGTGTGCCGGGGTCATCTCCCGCAGCCGCGTGTATGTCGTCAACGGATCGATGGCGGCCTCGATCGTGAACCGCGTCGTCAGGCAGAGCTGGTACGCGTCCCCCTCGCGGATGGCGTCGCGACAGCGCTCGATCAGCGCCGCGTACGCCTCGGGCTCATGCCGGGCGGTGGCCCGGACCGGCACCGGCGCCGATACCCTCCCAGCCGGAGCGGAGGAGCCGTCGGCCAGCCCGGCGGCGAACGCCTCCACCTCCGCGGCCGGGGCGATCGCCCACATGCGACGGCTCGCGTGGTCGAAGGCAACGAAGCGCTCCACCCGAAGCCATTGCTCGTTGGGCACCTCGGGGTCGGCCGCGCTCACCGGTGCTCCCGCACGCGCGGCGGCCTCCTCATAGCCGAGCCACCCGATCCAACCGCCGCGGAAGCGTCCGGCCTCCCAGTCGCCCGCGGACGCGCCGTCGGTCAACGAGACGGCGCGGACGCGCTGGGGATGCTCTTCCACGACGCCGCTGCCCACCCAGCTCCAGCCGCTCGCGGCTGCCGGCCCCGCATCCAGCCAGAACGACGAGCGCGTGCCGCCGGCGATGGATGCGTGGATGGATGCCGGGTCCTGCCACCCGCGCAGAGGTAGGGCGATAAGGGGCTCCGGCATGATCCCAGGCTAGAGGGCTGCGCGACCGCTCTAGGCTTCAGGTGTGAACGAGTTCCTCACCTGGCTGCTCGACACCGTTCAGAGCGTGGACCCGGTGCTGCGCACGCTGCTGGCGGGCCTTGCGATCATGCTCGAGACGAGTGTGCTGGTCGGGCTGTTCGTCCCCGGCGACACCGTCGTGATCATCGCGGGCACGGCCGTGGCATCGCCGCTCGAGGGCGTGCTGCTGGCGGTAGCGGTGGTGATCGGCGCACTGATCGGCGAGAGCATCGGATTCTGGCTCGGCCGCTTCCTCGGTCCCAAGATCCGTCATTCCCGACTGGGTCGCCGGATCGGCGAGGAGAACTGGCAGCGCTCGGAGAGGTACCTGCGTAAACGGGGCGGGCCCGCCATCTTCGTATCGCGGTTCCTTCCCGTGCTGCACTCGCTGGTACCTCTGACGGTCGGGATGAGCGGCTTCTCGTACCGGCGCTTCCTGGTGTGGACGATCCCCGCCTGCGTGATCTGGGCGAGCCTCTACGTCTCCGTGGCCGCTCTGGCCGCGGGCAGCTACCGCGAACTGGCCGACCAGCTCCATTTCGCGGGCTACATCTTCGTCGCGATCATCGTCGCCTTCGTGGTGCTCGTCTTCGTCAGCAAGAAGGTGATCGAACGGGTGGAGCGCAAGCACCTCTCCGAGGACGACGGGCACACCGACAGGGCAGCCGGGACGATGAGCACTCTGGATGACATGAAAGACTGAAGGGATGCCCCCTTCCTCGACGACGCCCGAGCGCCCCAAAGTGCTGTGGCTCGCCAGGCTCGAGTACCGGTTCCACGCATGGCGGGAGCGACGGGCGCGTGCCCGCGGCCTGACGCCCACCGTGACCCCGTTCCCCGGCTACGGCGGACCCGACTGGGTCCGAGTGCTGGGCCGGGTCATGATCGTCCCGGCGGCGCCGTCATCGACGAAGGTCGAGTACGAGAGCGTGCGCGGCTGGCGCAGCTTCGCCGCCGTCCCGGTGGGATTCGCGCAGGTGCAGATCACCGTCGCTGACGCGGTGCACGAGGTCGTCGCCGACCGGGGCGGCGTCATCGACACGGTCATCGCGGCTCGGCTGGAACCGGGTTGGCAGACGCTGACGATGTCGGTCGAGGGCGGTGAGCCCGTCGAGACCCGGGTGTTCGTCGTCGGTGCGGGCGTGCGCCTGGGCGTCGTCTCGGACGTGGACGACACCGTGATGGTCACCGCCCTGCCCCGACCGCTCCTGGCGGCATGGAACTCCTTCGTGGTCAATGAGCACGCCCGCCAGCCGGTTCCCGGCATGGCGGTCCTGATGGAGCGGCTGGTCCGCGACGCGCCGGGGACACCGGTCATCTACCTGTCCACGGGCGCGTGGAACGTCGCACCCACGCTCATCCGGTTCCTCCGGAGGCACCTGTTCCCGTCGGGAGCGGTGCTGCTGACCGATTGGGGCCCCACGCATGACCGGTGGTTCCGCAGCGGCAAGGCACACAAGCTGGCCAACCTGCGCCGTCTGGCCGAGGAGTTTCCGGACATGAAGTGGCTGCTGATCGGCGACGATGGTCAGCACGACGACGAGATCTACACGACCTTCGCGGGAGAGAGCCCGGGAAACGTCGCCGCAGTGGCCATTCGGCGGCTGTCCCCCGCCGAGGCGGTGCTGGCCGGTGGCCGCACGGCCGTGGACGACCATACGGCTGCCGCCGTGCCGTGGGTGACCGAGTCCGATGGCGCCGGGCTCGTCGAACGGCTCGAAGAGGTCGGCGTCCTCGAGCGCTGATCTCCGCGCTCGTGTCGACGGCCCCGCGTAGGCTCACTGGCATGTGTGGACGATTCGTCGTGGCCAACGTCGCCTCCGAGCTTGTGAGCGTTCTGCGGGTCGATCTGGAGAGCGAAGACCTGCCTGAGCCGTCGTACAACGTCGCGCCCACGGCATCGGTGGCCATCGTGCTGGACTCGTCCAAGACCGAACCGCCCACCCGTCGCCTGGAGACGGCCCGCTGGGGGCTGGTGCCGTCGTGGGCCAAGGACCCATCGGTGGGCGCGAGGGCGTTCAACGCCCGCTCGGAGGAGCTGGAGGACAAGCCGATGTTCCGCAAGGCGCTGGAGAAGCGTCGTGCGGTGGTCCCGGCATCCGGCTATTACGAGTGGAAGCGCGTGGACGACGTGAAGATCCCGCACTACATCCATCCCGCAGACGACTCGCCGCTGTTCCTGGCCGGACTCTACGAGTGGTGGAAGAACCCGGAGCTGGCCGAGGACGACCCCGAGCGGTGGCTGCTGAGCTTCACGATCCTGACGCGCGACGCGATCGGTCACCTCGGGTCGATCCACGACCGGATGCCGCTCTTCCTCGACCCCGACCATGCCGACGCGTGGCTGGATCCCACCACCGAGAACGTCCGCGACGTGCTGGACGCGGCCATCGACGCCGCGCCCGCGGTCGCGACCACCCTCGACGATCACGTGGTGTCCAAGGCAGTGGGCAACGTGCGCAACAACTCCCCCGAACTGATCGAGCCGCTGGCCGAGTAGCTCCGCAGGCGCCGCGGCTCAGATCCTCGGTCCCGTTGCTCCTCGATCCCGGCGCGCGGCAGGACTCACTCGGCCGGAGCGCAGTCGCCGCACGGTACGAGGCCCCGTCCGGCGGCGGCAAGGCTCAGCCGGGCCGCGGTCACGCGCTGCGCGGCCTCTTCGAGGCGCTCGCGGGAGAGGATGCCGGTGTCCACAGCCACCGCGATTCCCTCGACGATCCGCGGTGCCGTCTCCGCCGACGAGAACATCACCGCCAGCACCATGTCGTTTCCGGCTGCCAGCGCCGCAACGGCGTTCGCGACCGGGTCCTGGTATCCGTCGAGCCCGGAGGCCTGCAGCATACCCAGATCGTCCGTGATGGCGACGCCCGTGAATCCGAGCTCCTCGCGCGCGATGCGATGCCACTCTGCCGATAACGTGGCGGGCGCGGGGTCGATGGCCGGGTAGGCGAGGTGGCCGAACATCAGCAGGGTCGCTCCGGCGTCGATGCCCGCCCGGAAGGGTTCACGATCGGTCGCGATCCACTCGTCTTTGGATCGAGTAGACGTCGGGATGCCTGCGTGCGAGTCGCCCGGCGCCGCACCGTGCCCAGGAAAGTGCTTCAGGGTGGAGAGCGTCTGTCCGCTTTCACCGACGACGGCGGCATCCACGTGTTCCGCTGCTGACGCGGGCGTGGTGCCGAGCGCGCGGCGGTAGATGAACATCGACCGATCATCCGTGACATCGGCCACGACCCCGAAGTTGACCCCGATTCCGGCGCGTTGCAGGAGCGCGCCGCGGGCGGCGAACGCGTCCCGCGCCGCCTCGGTGGGCTGATCCTTCAGCGTGACCGCCGAGGCGAAGCCATCCCAGGGCAGACGCGAGACGTCGCCGCCCTCCTGGTCGATCGCGATCAGCGGCGGCAGCGCGTCGTCCGAGGTCAGCGCCGCCGTCAGCTGACGCAGCTCGGCCTCGGAGGCGGGAATGTTCGCGCCCATCAGGATGAACCCGCCGATACGGGTCCGCGTCATATAGTCGGCCAGGACGGCGGCGTCCGAGGTGGGAATGTGCCCCATCACGACGCTCGCCGCCATCTCGCTGGTGGACATCGCTGCCACCCGGTCGCGCGCCTGAGCGGTCGAATCCGCCGCGGCGAGAACGCGGACCGTGCCCTGCTCCCCCGCGTCGGGCGAAGGAACCGCACCCGGCCGGTCCGTCCCGGCGGACGGCGCCGCGGCCCCGAGCACCAGGAGCGCACTCATGATGCTCGCGACGAGGGTGTTGCGAGCAGAGTTCACCTCGTCAGCCTAGGCGCGGTCCCTGCACGGCAGCCGACCCGCCGGTTCAGTGCCGCGCGACGATGGCGGCGGCATCCGTCCCTCGCGGAAGGTTGCCGTACTGCGCCGCCCGGTCCTCCCCCAGGCGCGCGGCGAGGAACGCTTCGGCAGCCACCGAGGGCGCGTGGCGCAGCATGAGGGACCCCTGCAGCGCCAGGGCGAGATTCTCGCTGAGCCGACGCGCCTGGGCCTGAGCTTCGTCGATCTCCGCCCCGGCGATCTCGTCCATCATGCTCAGGGTGCGCGCGACGTGCCCGTCGAGGAGTGCAGAGGCGCCCGCTGTCGTGTCCAGCTCGGCGGCGAACGCGGCCGCCGACTCCGGATCGCGGGTCAACGCGCGCAGCACGTCCAGGGCGATCACGTTGCCGGAGCCCTCCCAGATCGCCATCACCGGTTGTTCCCGGTAGCGGCGCGCGAGCGGGAAGCTCTCCGAGTATCCGTTCCCACCGAGGCACTCCAGCGCCTCGTACGCGTGGTGCGGCCCGCGCTTGGTCACCCAGTACTTCGACACGGGTGTCGCGAGGCGACGCAACGCGACATCGGCGTCGGATGCGTCCGCGCTGAACGCCTGCGCCAGCCGCAGGCCCGTCAGCATGGCGGCCTCTGATTCGAGGGCGAGATCGGCGAGCACCGAGGTCATCGCGGCCTGATCGACCAAGAGCTTGCCGAAGGCCGAGCGCCCGCGCGCATGCCAGGTCGCCTCCGCGACCGCCTGACGCATTCCCGCGGCAGTGCCCAGCACGCAGTCCAGCCGCGTCCGCTGCACCATCTCGATGATCGTGTGGATGCCGCGCCCCGGCTCGCCCAGGACCATCCCGATCGTCCCGTCGAACTCCACCTCGGCTGACGCGTTGGATCGGTTGCCGAGCTTGTCCTTGAGGCGCTGGATGCGGAACACGTTGCGCATTCCGCGCTGCAGCAGGCGTGGCACGAAGAGACAGCTCAACCCCTCTTCGACGTTGCCGCGCCGCGTCTGCGCGAGCACCAGGAACCCGTCGGACATCGGGGCGGAACAGAACCACTTGTGCCCGGTGAGCTGGTACGCATGTCCACCCATCGCCTCGCCCACGGTGCTTCCCGCCCGGACGTCCGAGCCGCCCTGCTTCTCGGTCATCGCCATGCCGATCAGCGCACTGCTCTTCTCGTCGTTGGGAAGCAGACGAGGCTCGTAGTCGCGGGAGTACAGCCGCGGCAGCCACGCATCGGCGACCCACGGCGACTCCTTTATCGAGGCCACCGCGGCGTGCGTCATCGACACCGGGCAGGCGTGGCCCGGTTCCACTTGCGCGAACAGCATGAACATGGCCGCCCGCGCCACGTCGGCGCCCGGTTTCGGATCGGCCCACGCCGACGTGTGCGCCCCGCGGGCGACTGCTTCGGAGATCACCCGGTGGTACGACGGGTCGTACTCCACCTCGTCGAGCCGGAACCCCCACCGGTCGTGAGCATGAGCCACCGGCGTGTGCACATTGGCGAGGGTCGCATCACGCTGGAAGGACGGGGACCCGACCAGACCGCCGGCCTCGCGCAGCGACTCGTGCGCCCACGCTGCGCCGAACGCGGCGACCCCCTCGACCAAGGGAGCGTTCACGGCGTACTCGTTCACATCCGTGCGCACCGGCGGCTGATTCTCGACGTAGTGCGTCGCGGCGCCGATCACGCGCTGCCCGCGGGCGACAGAGGTCACGGTTTCTCCAATCCCAGGTCGCCACCACGACGCCTGCCGGTCTCACCGTATCGGTCGTCCGCCCCGGTCATCCGTCAGGGTGCCGGGGCGAGCGGCAGGCTGATCAGCACGTCGTCGTCGGCGCGCGGCGTCCCCCGACCGTCGGTGTTGTTCGTCAGGAGCCACAGGCTGCCGTCGGGTGCGGCGATGACATCGCGCAGGCGGCCCTGCCCCTCCAACCCCACGGTCGGCGGATCGGCCGCATGCGACGGCGTGATGTCCACCACCCACAGGCGTTCACCACGCAGACCCGCGACGAACACGGTGTCCCCGACGGCCGCGATCCCGCTCGGGCTGGCCTCACTCGTCGTCCATGCGACGACGGGATCGGTGAACCGGGCGTCGCCGGCCTCGCCCTCCACGACCGGCCAGCCGTAGTTCGCGCCCGCGACGATGTGGTTGAGCTCGTCCCACGCGTTCTGCCCGAACTCGCTGGCCCACATCTCCCCGTCCGCCGTCCACGCCAGACCCTGGACGTTACGGTGACCGAGCGTCCACACCGCGTTGCCGAACGGATTGCCCGGCGCGGGCGCACCCTCGGGCGTCAGTCGCAGGATCTTCCCACCGAGCGCGTCGGGATCCTGCGCGGCATCCTGGTTCTGGGCGTCGCCCGTGCTGACGTACAGCAGTCCGTCCGGTCCGAAGGCGATGCGGCCCCCGTTGTGCGTGTTCGCGCGTCTGATTCCCGCGAACACGGTCTGTGCGTCGCCGAGACTCAGTGCACCGGCGTCGCCGAGCAGCGGCATCCGCACCACGCGATTGTCATCCGCCGCACCGTGATACGCGTAGAGCCAGCGTTCTCCCGACGCCTGGTCCCGCCACGACGCCAGTCCGTGCAGGCCGGACTCTCCACCCGAGACCACTCCGGGGACCACCCCTGCCGTGCGCAGTTCACCACCGGGGGTGAGCTCACGGACCGTGCCGCTGTCGCGCTCTGAGATGAGCACTCCGCCGGTGTCGAGGGCGACGATCGACCAGGGGGCGACCAGGCCGGTGGCCAGAGTCGTCGGGGCCCCGGCCGGCCGCCAGCGGGCCTGCGCAGCCGGAGTCGACACCGCCGTCGGCGAGGGCGTCGCGGTCGGCGAGGCAGCGCGAGTGGACACCGCCTCCTGCGGCACGGAGGGCGCGCAACCGGATGCCGTGATCGCAGCGGTGAGCAGGCACGCGAGGATCAGGGAGCGGCGGGAGCGTCTCACGGCCCGTCTGCGGCCGCCTCGAGCGCGGCGATGTCGATCCGGGTCATCCCGAGCATCGCCTGCACCGCGCGATGGGAGCGATCCGGGTCAGGGTCGCGAATGAGCTCGACCAGCCGATCGGGCACGATCTGCCACGACAAGCCCCACCGATCATTCAGCCACGCACACGGCTGCTCCTGCCCTCCGTCGGCCGTCAGTGCGTACCAGTACCGATCGACCTCCGCTTGATCTGCGCAGGAGACGAAGAGCGAGACGGCTTCGGTGAAGGGGAACTGCGGGCCGGCATCCATCGCGTAGTAATCCCGGCCCGCAAGGCGGAAGTGCGCGTGCATCACCTTGCCACCCATGCCCGGAACCTCGTCCGGGTACCTTCCGATCGACACGACCTCGGAATCGGGGATCAGCGCGGTGTAGAACTGGATCGCTGACTCGGCGTCGTCGTCGAACCAGAGGAATGGGATCACGTCGCTCATTGGGGCCTCCTCGGATCGTTCCAGGCTCCCGCGCGAGGCGTGTGCGGTCAAGGGCCGAGGCCGGGGCAGGTCGCTTCGCGTCCCGGGCCCGACGTCCCGCGCAGATACGCAGAAAACCCCCGCTCAGCGAGGGTTTCTGCCTTGGTGGACCTGAGGGGACTCGAACCCCTGACCCCCTGCATGCCATGCAGGTGCGCTACCAGCTGCGCCACAGGCCCGAAACGCTCAGGCATGTCCCAAAAACCCCGGAAACTCGCCCTTCGGCTTCACTCCGGTGGTGGTGCGGACCAGCATACGCGACGGGGCTTCGAGGCTTCTTGACGCTCCTAACGCGATCTCGACGTATCTGAACTGTCGACTAAATGACTACATCTCAAGTGCACCTCCACCACGGGCTATCGCACGATGGCTCACCACGTCCACGACGTGACACCCGAGCCGGGAGACTGCACCAGCCCAGGGGACGTCACCATGGTGTGGGTCCCCGACTGGGCGGACCCACACGTTGGTCAGGTCGCTGAACGGGCGTTGCGCGGAGGTCGCGGGACGCCGCACCGTCACAGCAGGGCGGCGGCTACCCGCAGCCCCTCGGCCTCCGCTGTGGTCCAGCGGGTGACGATGCGTCGGGCGCGATCGGCTTCTGTGCCTGTCAGGCGGGCGAGCAGGGGTCGTACCACGTCGAGGGTGAGTGGCTCGATGAGACTGGGCAAGCGGGCATCCCGGAGAAACCCCTCGATGCGGGTGAGGTCCTTGCCGGTGAGCGCGTCGACCTGCCCCTGCAACAGCACGATCGCCGCAAAGCGACGCTCGAAGACGGGCGCCGCCCACAGCTCCGATGCGAGTGCGGTGATCTCGTCGTGGTGGAGGTCTCGATGGCGCCGAAGCGCGTCGCGGACGGTACCGCGGACCGCGCCGACCGATGTGCCGTACACGCGCAGGCCGCCCGCCGATGCGTCACCGTCCGCCCAGGTGCGCCACTCCGACGCCTCGGCCCGCAGCGTGCGGTCGATGAAGGCGGCGGCGGAGGACTCCACAGCTCTATCTTCCGCCCCCACGCGGGAACGAGCATCCCGCCACATGCGATGGAGGATCGGGCACCGCGTGAATGCGGCTCCATTGCGTGTGTGGCTGAAGCGCGGTGTTTCAACCTCCGAAGCAGCCTCTCAACGGCGCGACAGTCCTGTCCTCGTGCGACGCCGGGGATCCGCCTGGGTGTGGCAGCAGCCGGACCAGATCACGGTCATGAGACGCGGTCGGGGTCTGTTGCGTGCCGCGCCAGGTGGTCGCCGCGAGTTTGGCCCGTGGTCGAAACATCGTCGATCGCGTCGAGCGCACTATCCAGGTCTGGGAATCTACCCGGCACCGATATCGCGCCGCGGAGCCAGATGACATCAACGTCATCGTCGCGTGCTTCGACGAAGGCCACCACGTGCAGAGGGTCATCTTCCGGGACGCTCGCGTCGCTCACTCGCCACGAGTTCTCCCCCACAGGAATCGCCTCAAGATGGCCGTGTTCGAGCCCAGCGATCACCTCACCCATCTCCTCTCAGGCTTGCTCGTCGTACAGATCGATGACCCCCGCAGCCCGTCGGAGGGTAGCGCTTCTGAGCCATCCTTCGCCGACAGAGTCTTCCGCGCAGGACTCGGGTCCGCACGGGCATTGACAGCAGGTGCACGGCGAGTTATCACCCTCGATGCGGGAGTGGCAGGGCACTACCCAGGGGTCGGCGCCCCGTTGGCGGGGCTCGGCGCAGCGTCCGTGTCCGGTTGCGAATAGTGGTGTGGTCGCGGCGTCGTACCGCGGGTGTGATCGGTGTCGTGTAGACGTGATCAGTTAGCGGAGACCCGCGATCTCGTCAATCCCCGCGACCCGTCCCGGACAGCGCGGCATCCTGGATCGTGACAAGAGACGGGAGATCAGGACATGTCGCGCGACCAGTACACCTTCACCAACCCTGCCGAGCTGTACTCGGGCCTCGAGCCCAAGAAGCAGCATCAGCCTGAGCCCGGCCTCGACGCGGAGCTCGAGCCCAAGGCGGACCTCGGCGAGGAGACCTACCGTGGCACAGGTCGCTTGAGCGGGCGCAAGGCGCTGATCACAGGGGCGGACTCGGGAATCGGCGCTGCGACGGCGATCGCTTTCGCTCGCGAGGGTGCGGACGTGGCGATGTCGTACCTGCCAGCCGAGGAGGTGGACGCGCAGCGGATCGCGCAGATCCTGGAGGATGCCGGAGCGAAGGCGCTAAAGCTGCCGGGAGATCTTCGAGACGCGGACTACTGCCGTGACCTGGTCGAGAGGGCGGTGGATGGTCTGGGCGGCCTGGACATCTTGGTCAACAACGGTGGGAAGCAGGTCTACAACGAGGATCTCGCGAGCCTTGACGACGAGCAGTTCGACGACACGTTCAAGACGAACGTGTACGCGATGTTCTGGGTCACGAAGGCCGCGCTCCCCCATCTGTCCGCCGGGTCGACCATCATCAACACGACCTCCGTGCAGGCATATAAGCCGTCGGAGATCCTCGTGGACTATGCCTCGACGAAGGCGACGATCAACGCATTCACGAAGGCGCTTGCGCAGCAGCTGGCGCCGAAGGGAATCCGCGTCAATGCCGTCGCACCCGGGCCGATCTGGACACCGCTGCAGGTGAGCGACGGACAGCCGCAGGAGAAGATCGCTGAGTTCGGACAACAGACGCCGCTCGGTCGCGCCGGCCAGCCTGCCGAACTCGCCCCGGCGTACGTGTTCCTCGCGTCAGCGGAATCGAGCTACGTGATCGGCGAGACGCTCAATGTGAATGGGGGCACGCCGACTCCCTGAGCCCGCGGTGGATCGAAGCGCGCCGACGAGGGCGTGCTTCCCGTGCAGTCAGCCCGGTCGGTAGGGCCGAACCGTCTTGGCCGCGCCCCACAGGGACCCGATGTTGATCCAGTCGGGGTATTCGGAGAGCATCTGCCGGCGGCTTGAGAGACTTGGGTCCCTCCAGCACGTCGATCCAGGATGCGCGGCTCTGCGGGGTCGACTCGGCTCGCCGACCTGACTCGGCGGCCGCAAGCCAGGGCGGTCGCCCACAACAGTCGACCACATCACAATCGGGCCCCCGTCGGTGTCGAGCTGCTCAAGTGTAATGATCGGCGAACCGACCGGGACACGAAGAGCCCTCGCAAGAGGGGACGGTGCGCCGCCCTTAGTCCAACTGAGCAAGGTCTGTGTTGCACGGGAGTCCCGCCTATTCTTGCCCGAGGTCCGGAAGGTGTTCGCGTCGTGCACGAACTGTCGACCCACAGGTCTCGTACCCGCGCCGGGCCGACGCTCGAGCAGGCCTTCGCTAACGAGCAATCGCACTGCCTCGCGAATGACGTTGCGGCCGGCGGCGAATTCACGCATAAGCGTCGAGTCGTCGGGGAATGGGACGTCCTCATTCCACACCCCATCGACCAACGACACACGCAGAGCGTCGCGTATCCAGCGGGCCTTGTCCTGCCGGCGAGTCCAGGCGTCGGTAGCGGTAGGGATCACTGCCCGGGAGTCCTGCCGAACAACACGTCCAGGAACGTATCCCCCATGTCTTCCATCCCGCGACTCTATTCGCCCCGGTGAATATCAATCACACTCGCTCGAGAACCGCGTGCGTCCTTCAATGCCCGCACCGCGGCCCTTCGCGAGGCAACTGTCGACGATGGCGCGAGCATTGTCCGGGCAAGGATCAAAATTGAGGGCACGACTAGCCACCCCATGGAATTGAGGGTCGGCTAGTGTCGGCTCATGTCGGACGCCGGACCCTACAAGTACGCGACGCGCATTGTCCGAGTGTTTCACGACTACGCGGAGTCGGTCATATGGTTCCCGGACCCGGTCCTCTACGAGGACTCTCGACTCACCACCGATCTGGTTGATGGGCTGCGATCGTGGGATGCCCAGTACTATTCAGAGCTCACTGATGACTTCAGGTGGCGCTCGCTCGATGCGCTGCACAGCTTCAATAGAGACGGACTGGAGTTGGCGCGGCGAGTAGCGGTCGAGATCGGCTCGTCTTTTGGCGTGGAGTACAGGTCGTTCGAAAACGGCGTGGTAGCTGAGCTGCGAAGTGACCAACCAGCTATCAATCCGGATGCCGAGGGGGCGTTTCAGAAGCGAGCTCAAGAAGCGCAGGAAGAGTGGGCAGCCATTCGAGCTCGAGCGGTCGCGAATCCGGCGGCGCAAGCCGGCCGATGGGGACTTGCACCATAATTCCGCGCGAGTCCCTCATACCTACGGCACGACCTCAGGAGGATCCCGCGAGCAAGGCATGTCGCTCGTTGAAAGTGGATGCGTCGCGTTGACATTGACGAAGGCGCAAAGCCCGGCTCGAGCCGGATCGAGGGCGCCGAGCTGCGAGAGGCGCGCAGCGCATCCGGCTGCTCGAGCAGGAGCACGAGGTCCTGCGGCGAGCTGCGGCCTATCTGTCGCAGGCGAATCTGCCGGGAGAGGACGCTTCCATGCCTGCGTGTCAAGCGAGGCGGGTGCGTAGTTCGGCCCGCGAGAAGGATGTCGTGGCTGGACCGCAGGCCGACGTATCCGACGATTCCACATATAGGTTCGCGCGTATCGTCCGCGACCCTGATGAAGCGTCGCGCGCCCCTTGTGCAGTACCCGGCAACGCCATTCAGACCCGCGACTGCGAGATCGGGAAGGGCCCGTGCATTTCCCCTTCGATTGTGACCGTGAACGTCTTGGCACCGTTCGGTGCACGAAGCTTATGGATCGAGGCGGAGAACGCAGATGGGACGTAAAGACCGACGGGGGTGTAGGCCCCTGTGATCGAGTCTCCCGCATCGGTTTGGATCAGCACCGAACCCGGTTCACTGATGGGCTGACCGTCGTTTCGGGTGAGAGAGCCGACGAATGAGAGTGCGTACGGACCAAATTGGACATTGGGGAAGACGAAGTAGTAGGCCGAGACACCGGTGACGCTCCAGGTCGGGGGCAAAGGCGGGGCGGAGTCGCCCAGGTCTGGACCCGACCCATCTTTCCCTGGCCCGTCGCGTCCGGGTATTCCGGGCTCCGGGCTCGGTCCGGGTATCCCGGGCACCGGGCTCGGTCTGGGCAGTTGACTTTCAGCATCGGGGTTCCCGGTGCCCGGTCGCCCGGCGGGCGGCAGCGAATTGCCGTTCCTCGGCTCTTCGGGAATGACGGCTATCGGCGGTGGCGTCGCAGAGGGGATGCTGGCAGTTCGTGATGGCGTCGGAGAAGGGGGAACGATCTCCGGCTCTTTGAGCGTTTGAACGTCATCCTTCTCGGTCTTCCCGCCAGCAGTCGCGGGGAATTCGGCTTGAGGTTTCGAATAGTTGATCCCAACGACCGTTCCCGACAAGACCAAGAGGACAAGCCCTATCGAAGAAATAAGCCAAATACGCCGACGCTTCACGACGTTTGCTCGTAAGGCGCGGGTCCGGTCGGGTTTTTGCTCGGGCGGGAGGTCACCCTCAGAGCATAACTCGGTCGCTAAACGCATAACACAGTCGCTAAACACTCAACGGCCGATTGTCGGCAAATCGCGATTCATTCCGCTGCTGACCGGCTCACCGAAGTCACCGGTCCCGCTCGATCAATTCCCGAGCCGCGGAGGTTGACGGGGTCGGCCAAAGGTCTCGCCAACTCGCGGGCGCTGTCGACGAGCGTGAAAATGCTATCCAAATCGAGAAGATCTTCCGCATCGCCGTCGTCCTAAGTGACGAATTTATCGGTGCGACAGCCGATGCAGATCTGAGCGCGGTTGATGGAACCGTCGGAACTTAGGAAGGGAATGTTTGCGACATCCATCGTCTCTGCAAAGGCGAGCTGGAGACGGTACCTCATCACGGCGTCCGCGATCCCCGTTCCCGTGAGAAACGACCTGCTCGCAACGGGAATGGTTTTCATTACATAAGCCCGTTGCGCCGAATAGCGCTGATTGTTACCGGATGTGTGCGCCGGTGTCGTTGCGCGTCAGCGTGGAACCCGCGGGTTGCGGCATCCCGTTAACGTCGCGACATGACTATCGCTGACACCTTCACCCTGTCCGACATCACCACTACCGAGCGGGACGATCGGCTCGAAGCAGCAGCGCGCGAGTGGAGCGACCGCATCGACGCCGACCGGTCCGCGGCACACCTGACATATCGCGTCTCCGGTGCCGGAGAGGGATCCGTGGCCACGCGGGTGCGGGCGGGCGGACACGAGTTCTGGATCGACGAGCCGGCGGCGCTGGCGGGCGATGACGTCGCCGCAAGCCCGGTCGAGTATGCGCTCGGTGCGCTGATCGCCTGTCAAGTCGTTGTCTTCCGCCTCTACTCGAATGCGCTGGGCATCCCGTTCGACGAGATCGTTGTGCGGGCCGAAGGAGACCTCGACGCGGCGCGGCTGTTCGGCAAGGACCCATCGGTCCGCCCCGGGTTCAACGCCATACGGCTGCACATCGACCTCAGTGGGCCCGAGTCTGCGGCGCGGTACGAAGAGCTTCGCCAGGTTGTGGACGCCCACTGCCCGGTGCTGGACCTGTTCACAAACCCGACAGCGGTCACGACCTCGGTTCGGAAGGTCTGAACGGCTGCGGTGCCTGAGGGATCGGCCGCTCGGACTAAGAGGCTGCGCGTCGAGGAGTTCATGGTGCGGATAGGCGTGGTCGCCACCGGTCTCGGGTGACGGACGTCGGGAGATTTCAGAATGGCGGTCGGCCGCGGAGACCACCGGCTGCTGGACCCGGGGTCTCCTCCGCGGACTGAGCGAGCGCGGCCGGACGTTCGCGACCGACACCGACCCGCTCCGACTTGCCTTGGTCACTTCCGAAGCGCACGCCCTCAAGGCCGGCGCCAAAAGCACCCCTCCTCGTAGCGAGGCTGGCAGAGGTGCCGGGTTCCTTCTTCCAGTTTGGGGAACATTTGCACACTTCGGTCAGCCGACTCCCGGCCCGCTTGCAACGCGGGAAGCGGCAGGTCCTATGCTGACGAATGCGCGTTCAACGGGCCGATTCACGCGGTCCTTCAGATGAGATGTCGCTCCCCGCGGGGCGACCCTTTGCCGTTGACTTCGTCAGCGCTCACTATCCGCAGGACCCGTAAGGCCGGGAGGTTCAATGGAGCGAGGCCTGTTGGCAGAGGTCGATCGCATGATCGACTTGCTCTCTCCCGCCAAGCGAGAAACCGTCCGCGAGATCGTAGTGGACGCTGTCCATCGCGGCCATCTCCCGCCCGGCAACCTCCGCGTTCTCGACTCCGTCACCGGATCTCCGCTTGCCGGAGACACGCTGTCCCAAGCGCTCGCTGAGTCGAGTCCACAGCCGACCGATGCACGCCGAATCGGAGAGAACCGGCATGGGGAAAGTTCGGGCACCACCGAGGGCAGCCACTGACGCCTGGAGCCTCGATCGGTTGCGGACCGTCGTGCGGGTGTGCGGCTCTCGCTCGGCACTGAGTGTCTTGGATGAAGGTGGCAGAGGGGGGCTGCTCGACGGCGGCACGCCGGCTCTGGTGCGGGTCTATGCTGACGGCGTCGAAGGAGGTCACCGTGACTGTCGAGATCGAGGTCGTCCCACTTGAGAAGCCCGACGACGTGAATGTCATCGTCGGTCAGTCTCATTTCATCAAAACGGTCGAAGACCTCCACGAGGCGCTGGCCGGGGTCGGCGGCACGCTGAAGTTCGGAGTCGCGTTCTGTGAGGCTTCCGGTGCACGGCTGGTCAGGCGCACCGGCAACGATGACTCGCTGGTGGACCTCGCTGTCGCGGCCGCGATGTCCGTCGGCGCCGGGCACTCCTTTGTGATCATGTTGCGTGACGGGTTCCCGGTGAACGTGCTCAACCAGGTGAAAGCGGTGCCGGAGGTGTGTTCGATCTTCTGCGCCACAGCGAATTCGGTGCAGATCCTCGTCGCCGTCACCGACGCCGGCCGCGGCGTGGCAGGCGTCATCGACGGCGAGCCGCCCGTCGGCGTCGAGACCGAGCAGGATGTCGCCGACCGCAAGGACCTGTTGCGCGCAATCGGCTACAAGCTCTGAACGAGGGTCGGACCGACAAGCGGTGAAGGACCGGCCTGCGAATGGCTGGTCGGGGACCTGACAGGATCAAGAGTCGGCGGGCTCGTTCTCTCTCGTGACTCGCGCGCGGCTGCCGGTGGAGGAGTTGTTCGATGGGTCGTTGTCCCGTTCCCTATCTGCGTCGACTGATCCAGGACCGCAACCAGCACCCGCCCGCCTCGCTCGACGCGAACCCAGGCACCGCGCCAGACCTGGCGACATGGCCCGCCGTTGGGTCGACCCGCTTCCGACGATCCGAAGCGACTGCGCCGATCGGCCAGGGCGATCAGGTGTGGGAGCGCGCGACACAAGACGTTCTGCGCTGGGCGGTGAAGGCGCGCAGCGGGTTCACTGTGGACGACGCGCGCAAGGTTACGCCGGGCTCCGAACTGACGATCACGGCCCGGATGGCCGGCGTGACGATCCGCGAACCCGTTCGAGTCGCAACCGTCGTCGAGAACGATACGCGAGTGGGTTTCTCGTATCGAACGCTCCCGGGGCATCCCGTGACCGGCGAGGAAGCGTTCATCGTGCACCGCGACGGCGACGACGTGTTCGTCACCGTTCGATCACTGACAGCGCCGGGCAACGAGCAGCCGTGGCGTGCACTGTACCCGCTCCTCCGCATCGCCCAGGTCATCGCCCGGCGCCGCTACCTTCGCGCTCTTCGCTAAGGAGTCGCTGCGCACCGAGAGCCGGCGCTCCGTCGCGGAAACGGCGTTGATAACGCGCTGATATCGACGAGTGGCAGAACGGTCATCTCAGCAACGGGCATCAGCCCGCCGACGCAGGGGGATGACATGAGATCTACGACTTCGCGGATGGCCTGGCTGCTCGCGCCCGTGCTCGTGACGATTTCGGTGGTCGGGCTGGCGGGTCCGGCCACCGGTGGCCAGGGGCACGGCGAGACGGGCCCACCGGATGCATCGGTCGCGAACTGGGATGCCGTCGGCACACAGGCGTTCACGGCCGCCGCATTGTCGCCAGCCGAAGGGCACACGATCTTCGCGTACGTGGCCATCGCTGTCTACGACTCGGTGATGGCAGTCGAAGGCGGGTACAAGCCTTTCCTCGTGGATGCCGATGCGCCCGACGGAGCCTCGGCGGAGGCGGCGGTTGCGGCGGCGGCGCGAGGCGTTCTCAACCACTACCTCCCGGATCAGTCTGTTTCGATCGTCGAGCCGGCATACACCGCGGCCCTCGCCGCGATCCCGGACGGGACGGCGGAGAGCGACGGCGTGGCGATCGGTGCCGAGGTCGCGAGCGAACTGATCGCCCTGCGCGCGGACGACGGCTTCCGGGCTCCGGTGACGTACACGCCCCCCAACCCGCCCGTACCGGGGGCGTGGCTGCCGACAGCGCCGACGCCACCGGTCGGCCCGTACCTCGGTCTCATGAAGCCGTTCGCGCTCGCCTCGGCCGACCAATTCCGACCGGGCGGTCCACCCGACCTCCGCAGCCGCGAATGGGCGCGCGACTACAACGAGGTCAAGGAGATCGGCTCGAGCACCAGTACGACGCGAACCGCCGACCAGACCCTGGCGACCAAGTTCTGGGCGGAACCACCTGTCCAGCAGGCGCGCGGTTCGTTCCGCAAGTTCGTGCTCGACCACCAGCTCGACGTCGTCGGTGCGGCACGCTTCATGGCGATGATCTCGGTGACCTACGCGGACGCGCTGATCGCCTGCTTCGACGCCAAGTACCACTACACGTTCTGGCGACCGATCACGGCTATCCCAGCCGGCGACACCGACGGCAATGCCAGGACGGCAGGCGATCCGTCGTGGTCGACGCTCCTGCCTGCGACGCCGAACCACCCGGAGTATCCGAGCGCACACTCGTGCATCACCCCTTCCGCGGGATGGGTGATCGCGAGATTCCTGCCCGGCTCGCGAATCGACTTCACGATCCCCAGCCTGACCGGGCTCGGCGATCGCACGTTCGCGCGGCCCGGTGACCTGACGTACGAGGTCGGCAACGCCCGCATCTGGGGCGGCATCCACTTCCGCTCTGCCGTTGAGGACGGCGTCGCCATCAGCATGCGGGTGACGTTCTGGGTGCTCGCCCACCACTTCCACCAATCGCACCGCTAGACCCTGGGTTCGCGCCCGAGGTGCGAGATGCGCGGCCCGACCCGGTGCCGTCGAGAGTGCGCCGGGTCGGCGAAGTCAACTGTCTTGACGGATGTTGGAGTCAGGGTCACAGTGGCGTCATGGAGGTGCGCGTTCTGGGAGCGCTGACACTCGACGACGGCCGGATTCCTTTGGCTCGGCGGGATCGTGCAGTGATTGGTGCGCTCACGGTCCGGCTGGGCGCATCCTTGTCGGTCGATGCTCTCGCGGCGGCGCTCTGGGGCGACAGCCCACCCCCGTCGTGGCCGCATATCGTTCCCGGGTGCATCATGCGGTTGCGCCGTCTTATCGCACCTGCCCAGATCGAAACCACCCCGCACGGGTATCGGCTGATCCCGGAGCACGTCGAGCTGGACGCCGAGCGGTTCGAGGTCCTCGTGACGCGGGGCACCGAACAGCTGGAGCTCGGTGAGCCTGAGCGTGCGGCGCACACGTTCGCGGAGGCGCTCGCACTGTGGCGGGGCGAACCGTTCATCGAGCTCCTCGACTGGGAACCCGCTCAGATCGCGTCCGGTCGCCTGGAGGAGATGCGTCTGGGTGTCGAGGAGCTGCTCCTTGACGCACGTCTGCAGTCGGGCGAGGTTCAGGAGGTCGCCGCGTCGGCGCGCGGCCGCGTTGCCGAGGCACCGTTGCGCGAGCGGCGCTGGGTGACGCTTGCCGTGGCGCAATACCGCCAGGGTCGGCAAGCCGATGCGCTGGCCACCGTGCGCAGGGCCCGGGCGCTGCTGGCCGCGGAACTCGGACTGGACCCATGCACGGAGCTCGCCGAGCTGGAGCAGGCGATCCTCAGGCAGGATCCCTGCCTTCTTTCAGACCAGGCGTCCCGCGTCGCGAGCCCGGAGTGTCCGTACTTCGGCCTGCCCCCCGCGGGGGCGGGCGACGCAGAACGCTACTTCGGTCGCGAGCAGGAGCTGGCCGGCGCGCTCCAGGCACTCGACGAGCACGGCGTGCTGCTGGTCGCGGGCTCATCGGGCGTCGGCAAATCCTCGTTCGTCAGGGCAGGCATCGGTGAGCAGTTTCTCGCGCGCGAGATCGAGGTCGCCATCGTGACGCCCGGGGAGCACCCGATCGACACACTTCGCGACACAGGAATCCGGGCCCGAGAATCGCTGCTCATCGTCGATCAGTGCGAGCAGGCGTTCGCCGCAGACGACCCCGCCGAGATCTGCGAGTTCTTCAGCCTCCTATCGCGAATGGCATTCTCTACGATGCTCGTCGTCGCGATCCGCGCCGACCGTCTCGGCGACCTCGCAGATCACGAGGGATTCGCGCAGATCATTCAGTCCCACATGCTGATACTCACCGCGCTGAGCCCTGAAGGACTCCGGGCCGTGATCGAGAAGCCCGCCGAGCAGGCCGGGCTCATCCTCGAGCCGGGCCTCGTCGAGATCCTCGTCCGCGACGCCGATGGTCGAACCCTTCCACTGTTGTCCCACGCCCTGCGTCAGGTGTGGTCACGCCGGGAAGGGCGCGTACTGACCGTCGACGGGTACCGGGCATCCGGCGAGATCGAGGGTGCCGTCGCGAAGACCGCAGAAGAAGTGTTCGGCGGACTCTCGTCGGACGGGCAGCGGCTGGTGCGCGACATCCTGCTCCGTCTGGTCGAATCCTCGGCGGACGGCGCTGTCATACCTCGTCGGGTCGAGCGCGCGCGGATCGCGATCGACGCCGCCCATGCGCAGATCGTGGACCGGCTGGTTGATGCGCGCCTCCTCACGACCGACGAGGAGTCGGTGCAGGTCTCGCACGAAGCGCTGGCTCGGGAATGGCCGCGGCTGAAGGACTGGCTTGCCGACGACGTCCAGGGGCAGCGGATCATGCGCCACCTCAGTTCCGCCGCCGCCGCCTGGGATGCGATGGGACGACCCGACAGCGAGATCTACCGTGGCGTTCGGCTCACGACGGCCCAGCGCTGGCGGGATGGCGTCGATCCCGCACTCACGGTGGTCGAGCGGGAGTTCCTCGACGCCTCCGCAGCCCATGAGACCGCGGGACTCGCGGCCGCGCAGACGCAGCTGCACAAGAAGCGACGCATGGTGCGCCGACTGACCTGGGGTTCCGCCGCCGCCGCCGCTCTCGCGATCGTCGCTGTCACCGCAGCCTCTTCGCGGGTGGGACCACCGAGACCCACGGATCCTTCGCCACCCACGGTGCAATGAGGACGACCGAACCCGCGGTCGTGCGATCTCACGCCGCAGCGACCAGCCGCGTCCTCAACCCGTGCTGCTCATCGGCTTCCCCAGGGCGGACCGATGCGGCCGGCTGCCATGTCCCCGGTGCGTGCGACGATCCCCAGGACGGGCGAGGAGTGTGGGATGCGCGGCGAGGCGACCGTACTGCACGCTGACCTCGACGCCTTCTACGCCTCGGTCGAGCAGCGCGATGCGCCCGCGCTGCGCGGCCGACCGGTCATCGTCGGCGGCGGTGTCGTGCTGGCAGCCAGCTACGAGGCGAAAGCCCGCGGCGTGCGAACCGCAATGGGCGGCCGTCAGGCGCGCGAGCTGTGTCCGGATGCTGTGATCGTCCCGCCGCGGATGGACGTGTATTCCGCGGCCAGTCGAGACGTGTTCGCGATCTTCCGCGACACGACACCGCTCGTGGAGGGGCTCTCCATCGACGAGGCGTTCCTCGAGGTAGGTGGCCTCGGACGCATCGCGGGGACACCTGAGCAGATCGCGGCGCGATTGCGTGAGCGGGTTCGTGCGGAGGTCGGACTCGCCATCTCGGTCGGTGTCGCTCGCACCAAATTCCTCGCGAAGGTTGCCAGCGCGGTCAGCAAGCCCGACGGACTGCTCGTGGTCGAACCCGAACGGGAGCAGGCGTTCCTGCACCCGTTGCCTGTCGAACGGCTGTGGGGCGTGGGCGCCGTGACCGCCGAGAAGCTGCACCGGCTCGGCATCCACACGGTCGGCGAGCTGGCCGAGCTCGAAGCCGCGACCGCCGAGAGGCTGCTCGGCAAGGCGACCGGGTCGCACCTGCACGCGCTGGCGCGGCTGCGCGATCCGCGCCCCGTCGACACCACCCGGCGTCGCGGCTCCATCGGCTCCCAGCGCGCGCTCGGCAGCCGCGCGCGCTCGGGGGGCGAGCTCGACCTCCTCCTCACTCAGATCGTGGATCGGCTCGCCCGGCGCCTGCGCGACCGCGAGCGGGCGTGTCGCACGGTGGTGCTGCGCCTCCGCTACGGCGACTTCGCGAAGGCCACCCGATCGCGCACGATGCGCTCCCCCTCCGACCGCACCACGGTGCTGCTCGCCGTTGCACGAGGTCTGCTCGCCGTCGCCCAGCCGGAGATCGCGGCGCGCGGCATCACCCTCATCGGCGTCTCGTTCTCGCAGCTGGTGCGCGCAGACAGCCTTCCGCCGGAGCTGCCGATCGACTGGGAAGACGGGGTGCGCCTCGACGCGGTGCTCGATGCGGTGCGCGATCGCTTCGGCGCGTCTGCGGTCGCCCGGGCCGGGCAACTCGGTCGCGACCCCGGCTGGTCGACCCCGCTGCTGCCGGAACACGAGTGAGCAGACGTCGACTCTGGGCCACGCTGTCGCGACCCGCGCATATTCTGCACTCATGTCGGAGCGTGTCGGACTGTGGTGGGCTCGCCGCCAGTTCTCCAAAGGCGTGGAAGTCCCCTACCCGGTGGGAACCTATCGGGAGGCATGGGGGCAGTTCCCTGCGCTCATACGTCAGTATCACCCCGAGCTCAACGCGGGCATCGTTTTGAGCCAGGTCCCTCCGGCGGCCGACGTGTTGCTGCTGTGGCAGTGCGAAGCGGGCCACCGGTTCGCTGCCACCCCCGACGAGCAGCGCAACCGCCCCGGCCGTGAGCGCCGCCGATCCGCATGGTGCCCCGACTGCGCGGACATCGCGCGGCCGGCCCGGGCTTTGCCGATGCGGGACGCGGTGACCCTTCCTGACCCAGCTGTCCCTGTCGCGGTCGTGAACCCGACAGAGCGCACATTGCTTCGTCCGCGGATGCCGCGGCGAAAGCTCCAGGTGTGCCCGAAGACGCCTGACCTGCCCATCGGCGAACCGTTCCTCTCGGCTTGCGCACCGAAGCCTGCGTCCGCGATCGAAGCGCAGGTGCGTGCCGACCTGTTCGCACGCCTGTCGGTGACGCCGGCGCTCAACGCCGTGCGGGTCGCGCGGCCGTTCTTCGACCACGTGGAGGTGTGGCCGGACTTTCTCCTCCCGGAGCTGCGTGTCGCGGTCGAGTACGACAGCACCGGCCGGCACGGCCTTGAGCACGTCGGAAAGCGGGCGGTGGCCGACCGACGCAAAGACCGGGCACTGCGCGCGGCGAGATGGGAGGTTGTCCGCATCCGCACGGGAAAGCTCGAACCGCTCGGCCCCCACGACATGCAGATGTCGGCCTGGAGCAAGAAGGGGCTGGAGCGCCTGATCGACACGCTCAGAGACATCCGAGGGCCATTGCTCGTCGACCCGTACCTCGCCTGACCCCCCTGGCTCCCGGCGTGACAGTCGTGCTGTCACGTGGATGCGACGTTCAGGACCGATGGCGCGGAATTCGGGTCGGAGCACTGCTCGCGCCACCGGTGTCCTCCATCGTCCCGAACGCGTTGAAGAACACGTCGAGGGCGGCATCCACCTGCGCCTCGATCTCGGGCGGACTCGGGATTCCGCTATCGCCGATCAGCATCGCCCGGTTGACGGGCTCCCCCATCACCAGCCAGTTCAAGTGCGTCGCCGCCTGGTGCACGTGCTCTATCCGGACCACGCCGAGCTCGTTCATCTCGGCGACGACGGCGGCGAGCGAATTCACGGCTTGGCGCGGGCCGTGCTCGTAGAGCGCTCGAGCCAGTTCCGGCGATCGGGTCATCTCACCGATGACGAGACGCCGCAATGCGATCATCTCGGACGTCATGACTGCCGACAGTTGAGCGACGAGCACGTCGCGCAACTGGCTGCGCGCGCTTCCGGCGTCGATAATGCGAGGGGCCGGCGAGAGCACCGACTTCGCCGCGGCCTCTGTCTTGGCTGTCACCAACGCCAGAAACAACTCTCGCTTGCTGCCGAAATGGCTGTAGAGGGTCTGCTTGGCGACGCCGGACTCCCTGGCGATCGACTCCATCGTCACCGACTCGTAGCCGATGGACAGAAACTGCCGCTCCGCCACTGCCAGCGCAGCGATCCTCGGCGACCAGGTCGCGGTCGATCTCTACGGGCCGGGCGGTGCGCCGGGAGCGCTCTTCGTCCAAGGGGCCGGGCTGGAGCGCTCGGAGGACCCCCTGCCGACGGAGACGGCGCGGATCATCGCCGAACTCGGCTACCAAGCCAGCGTGCACGACCGCGTGGGCCGCGGCGATTCCTTCGCCTCCGGCCCCATCTCGATCGACCGCGAGATCGCCGCGATCACCGCAATCGCGGATCGACTGGTCGGGCCGGTGATTCTCGTCGGACATTCCTCAGGCTGCGCCCTGGCGATCCTGGCCGCCAACGAAATCCCGAACCTCGCTGGCCTTGTGCTCTTCGAGGCGCCCCTGGGTCAGTTCCCGGGCGGCGCACCGCGCTGGTGGCAGGCGGTGCGGACTCACATCGACCGAGGAGAGCTGCGGGATGCCGTGGAGAGCTACATGGTCGACATGCCCGAGGAGTGGCTCGAAGAGCTTCAGCGCTCGCCGGCATATCCCCAGATCGGCCACTCCTGGATTCCCGATGGCACAGCGCTCGCAGCCGTCGAGGCCGAAGGTCCCGAGGCCTATCTCGGCAAGCTGGCAGTTCCGGTGCTCGCGGTCACGGGCACCGAGACGTTCCCCGGGATGGTCAATGCGGCCGCCATGATCAGTGACGCCGCACCTGAGGGCTCCGCCGAGCAGGTGCGAGGCGCATGGCACAGCTGGGATGCGGCGACCATGGCACAACGGCTGGTGAGACTTCTCGCCGAGACGACACAGCTGCGCCCACGTCGAGCTCCGGCATGACGCGCGCGATCGAAACGCTCGTGTGGGCGGGCGTGTTCGTTTTGATCACGATCGTCCTGGTGTTCGCCGGAATCCGTGTGGGCACCGACGGGCCACTCATCGTCACCGGAACGCCCTCGGAACGCGACGCCTTCGAGTGGCGGTACGTCACCTACCCCTGGCTCGCCTACTTGCACATCGTCCCCGGGATTCTCTACCTCGTCGGCGCGCCGCTGCAGTTGTGGAGACGCTTCCGAGAACGTCACTTCACGTTCCATCGTCGGTTCGGGCGCGTGGTGCTCAGCCTGGGACTCGTCAGCGGCGTGTTCGCACTCGCGTTCGGGGTACCGTTCGCGTACGGCGGCGCTTGGCAGTCGCTCGCGACCGCAGTATTCGGGTCGTGGTTCCTCGTTTCGCTCATGCTCGCCTACCGTGCGATCCGAGGCCGCCGCGTGCGGATGCATCGTCGGTGGATGATGCGCGCGTTCGCGGTCGGACTGGGCGTCGGAATGATCCGGGTCTGGGTGGGGATCCTCGCAGGGAGCCAGCTGTTGCCGCTCGAGCAGAGCTTCGCGCCGGCGTTCTGGGTCGGTCTCTCGATGCATGTGCTCGCAGGAGAGGCATGGCTCTGGTGGCGGCCGAATGCAGATGGACTGCCCCGCAACGCGAAGGCCGATCAGCCCAGCAAGTGAACTCCAGCAGCGCTGCGGGGCACGTCTCCCCCGACAGCATCCAGGCGGCAGCGGTGGACACCGCCAGGCGGATGTCTGAAGATCGAGAAGCACCGGCGCTTACTGGAAGGGGCGATAGATGGAGTATGAACAGGTCCGCGCGTTGCTTCTGCGACAGTGGACATACACGGGCGGACCCAATGAGTCCAAGGCGTCGGAGCTGTACCACGACGACGTCGTGCTCGAATTCCCTCAGTCTGGCGAGTGGTTCCAGGGCAAGGCCAATCAACAGGGCTGGCGAGAGCGCTACCCTGCGAAGCTCGACTTCCAGCCGCAGGAGATCAGGGGCGCCGGCGACCTCTGGATCGCGGAGGGGCGGCTCAGTTACGACGGTGGCGAACCGCTGCACTTCGTCAAGATCATGCAGTTTCGGGGGGACAAGGTGGCGCGCGAAACGCTCTACTTCGCTGATTCCTTCCCCGCGCCGCAGTGGCGCGAGCCTTGGGCGGCGGAGGGACCACGACCCACGCGCCAGCACGACCTGCCCGAGCACGTGATCGGTGGAAACTGAGGCGATCCGTCTCAGCGGACTTCTCTGCTGCCTTCACGCGACCCCGGGCACGTGAACCCGTATGTCACCCTCGAGCAAGGGCCGAGTGAGTCGTGTCGGGTGGGTGCTGTGCTGATGCTCTTCGTTGTCCGATAAGTTCGCTTGGATGATCAGGCCTCTGCACCGCGGCGTGACGACCGTGGCTGTGACGGCGGTGCTCGGCACTCTCGTCGGCTGTGCCGCTGAGCCTCCCCCGGATTCGTGGGTGTTGACGCCGATCAGTTACGACAATCGGATGGACGGCGACAGCGGACCGCCCGACGTCATCGATGCGGCGTATCCGATGACGTTGACCGGTGACACTGCGGGTGGATTCTGGGGCGCATCGGCGGGCTCTTTCCTGCACGTCGATGCTGAAGGCGATGCGGTACGCCGGTTCAACCTCGACCCCGGGGCGCCGAGCGGTGCGATCGCAGCCGTCAGCCCGACTGTTCTGGTGATGTCCACGGGAGAGCCCACCCCGACCTATCCGGGGTCGGTGATGCTGTTCGATACCGCAGCGATGACCTGGACGGACGTGCACCGTGACGAGCGCGCTCTCGGTGACATCGCCACGCACGGTGGCGACGTCTACGTCGTCGCCTACGCGTTCGGCGAGCCGGCATTCACGATCGAGAAACTCACCCTGGATACTCGTGCCGACCCCGTTCCGGTCGGTCCCGTCTTCGCCGGGCATGGGCAGGTCGCGATCGATGTGGACAGCGCCGGAACCCTCTTCGTCGCAACCGACAGTGAACGATTCACCCTTGCGGCGGATGGGACCGTTCAGCAGCAGGAACCAGTGGGCAGCGCCAGTCCGGTCGTCTCCGTGAATGAGCGTGGCGACGTGGCGTGGTCCGGTCTCGCACCGGCGTCCGCGGCACTGCCGTCATTCGTGGTGGGAGGTTCGGTGGAAGCACGCGACATCATCGACGCACATGTTCGGTGCGACCCCGAAAGCCCAGAGCTCTCACTGCACGGTGTGGACTACCTGACGCTGGCCACGCGACAGGACTCGCTCACCCTGCCGTTCCTGTGCGCCCCGCGCAGCATCACCTGGATCAACGACCACGAACTCGTCGTTTCGATCGGGACCGAAGGCGGCGCCCCCCTGGTGCGACTCACCCCACCCTCTGACGCTCCCCGGGCAGGCCCGTACGAGGCGGTACGCCGCTGACCGCGAGGAGTGTCGCCAGGTGCGGCGTGGTGGCGTCGGTTGCCTCGACGTGTATCCGGTCGGTGGGGTCTTGCGCCGCAGAGATGCATTCGGTCAGAGCCTGCCCTCATACCGTCAGCCTTCATCGGGTGCGGCTCGCGGCGCGAGTGCTGAGCCAGACGGATCCGATCGCACGACGGTGCGGAGACGAAATACAAGCCGATTGTCGATGAGGCGATGCTGCACTAGCGTGCATGAGGCCGATCGGCGTGCGTCTGCACGTCGGAGGTCCTAAGCGGAGGTTGCTCATTGTCGGTCGGTTTGCTTGCAGTTGTGGACGACATCCTTACCGCCGCCGTCAAAGCGAGCGCGAAGACCGCCGGTGTGGTGATCGATGACGCCGCCGTCACCCCCCAGTACGTGCAGGGGATCAGTCCCGCACGCGAGCTGCCGATGGTCGGGAAGATCGCGATCGGCAGTCTTGTCAACAAGTTCGTCATCATCATCCCCATCGCTTTGCTGCTGACGGCTTTCGCGCCGTGGGTCCTGCCGTGGCTGCTCATTCTGGGCGGCTCGTACCTCTGCTTCGAAGGCGCTGAGAAGGTCATGGAGTGGTTCGGCGCTCACCACGGCCCCGGTCAGGATGAACCGCGGGACGAGCGCAAGCTCGTTTTCGGTGCGATCCGCACGGACCTCATTCTGAGCACGGAGATCATCCTGATCTCCTTAGCCAGTCTCGATGCCGACTTCGGTATTTGGATGACCGCCGGCGCGCTGGCCGTGATCGCTTTCGGCATGACGGTGCTCGTCTACGGTGCCGTCGCGCTTCTGGTGAAGATCGACGACGTCGGGCTGGGAATGGGGCTGAGCTCGGCACGCCGGGTGCGCAGCACCGGCGAGTGGATCGTGCGGTCCATGCCCACGGTGTTCCGCGTCATCAGCATCATCGGCACGGTGGCGATGCTCTGGGTCGGCGGCCATCTGGTGATTGCGAATCTGGCGGAGACCTTCTGGGAGGGACCGTACAACCTCCTGAGCGCCGCGACGCACGGGATCGAGGGCTTCGGGCCGGTCGCGGTGTGGGTCGTCGACACAGCACTGTCGGGCTTGTTCGGCCTCGTCTTCGGACTGATCATCGCAGGGGTCTTGTTCGCGGTGATGAGAGTCGTGAAGCGCAAGCCGCCGGTCTCTGCTTCGCATTGAGTGGCGCCGCAGCCGGCGTGGCAGTGCAAGCCCACAGACCCTCTTCACAGTCACGGGCGCCCGCGAAGAACCACCGTTCCACAGCCAGAGCCCCCTCGCACCGGCACAGCGGCCGGGCTGCTCACGCGCGACGCGATGAGGACCGGTCAGGCGACGGGCCCGCTCCTTGCGGCGGGATTACGTGTGACTGCCGTGGAGCCGGGCTAGCGTGGAGCTGGATCGACACCAGGTACACCGCCTCTTCACAACGTTCAGCGATTGGACCCCCGAGGAGGTGGACCGCGCCGCCTCTTCGGTGGCTGACCTCGGCGGACGGGTCCTCGAGCACTACATGTCATGGTTGATCGTCGTGCGAAGGCAGGACCGCCCGGTGCGATGATGCGCCCACGTGTGCGGCATCCGGCGATCCGGCAAGAGCAGGCGGGTGCCTGAACGGTACGTTCTTTGCAGGCGGGCTTCCGATGGGGATGCACGAACCCGCCCACCACGCTCACCCGGACGATCATCGGCCGCCTAGCGCCCTCCTTGCCAGCCCCGCGGGCGCGCGGACGTCAGAGTCGAAGCGTGCCGCCCGTCCGCGCGCGTGCGCACCCAACGGAGGACCATGAAAGCCCGAATCGCAGCACTCGGACTCAGCCTGCTTCTCTGCTGCTCGGCGTGCTCGTCTCCGACCGCGGACACCGCCCCGACGATCACCGAGTTTCACATCGCCTACCCGGACCGCGACTCGGCGCCGTCGACGAAACCCACCGCGGGGGCCGACCATGAGCACGGCGGCGACGGCTCCACTCACGAGATCGCCTACGATCCGCGTACCGGCGGCGTCCTGGTGACCGGCCAGAACGAGGGCACGATCACGCGCGTCAGCGGCGACGGCACGATGAGCTTCACCGAGCTGCCGGCCGGCACCGGACCGCACGGCATCGTGTTCGACCGCGAGGGCCGGCTGTTCGTCGGCCTGGAGTTCGCCGGCACCATCATCCAGCTCCGCGCGGACGGCACCATTGCGCGCACCTTCGACTTAGTGGGCAGCTGCGCGACCTGCGTCGTCGGGAACCCGGGCCCGCATGGCCTCGCGGTGGCACCTGACGGCGAGACGCTCTGGTTCACCGGCAAGGAGGGAGGCAACGTCGGCCGGGTAGAACCGGACGGCACGGTCACGGCGTTTCCGCTCCGGGATGCCGACAGCAAGCCCATCTACATCGTCGCCGGACCTGATGGGGCGATGTGGTTCACGGAGCTGATCAGCAACCGGATCGGCCGTATCGACGCCGACGGCATCCTCGCCGAGTACGACATCCCGACGCCGAACTCCCGGCCCATCGCGCTCGCCGTGGATCCCGCCGGCGACGCGCTCTGGTTCACCGAGGAGGCGACGAACCGAGTGGGCCGCGTGAGTATGGACGGCACGATCGTGGAGGTGCAGCTGCCGGCCTCTCAGGACAACCTTCTGCTGGCCGCCCTCTCGTTCGACGAGAACGGCGACGTGTGGGTGCAGCAATACGTCGACGGGAGCCACCCGGAGCCCGCCGGTCCGGACAAGCTGCTGCGCGTGCGCGGGGATGCGCTGCGCAAGGCCGCCGCCTCCGCCGCCGCACTGCCCGGAGACGCCGTGACGGCGTTCGACGTGCCGAGCACCGGCACGATCATGCACCGCATCCGTCCCGGCGCGGAGGGCGTGCTCTGGTTCACTGAGCTCGCGACAAACGTCATCGGCAAGGTCGTCGTCCCCGAGATCCGCTGATCCGCGGACTGTGCCAGGGCGCCGTCCCTTCGACTCACGCAGGTGGGCGGGCAAGCGGATACTGCCTTGCGCGCACCGCTGCCCCTGCGCCCCGACTCGCCGCCGGCGGACCGGTGAACTCGGTCAGTCAGACAGACAGCGTCTGCCCGGCCCGTTGGCCGGGGATGCGGGGCTGCCCGAGGAAGTTGCTTCCGGACGTCGCTGCTCCGATGAAGGGAGCATGCATTTGTAGCTTTACCAGGGAATTTGGTGGACCTGGGGAGACTCGAACTCCCGACCCCCTGCATGCCATGCAGGTGCGCTACCAGCTGCGCCACAGGTGACGTCCCCTGGAGTGGTGTAGTTCTCGGCGGTGGTGTCGACGTCGTAGACGTTGGTGAGCCATCGTGCGATGGTCAGTGAGAACCGATCAAAGTCACTCACAGAAAGACACAACGCACGATGGCTCTAGACCAGTCTGCCCTCCTCGAGCTCCTCGGGGAACTGAAACTCACCGACGTCACCGACCGGATCCGGACAGCGACCGAGACGCTCTACCAGGAGCTGATCGACGCGGAAGCGGCCGCGTTCATCGGCGCCGCCCCGTACGAGCGGTCCGGCGCACGGGTCGCTCAACGCAACGGCACCCGACCCCGACCGTTGCTCACCACCGCCGGTGAACTCGATCTGCGGATCCCGAAGCTGCGGGCGGGGACCTTCTTCCCGTCACTGCTGGAACGCCGCCGACGGGTCGATCAAGCCTTGTTCGCGGTCGTGATGGAGGCGTACGTCCACGGCGTGAGCACCCGCAAGGTCGACGACCTGGTCAAAGCGCTGGGCGCCGACACGGGGATCTCGAAGTCGGAGGTGTCGCGGATCTGCGCGAACCTCGACGAGGACGTCGCCGCGTTCCGGGACCGGCCGCTCGCGGACACCGGCTACCCGTACGTGTTCCTCGACGCGACCTACTGCAAGGCCCGCGTCGGCCGGCGGGTCGTCTCCCAAGCGGTCGTCGTCGCGGTCGGCGTCGCCGCGGACGGGCGTCGGGAAGTGCTCGGTTTCGAGGTCGGCGACACCGAGTCGCAGCCGTTCTGGACCACGTTCCTGCGCTCGTTGAAAGCGCGCGGGCTGGACGGGGTGAAGCTGGTCATCTCCGATGCTCACACCGGCCTGATCGCCGCGATCGAGACCGTATTCCAAGGCTCCAGCTGGCAGCGATGCCGGGTTCACTTCATGCGCAACGTGCTCGCCAACGTGCAGAAGACCGCCGGACCGATGGTCGCATCGATCATCCGCACGATCTTCGCGCAACCCGACAAGAAGCACGTCCACGCCCAGTTCGACGAAGTCGTGCGGATGCTCGGCCGCTCCCACCCGAAGGTCGCCGAGATGCTCGAAGACGCCCGCGACGACCTCCTCGCGTTCGCGGCGTTCCCCTACGCGCACTGGCGGCAGATCTGGTCCACCAATCCGCTGGAGCGGGTGAACAAGGAGATCAAGCGTCGCACCGACGTCGTCGGCACGTTCCCCAACCCGGCCGCGCTGCTGCGCCTGGCAGGGCACGTCCTGATCGAACAGCACGACGAATGGGACGGCGCCGACCGCCGCTACTTCAGCGAGCACTCCATGAAGCTCCTCGACGTCACCGAAGAGGAGGTCGCAATCCCAGAACTCGCTGCGGCATAATCACAACAGCTGAACTCGCACGGTGTCGAGAAACTCCACCACTCAGAGGGACGCCACCTGCGCCACAGGCCCGGATGGTCTCGCGGATGCTCAAAACCCCCGGAATCCTGCCCTTCGGCGTCACTCCGGTGGTGGTGACAGTCAGCATAGGCGACAGACCTTCGATGCTTCCGGACCGCCTTCGATGACTCTCGAGGTACTTGAACTGTCGAGTAAGTGACTACAGCTCAAGCGGCAGGCGTGCCGCCCGGCGACTCGATCCTTGAGGGTCGTCAGAGCTTCGAGCGGAGTTCTCCTCTCGACGACACTCCGAGCTTCGGGTACGCCGAGTAGAGGTGCGCACCCACGGTTCGCGGGGAGAGGAACAGCGCCTCGGCGATCTCGCGGTTGCTGAGGCCGTCTGCGGCAAGTCGCACGATGCGCTCCTCCTGTGGTGTGAGCGAGACACCGACGTCCGGCTTCGGTCGCGAACTGCGCTCGCCCGCAGCAGCGAGTTCCGCGCGCGCGACGCCGGCCCAGCGGTGGGCGCCGAAGCCGTCAAGCGCATCCCGAGCCTGCCGCAGCCACGGCCTCGCGTCGGTGACACGGCCCTGCCCACGGAGCCACTGTCCGTAGAACAGGGACGCGCGCGCGCGGGTGTAGGGGAGCGGGTTCTCACCGGGATCGCAGGCGCGCAGGAGCGCATCCTCCCGATCTACGCTTGCGAGCACCGCCTCCGCGAACCGCAGCTGGCCCGCCAAGCGCTCGGAGTCCGCGTACGAGCCGAGCCCACGGTAGTAGGCGACGGTCGCCGCTGCTGCGGTGAGTTGGCCGCACCTCGCGGCAGCATCGACGAACTCCGCGAGGCCCCACGAGCCGCATTGCCAATGATGTGATGCGCCATTCGCGTCGACGATCTCGCGAAGAGCCGCGAATGCCGACGCGAAGCGGCCACACGATGCCTCGGAGACGCCGACCGCCAGGAGATAGTTCATCCGGTAGATGCCCCGCGACAGTCCGACGGCCGCCTCCGGGTGCTCCGCCCGGAGCACCTCCTCGCTTACGGGGGCGCCGTTGACCGCATCCACCTGCAGCTCCACGAGTCGAGCCGTCAGAGTGAGGAGCGCATCACGAGCCTCCGTTCCGTACGCGCTCGCTTCCTGCGCCGCTCGACGGGCTGCCCGGAACTCACCACGGTGAAGCTCGTTCGTTGATGCGAGCACGAGCTGATGACCGAGGCCGGTGAGTCGACCCTCGGACTTCAGCCGTGCGATCGCGGGCGTGCAGAATCGCGCCGTCTGAGAGATGGATCCCGTTGCCATCGCGGCGAGCGACAGCAGCCATAGTGCGCTTGTCTCACGGATGTCCGAAATCGCCACGGAGGCGAGCAGCGCCTCCACATGCGCTGCGTCGCGGGGTGCGCCGAAGGCGCGAATCTGAAGGAGACGCGGGTCGGATGCCGGAGCACCCGATTGATCAGCTGCCCGGATCATCCGCTGCCACACCGGCCCCGGAATGGAGGTCACTCCGTTGAACGCGAGCGTCGAGAGAGCGGTGAGCACGGAATCGCCGCTGCCCGCCCGACTCATCTCCTCGATCGAGGCGAGCGCCGATTCCCACTCCCCCGCGGTCACCGTGCCGCCAGGGAGAAGCTGTCTGATCCACGCGGCGCGGGCAAGCAGCACCGGATCACTCGTGACTCTTTCAATCTCGGACAGCAAGGACGTCGCCCGCTCGAGGCGGAAGGCGTTCCATGCGGTTTCCGCGGCAAGCAGCAGCCGGCGTGCGCGTTCGTCGGCGGCGTCGGTGAGCTCGGCGGCTCGGGTGTAGGCAACGATGGCTGAATCCATCGCCCCCATCGCCGCAAGCCGCCCGGCTCCGGCGGTGATCGCCCGGGCGAGGTCTTCGTCGGGTTCGTCGGCGACGACAGCCAGATGCCACAACGCACGATCGGAGCCCCGAGGCAACAGAGCGGCGACGGCCCGATGTGCGTGAGTCCGCTCCTTCGGGGTGGCGCTGTGGACTGCGGCCGAACGGATCAGCGGATGCGTGAAGACCACCCGATCACCGGATGATGAGATCAGTTTCCGCTCGACCAGCGGCGCGAGGTCGTGCACCGCGAGGCTTCTGGCGAGCATGGCTCCCGCGGCGTCAAGGATCGCACGCTGATCATCGTCACGGCTCACCGCCGCCACGAGCAGCACGGCCCTCGAGACGTCGTCCAGTGCCTCGAGCTTGTGCGAGAACGCCTGCTCCAGACGCGATGTCAGCGTCATGACCTCCGGACCGCGTCCGTCGCGGAGGTGCCGCGACGCACTCAGTTCGATGAGCGCGAGCGGGTTCCCCTGCGCCCACGCCATCACGAGGTCGCGCTCGGCGGGCGTGAGAGACGGGGCGGCGGATTCGACCAACCTGGTCGAATCCGCCGCATCGAGGGGGGCGACGGTGACTCTCGTGCCCACGGACTCGCTCCACTCGCGCGGAGTGGTTCCGCTGCGCGCGGCCACGACGAGCAGGATGGGCTCGTTGGCGATCCGCCTCGCGACAACCGCGAGGGCGCCCGCGCTGACGGCGTCCACCCAGTGCAGATCGTCCACGATGACGACCAGCCCGGCGCCGACTGCACGCTCCGACAGGATAGTCAGCGCCGCCAGGCCCAGGAGGAACCCGGTGGGCGGCGCCCCGTCGAGTTCCCCGAACGCCACGCGAAGGGCGTCGCGCTGCGGCGCAGGCAGTGCCGCGATGCTGTCGGGGAACCCGTGGAGCATCTGGTGCAATGCGGCCGCGGGTACATCCGCCTCCGCTTCGACGCCGGTTCCTCTCAGCACGCTGAATCCGCGAGCGCGGGCGTCGGCGTCGAGGTGGTCGAGCACGGCCGTCTTGCCGACGCCCGCGTCGCCCTCAATGAGGATGACGGATCCCGCTTCGAACAGCCGATCCATGGCCGACTGCAGCACGCCGAGGGCGTGCTCCCGGCCGAGGAGCGGCATCTGCGGGTCATCGACGTGCGGCATCGTCGGGCCAATCTCAGTCGTGATCCAGAGCAATTAAGTCGGCTCGTCTGAGGCCTTGTGGGCGTCGCAATCTTACGGTCGGAACACGATCTCCGACACAGCAGGACGGAACACGCATGCACTACGCCACCTACACGGCAGCCCGCGACGGCCTCGTCCGCGATCTTCCGGATGGCCACGAGGACCAGCGAGGAGTCTCCAACACCTCCACGTTCATCTGGGCCGACGACGAGGCAGTATTGGTCGACACCCTGCTCACCATCGATGAGAACGACAGGCTGATCGAGTGGATCCGTCACCGGGACAAGCACCTCTCGGCCGTCTACATCACGCACGGCCACGGCGATCATGCGTTCGGGGTCGGCCAGTTGCGCGAGGCATTCCCCGACGCCCGGTTCCTGGCTACGGCCGCAACGATCGCCAATCTGCGGAAGCAAGCGGCACCCGCGATGCGCGACGGCTTCTGGGAGCGGCTGTTCCCCGGGAAGATCCCCGTGCCGGTGCTTCCGGACCCGGTCGAAAGCACCTCGTTTCCCGTCGGAAGGAAGCAGGCGCACATCGTCGAGACCGGGACGACCGACAGTCCTGACACCACGGTGCTCTGGATGCCGCACGCCGGCGTCCTCGCCGCCGGCGACGTCGTCTACAACAACACCTATCCGTACCTGTCCACCACTACCGCTCAGACGCGGCTTTCATGGATCGCCGCTCTCGAGCGAGTGAAGGCGCTGCATCCGACCTGGGTCGTGTGCGCCCACAAGGATGCCACTCGACCCGATTCGGCGTCCGACATCGACGCCACTATCCAGTACCTGCGCGATGTCGCCGAAGTGGAACGTGAAGCGTCGAACGCCATCGATTTCTACCACCGGATGCTCGAACGGCAGCCAGGACGACGCAACATCGGCTCACTCTGGGGAGCGGCGACGGCGATCCTCACGACGTCCGAGGAGTCGCCGGGAGCTCGCTGAGCACTCCGGCGCACACGAACAGAGAACGGAGAGTCTTCATGTCGCACATCAGTGATCGTCTGGAGGCACTGGGCATCGTGGTTCCTCAGCAGCCCGCTCAGCCGGCGGGCGTCTACGTGCCGGCTGCGGTCAGCCGCGGGGCCGTCTACACGGCCGGTCAGCTTCCCTTCGTCAACGGCACTCTGCCGATGACCGGGAAGGTCGGTGCCGAGGTCGGTGAGCAGGATGCGCACACGCTGGCACGCACCGCTGCGATCAACGCCCTCGCCGCCGTCGAAGAGGCCATCGGCTCGCTCGATCGGGTGACGCGGGTCGTCAAGGTTGTCGGATTCGTGGCATCCGACCCGGCGTTCTTCGGGCAACCGGCCGTGCTCAACGGCGCCTCCCAACTGCTCGGCGAAGTCTTCGGTGACGCGGGCGTCCACGCGCGCAGTGCCGTCGGCGTCGCCGTACTCCCCCTGAACTCACCGATCGAAGTCGAACTGATCGTCGAGTTCGAGTGACCTTCCCTCCACCCACCACGCCGCAAGGCGCGCCAACAAGAAGGAGAAATCATGAACACCCTCACCGTCGTGCTGGTGCACGGGGCGTTCGCCGAGTCTGCGAGCTGGAACGGCGTGATCGCCGATCTCGCCGCTACGCAGATCACCGCGATCGCCACCCCCAACCAGCTCCGCAGCGTCACCACCGACGCGCAGAACGTCCGCGCCGCCGTCGACGCGATCGACGGCCACGTGCTGCTGGTGGGCCACTCGTACGGTGGCCCGGTCATCACAGCTGCGGCCGCCGGCAGCAGGAAGGTCGCAGGTCTCGTCTATGTGGCCGCGTTCGCTCCGGAGCCCGGCGAAACCGCCCTCGGACTCACCGCCCTGTTCCCCGGCAGCACACTGGGTGACACTGTGCGACCGATCCCTTTGGGGGACGGCACCAACGACCTGTTCGTCGACCGCGCGCTCTTCCCCGATCAGTTCGCGGGGGATGTTGCGTTGACTGACGCCCGCATTGCGGGTGCGACGCAGCGACCGATCCGCGACTTCGCGCTCAACGAGGGACTGCCCGGCGACGTCGCCGCCTGGAAGTCCCTGCCGTCATGGTTCGTGTTCGGGTCCGCAGACAAGAACATTCCGGTCGAGGCGCATCGGTACATGGCCGAACGGGCCGGGTCGCGCAAGACCGTCGAGGTCGACGGTGCCTCCCATTCCGTGATGGTCTCCACCCCGACCGCTGTCGCCGATCTCATCCGCGAGGCCTTCGACGCACTGTCCTGAAAGGACCGAGCCATGCCCACTTACCTGATCAATCATCTGCGAATTCCCGGCGGTGTGCCGAACGAGGAGGCGCTGCGCTATCTCGAGAACGTCGAGGCCACGGTCGCTCCTCATGGCGGACGATGGCTGGCGCAGGGGGATCCCGACACCGTCGAGGGAGCATGGCCGGGATCGGTCGTGCTGATGGAGTTCCCGGATCGCGCCGCCGCGCGAGCGTGGTACGAGTCGGCCGAATACCAGGCGATTCTGCCGATGCGCACCATGAACACGATCTCAGACCTGGTCTTCATCGACTCGCTGCCGGACGGATTCTCAGTCGCCGGCTTCGCTCGCGACATCCGAGGACTCATCGCCTCCTCGCGACCCTGACCTCCGGCGGCCTCGACCGAGTTCCACGAGGCCCATCGCACTGCGGCCGTCTGCAGGACTGCGCCCGAAGTCATCCGAGGCGCCGGCGACGGAATCCCCGCGGCTTCGTGACCCACCCGCTCTCACCGCCCCATCGTAAGGAGACTGCAATGCCCACCGACCGCGACTACGCAACGGCGCTCGATGAAGCCGAGAAGCTCCTCGGCTTCCGACTCGAGCGCTTCCTCGGAACCGCCACGACCGAGCCGGACAACGCCGAGGACTTCAAACGGATCGCCACGATCCAGGCGTTCGGAGACGCGTGGCCACGCACCGACCACCTTGACACGCGGACCCGCGCGCTCGTTTCCGTGACGATCGCGGCATCCCTCGGCGTCCTGGAACCACTCCGAGGACAGTTGCGCATCGCGCTCAACAGCGGAGCCACCAAGGAGGAGATCATCGAGGTCTTCATCCAGATCGCCGCCTACGCCGGCGTCGCGCGCGCGTTCGAAGGATATGGCATCGCGGCTGAGGTCTTCGCAGAGCACGCCTGAGCACGCTGGTGCTCCGTCGCCGAAGAGGATCGCGGACGTGCGCTCTTGCAAGACTCAGGGGCCTGCCCCGACCCCTGCATGCCATGCAGGTGCGCTACCAGCTGCGCCACAGGCGAGGTGGTGGAGGCGTATCGCGCGAACGCGCTGTTCGACGCCCACAAGGACGACCGCGAGTTCGGGCATCGGCTGCTCGCTGACGAGGCCCGCGACAACGGTGAGGCGATGTCGGACCGGACCGCGTGGCGGATCGCGTCGAGCAATGGCTGGTTCAGCGCGTTCGGCAAGCCCAAGCGGAGCAAGGCCCGCCGGCCCGGCCCGCCCGTGCACGACGACCTCTGCGCCGTCGTCGACGAGCACGGCCGGGTGCGACACGTGTTCGCCGCCGACGCCCCCGCGGCCGTTGTTGACCTCCCTGTTGACGTCAAACTCGTCGGCGAAGAAGATCAGGCCAAAGAAGAGTTGGACATCCTGCTCTCGGGAGAAGGGCTTCTTCACGCCTTGGCTGTTGAGGAGCTTGTAGCCATCCGAGTCCTCCACGTAACGCTTGAATCCACGCGCGCGAGCTATTGCTTCGTCGTAGCTCGTCAGCGGGGTGGAGTAGAGCGTTGTGTTGGCTGTGATCGCAGCCACTGCCTGCTGCACCATGTCAACAAGCAGGACGGAGGTTTCCTCGCGACGCCGCGCGCTTAGCCCGACCGCCTGATCCCCACGGTCCTCCTGCTGGCGAATGTAGTAGTCGATGACCTCTGGGAACTGCTGAATCGTCGCCTGGGCCGCCGCTGCGTACTCCTTGTCGCCCGTCGAGGGATCCGCCGTTCATCGCTCACGCGGCGATGAGGCTGCCGGCCAGGTAAGCGGTGAGGATGCGGCTGAGCCGCGGCTCGAAGTCGACGAGTGCGTGTCCGAGCCGGGGATCGGCGCGATACAGCGCCGCGATCTCGGGGGGTGGTGTCGAGATTTGCCAGAAGGTTCCGGCAATCGAGGTGGCGACGGCCACGAGGTCGCGGGCGGCTTCGTCGCTCAGAGCGGGCACCGCGCCGCGGGTGGCGGCGGCGATCCGGTCCAGATGGTCGCCGATGGCCAGTTTGTAGGCGCGTACGGCTTCCACGGAGACGTTGCGCTCGAGGTTCATCGGCGTCTGCGCGAAGAGGTCGCATAGAAGACCGCGTGCGGCCAACGTGGTCGCGAACGCGTCGGCGACCTCGGCGGGACCGGACGCGTCGGCAAGGCGGTCGCAGAGGACGGCTGTCCATTCCGCCCACCCGTCAGCCGTGAGCCGCAAGAAGATCTCCTCCCGGGTTTCGAAGTAGCGGAGCATCGCCGACTTGTGCATTGCGACGGCTTCAGCGATGTCGGTCAAGGTGATCGCGCGGATGCTCCGTTCGGCGGCGAGCGTGCGGGCGGCGTCCAAGATCGCCCGCTCGCGCACGGCCTTCGCTTCCGCGGATCGCGCGCGCTGAAACGGTGCAGAGTCAGTCATGACACCAGTTTAGCGCAACGGGGTTGTACTATTTAGCGCAATGGGGTTTCATTAACTCCATGAGTCAGACATGGTTTATCACAGGGTCCTCGCGCGGCTTCGGTCGCGCTCTCGTTCTCGCGGCACTGCGTGCGGGCGATCGCGTCGTCGCCACCGCACGCAGGCCCGAGCAACTCGACGAGGTGGTCTCCGAGTTCGGAGACAGCATCCTCCCGCTGGCGCTCGACGTCACCGATCCGAGCCGTGTTGTCGACGCCCTGCACGAGGCGCACCAGCGCTTCGGGCGCATTGACGTGGTCGTGAACAACGCCGGCTATGCCAACGTGGCCCCGATCGAGACGGCATCGGAGGAGGATTTCCGTCGCCAGTTCGAGACGAACTTCTGGGGCGTCTACCACGTGTCCCGGGCGGCGATCCCGTTGCTGCGCGAACAGGGGAGCGGCCTGATCGTCCAGTTCTCCTCCGTCGGCGGGCGGGTCGGCGGCTCCCCGGGCATCGCTTCCTACCAGGCCGCGAAGTTCGCGATCGACGGCTTCAGCCGCTCGCTCCGTGCCGAGATCGCACCATTCGGCACGAAGGTCCTCGTCGTCGAGCCCAGCGGGTTCCGGACGGATTGGGCGGGGTCGTCCATGGAGGTCCAGGATGTGCCGGAGGAGTACGCCGCGACGGTCGGCCAGGTGAGCGGTGTGCTGCGGGCGCTCGCCAGCGAGGCCCCGGGCGACCCGGCGCGTGTGGCCGAGATTCTGGTCGCACTGGCCAAGCAGTCTGAGATCCCGGAGAACCTGCCCGTCGGCGTGAACGCGACCGAAATGAGCGTCGCCCTAGACCAGAAGCTCTTGGCCTCGGACCTGCGGTGGGCTCCCGTCAGCCACTCCGCCGACATCGGCGAACCCTTCCCGGTGGAGTTTCCGCCCCCGGCTCCCTGAGCCACCCGACGTCGCCCCACCGCATCTCACCACCCCAACGCAAGGAGACTGCAATGTCCGAATCCACCGTCCGCGACTACGCGACCGCGCTCGATGAAGCCGAGAAGCTGCTCGGCTTCCGACTCGAGCGTTACCTCGGGACCGCCACGACCGAGCCGGAGAACGCCGAGGACTTCAAGCGGATCGCCACGATCCAGGCGTTCGGAGACGCGTGGCCACGCACCGACCACCTTGACACGCGGACCCGCGCGCTCGTGTCGGTGACCATCGCGGCGTCCCTCGGCGTGCTCGAACCACTCCGAGGCCAGTTGCGCATCGCCCTCAACAGCGGAGCCACCAAGGAGGAGATCGTCGAGGTCTTCATCCAGATCGCCGCCTATGCCGGCGTCGCGCGCGCGTTCGAGGGATACGGCATCGCGGCTGAGGTCTTCGCCGAGCACGCCTAAGCACGCTCGTGGTCCGTCGCCGAAGAGCATCGCAGAAGTGCGCTCTTGCAAGGCTCGGGGCGCGTCCGGAGGGGGCCAACCTCCGGCGCATCGGACCCTTCCTGGCCAGCGTCGGCTAGCCAATGCGCGAGGCGCTTCGATCAGCGCCTGCGGGCATGCGCGGATGCACCTATACGACCGCTCTTCGTACATCGCCCGAAAGGGGATCGCTTACTCGAAGAAGTCCTCGTCGACTTCGACGATCTCGACCGTCCGACGCACTTGGGTGCCAATCCGGTACCGGATCATCAGACTAGCCAGCCGCTCGCCATCGATTAGAACCACGCTCTTGCTGCTGCGGTCCGCGGCCACTTCGGCATCTCTCGTGTAGCGACTTGTGGTGAAGAACACTCCGGAGCCGGCCTTCTGTGTGTCGAGCGAGCCCAGGAATGTCCGGACAGTGTCACTGTCTACGGCGGTTTCCCGAAAGCGCTTCGCCTGGATGTAGATGCGATCGAGGCCGAGGGCGTCGCGATTGATCACGCCGTCGATTCCGCCGTCGCCGGAGGTTGTGGCGCGCAGCTTCGTGCCCTCGGTTCCGTACCCCATGGCCGTGAGCAGCGACCGAACGGTGCGCTCAAAGAAGCGCCAGTCCCGGTCGCGTAGCCGTTGAAGGAGATCCACGGCGACGCTCTGATCGGTGGCGGCCTCGGCGGCATCGAGGAGATCGTCGGGATCGCTGGAAGGAGTGTCGACGATCTCGGGCAAGGACTCGTGCTGGGTGGAAACACGACGTTTCACCTCGTATTCATCCCACGCCGGTAGCGCTTCAAAGTTCCGATTGCTTGAACTCGTATGGGTGATCCGCCAGGAAGGCGCGACCGGCGTTAGTGATGCGGAACACTCCACGACGCACCGACTCGAGCAGTCGCACACGTGTCAATGCCGACTTTGCCCATCCCACGCGGTTCTCCGCCGCGTAATTGCCCGACGGGCCGTACTGAATCAGGCGCAGATCCTCGGGTACGCCCGCGCGATCAAGCGCAGCAGAGTATAGGTCGCGCCGGGCCCATTCCCTTCCGTCCGCAGCGACCTGCAGAAGGGGATACATGAACTGCCACCACTGAGGAATACCCAACTCGGTGACGTTGAGGTCAGTCATTGAGAATCCCACAGAAGGCACCGTCAGCCAGGTGATCCCGATCACCATCCGCCACAATCGTCGCGGATTGCGCTGATCTGCTCGATGTTCAGCGCGTGCCGCTCGCCCTTCGGACGCCGCAGCGGGCTCGTCCCCTGCACGGGATTCCGCGGGATCGCATCGTGTCGGAGCGCAAACGCGAAGAGCTGGTTGAGCACGGTTCGCGAGTGGTGCGCGCGGGAGAAGGACACTGCGCTCTCTGACCTGAGAAACCACTCCACGCGGCCCGTGGTGATCTCCCCGAGGGAGAAGTGCTCGAACTGTGGCCTTACTCGGAGCCGGAGATCGTCGCGATAGTTCTTCTTCGTCCCGTCCGACAACTCGCGCAGCTCCAGATCCTCGAGCCAGAGGTCTGCGAGGTCTCGGAAGGAGCTACTGAGGTCGAGGAGTCCGCCAGCTCCAAACCCGGGTCTGTCGAGGAGACGCTCCTTCAAACGGGCTCGAGCCGCCGATTCGGTGCGCGCAGCACCGGTGACTCTGCGCAGGCGCCCGTCGGCGTCGCGGATGCGCGCGAGAGCCACGTACGAGGTGCCGCGCGTGGTAACGCTGATTGCCCCATAGGAGCCGATCAGGGTGCGTGGCCGTCCGCCGTTCATGCTGCGCCGCCCGCGTGGCGCTGCTCATCAGCCTGTTCCATGCGCTCGACCCACGCATCGATCTCGGTCTTGCGAAACCGCAACTGGGTGCCGACACGGAATCCATGCGGCCCGCGCCCCTTGCTTCGGAGGTCGTAGATCGTCTGAACGGAAACCTCCAACTCGGCGGCAAGCTCAGCCAACGAGACGTAGTTGCCGAGTCCCGACTCTGAGGTGCCACCGCTGTCCATACAGCGAAGGTGCGTGGGCGTCACCGCGTACCTTACAGATAGCTCTAGAAGGCTCGAGAGCGCGCTGCGGTTACTCGGCGAAGTGTCCAGTAAACGACTACCAAACACTCAAACTCCCTGATCGGGGAGTGAAGTTTCGGTGCTTTACCGGGAGTTTTGGTGGACCTGAGGGGACTCGAACCCCTGACCCCCTGCATGCCATGCAGGTGCGCTACCAGCTGCGCCACAGGCCCAAACGCGCCTCCTGAGCGGAGGCAACTCCCCAAGATTACTACACTGACGAGGGTGCTCTGAACCTGCTCCATGTCGGCGCTCTCCCCTACCCTCGAGTCGAGGAAAGGGGCGAAATGGCCACGCTCGGCAATATCACCTTCTACGCCGCCGACCCGCGCGCTCTCGCGCACTTCTGGTCGGGTGTCTTCCGCTATCCGGTGCTGGATTGGGACGAGCCCACGAAGGAGCAACTGATCGCGGCCGGTCTCACGGAAGAGGATCTCAGCCATCGCGCTCTGGCAGAGGACCCGGACGGCCGCGGACCACGGCTGTTCTTCCACCATGCCGATGGTCCGAAGTCAGGACGCAACCGGCTCCACCTCGACGTTCGGACCGTGAGCGACGGACGGCCCACGCGAGAACAGTTGGACACGCCGAGAGGGATCGTCTGATCGCACTGGGCGCCGCTGTCTTGCGGCTCGTCGATCAGACCTGGGGCGCGTGGCCCGAGCTGTACTACCAGTTGCAGGACCCCGAAGGGAACGAATTCTGCCTGCAGTGAGCGGCTACTCGACCGCCGACGCCGCGGGCAGTTCCACAGGCACGACGGGGCAGTCCTTCCACAGGCGTTCAAGCCCGTAGTACATGCGCTCCTCCTCGTGGAAGACGTGCACGACCAGATCGCCGAAGTCCAGCAGAACCCACCGTGACTCCTGACGGCCCTCACGACGGAGACGCTTGTGTCCCGCCTCGAGCAGCTGGTCCTCGATCTCATCCGCGATCGCTGCCACGTTGCGCTCGTTGCGCCCCGTGACCAGCAGGAAGATGTCCACGAGCGGCAGCGGGCCTGACACATCCAGGGCAACCAGGTCTGCACCGCCCTTGGCATCGGCGGCTCGCGCAGCGATGCGCAGCATGTCGCGGGCTTGCGGGGTGGCGGTCATCAGAAAACTCCAGTCACGAACGCGAGAATGAGCACACCGACCAGCGCGAGCGCGAGCACGCCAGCCGTGATGGCGAGCGTCAGCATGAGGCGCCCGCCCTTCTCCGGCGTCGGGGGCTTGATGATGTCGCCGTCGTTCTTGACGGTGCTGATCGCCGCGCTGGCGGCGATGGGCGTCGGCGACGAGTGTGCAGGCAGTTCACCGTCGATCAGAACTGCGTCGACGTCCTTGCCGTCCGCTGTCCCGTCGGCGTGGCCTGTCGAGCCCAGTCCCTCCGGCAGATTGAAGGTGCCGGTGATCAGCACCTCGCCGGTCGCGGTCACTGGTGCGACCAGGTTGGGGGCCGACGGGGTTTGGGAGAGGATCAGTGCATTGCCGGTGCCGATGGAGCCGGTGACCGATCGCGATATCAGCTGGTCGAACGAGGGCGGCAGATCCGGCTGTATGGCCGCACCGGCCAACAGCCCCGCTCCGAGTTGAGGACTGACCACAGCCTTGTCCGCGCTGTGCGCTTCTTCGGGCGCACGGGCATCGTCGTGCGTCTTCACGTCATCCAGCAGCGCCTCAGGTGACTCCGCGGGGCTGTCGGCGACTTCGGGCGTTTCGATCCCGAAGATGTCAGCAACGCTGACCTCATCGGACGAAGCCTCAGCGTCGGTTGCTTCCGCAGACTCGGGAGCCTCGACGGGCGAGGCTGCAGCCGCGGCAACCGAGGCAGCGTGCGCGGCGGCGACCTCCGGCGTGATCACCGGTACCGATGCGGTGCGGATCCGCTCCTGCTGACGTGCCTGGCGCCGCGTCAGGGGGGCGACTCCGAGATCCACGCTGGCGTCGGCCGCGGGAAGGTCGTGAATGGATGTGGGTGCAGCCGCGCGCGGGAGCGGGGCCTGCACGGGCGCGGCGGGTGCCCGAGGGGACGACTCCGCGATGTCGGGCGTGGTCGCCGAATCGGGCTGCGCGGATTCATCGGAGACGACGGGGGTCGCGCCGGTGTTGCGCTGGTCCCGCATCTGCTTGCGGGTGAGGGCGGGTGTCGCCGGCTGCTCGGGTGTGCTCATTCCTTGCTCCGGTAGAGGTGATGCTTCGCAATGTATTGGACGACCCCGTCGGGAACGAGGTACCACACGGGATTGCCGTGCTCAACGCGCTCGCGGCAGTCCGTCGACGAGATGGCGAGGGCGGGGATCTCGAGTTGGCTGACGTCTTCCGTCGGTAGGCCTGCAGTGCTCAAGACGTGCCCGGGTCGGGAGACGGCGACGAAGTGGGCGAGTTCCCACAACTCATCATGGTCCCTCCAACTGAGAATTTGCGCCAAGGCGTCTGCGCCGGTGATGAAGAACAGGTCCGCGTCGGGCCGCTGCGTCTTCAGATCGCGCAGAGTGTCGATCGTGAACGTGGGGCCGGCTCGGTCGATGTCCACGCGGCTGACGGTGAACTGCGGGTTGGATGCTGTGGCGATGACCGTCATGAGATACCGGTGCTCGCTGGGCGACACGTCGTGCTTCTGCCACGGCTGTCCGGTCGGAACGAAGACGACTTCGTCCAGGTCGAACGACTGGGCGACCTCGCTGGCCGCCACGAGGTGACCGTGGTGGATGGGGTCGAACGTCCCACCCATGACCCCGATTCTCGGGGCGCGCGTCACCGACATGCAGTCGGCCTAGTGGCCGTGCCCCGCCTGCTGCACATCATTCGCGTGAGCGGCGGCGTAGGCCTCGGCCTTGTGCGCATGCCGGTTGGCGACGTTCCGGTACGACAGGGTGACCATCGCGAGCGTACCGAACGCGACGATCGAGATGATGCCGAAGATCACGGTCTCGAGCGCCACATTGCCGGTGTGTTCGGCCTCTGCTGCGGCGAGGACGAGAAGCGAGGCGATGGTCATTCGTGCTCCGTTCGGGTTTCGCGTCGTAGCGACGACGCAGCTATCAGTTTATGTGTTCAGGGACGGACTTGGCCGGAGCCCCGCGCCAGCCACTTCGTACTGGTCAGCTCCGCGAGGCCCATCGGACCGCGTGCATGCAGCTTCTGCGTCGAGATGCCCACCTCCGCGCCGAAGCCGAACTCGCCACCGTCGGTGAAGCGAGTGGATGTGTTGGCCATGACGACGGCCGAGTCGACCTCGGCGAGGAAGCGCTCGATGTTCGCAGCATCCTGCGTGATGATCGACTCGGTGTGATGCGTCGAGTAGGACCGGATGTGCTCGAGCGCCTCATCGATGTCGGCGACGACGCGCATGGACACATCCAGGCTGAGGTACTCGGTGGACCAGTCCTCTTCGGTGGCGGGAACGACGTCGGCGGCGAGCCTGGCCACCTCCGCGTCGCCGTGCACAGTGACACCGCGCTCCTTGAGCGCGGCGACCACGGCGGGAACGAGGCGGCGGGCCGCGTCGCGGTGCACGAGGACGGTCTCGACGGAGTTGCAGACACTGGGGCGCTGCACCTTCGCGTTCACGACGATCTCGCGCGCCCAATCGAGGGGCGCTGATTCGTCGAGCAGGATGTGGACCACGCCCGCCCCGGTCTCGATGACCGGCACGGTCGATTCCGTGACGACGGTCTCGATCAGCTGCGCGCTGCCACGCGGAACGAGGACGTCGACGACCCCGCGTGCCTGCATCAGCTCCCGCGCGCCCTCGCGGCCGAACTCGTCGATGGTCTGAATCGCCTCAGGATCGACTCCGCGGGAGGCGAGGGCATCGCGCATCGCGCGCACCAATGCGGCGTTCGTCTGCTCCGCGGCCGAACCGCCGCGCAGCACGACCGCGTTGCCGGATCGCAGCGCGAGAGCAGCGATGTCGACGGTGACGTTGGGCCGCGCCTCGTAGATCGAGCCGACCACACCGAACGGCACGCTCACCTTCGTCAGCGTCACGCCGTTGGGCAGCGTCCGTTCCTCCAGCACCCTGCCGACGGGATCCGGCAGGGCGGCGATGTCCCGCACCGCCTCGGCCAGAGCAGCGACGCGCGGCTCGTCCAGGCGCAGGCGGTCCTGCAGCGACCCCGACAGTCCCGTCGCGCGGCCGCGTTCCAGGTCCTCCCGGTTCGCGGCGACGACCTCCGCGGTCGCGGAGTCGATGGCATCGGCGAGCGCCAGCAGCGCGTCGCGCTTGTCGGCGTCGCCGAGCAGGCCGATGGATCGTGCCGCGGACTTGGCGAGCAGCATCCGCTCGCGCGCGGTTGTCGCGGTGGTGGTCATCCGCCCAGTGTATCGACGGCGTGGGCCGCCGGAACGGGCCGGCGGATGGGCCCGGTCAACGACACGACAGCAGGCGAGGGATGCGGTGCGAACCAGGTGCCGATCTCATCGCCCTGCAGAGCCGAGCCCACCAGGTCGGCGCTCGTGACGAGCACGCCCACACCGGATGCCGCGGCCAACCTCGCCGCGGAGACCTTCGTGGCCGCTCCGCCGGTGCCCACACTGTTGACGACGACGGATCCGAACTCATATCCGTGAAGATCGTCACCGTACGCGACGTGCGAGATCGGCAGCGCACCAGGCTGGTCCGGCGGCCGCGTGTACAGGCATTCGATATCGCTGAGCAGCACGAGGGCATCGGCGCCGATCAACTGCGCGACCAGGGCGGCAAGGCGGTCATTGTCGCCGAAGCGGATCTCGTGGGTGGCGACGGTGTCGTTCTCGTTCACGATCGGCATGATCCGCAGACCCAGCAGGCGCTCCATGGCGCGGCGCGCGTTCGAACGCGGAGTCGGGTTCTCCAGGTCACCGGCGGTCAGAAGCACCTGACCCGCGACGATGCGGAACGGCCGCAGCGACTCCTGGTAGCGGTAGATCAGGACGTTCTGGCCGACGGCGGCTGCGGCCTGCTGCGTCGCGAGGTCGCTCGGACGCCCGTCGAGACGCAAGTACGGCATGCCGGTCGCGATCGCGCCCGAGGAGACGAGCACGACCTCCGTGCCACGGCCGTGCGCTTCGGCCAGGGCGTCGACGATCGGCGGGATCTTGCCGGAGTTCTCACCGCTGATCGAGGAGGACCCGACCTTGACGACGATGCGGCGGGCCGTGGGGATGTCCGCGCGCGTCGAGGCTGTCACACCTGCTCCTCGTCGTCCTGCCCGTTCTGCCTGGACTTGGCGGCGATGCGCTCGGTCTCCAGCTCTGCGCGCGCCTCGGATTTGGCATCCATGCGCTCGTAGTACCGTTCGCGGCGCTCGGATGTCGTGCGCCGCGGGTTCACATCGACTCGGGGGTCCGTTCCGCGCGGTGCGGTGGCAAGCTCGGCGATGGATCCCAGCGAAGGCTGCCAGTCGAAGATGACGCCGTCACCTTCGCCGATGACGACCGTCGATCCCGGCTGGGCGCCGGATTTGAAGAGCTGATCCTCCACGCCGAGCTTGTCGAGGCGATCGGCGAGGTAGCCCACAGCCTCTTCGTTCTGGAAGTCCGTCTGCTGCACCCAGCGAAGCGGCTTGGCGCCGAGGACGCGGTAGATGTCCCCGTACGTGCCACCCTCGACGCGGATCGTGAACTCGCGCTCGGAACCGTGGGGGCGGATGACGACGCGATCGACGACGGGCTTGGCCGCCTCTGCGACCCGATGCGCGGCGACGATGTCGCCCAGGGCATAGGTGAGCTGGCGGAGGCCCTCATGACTGACCGTGGAGATCTCGAAGACCCGATATCCGCGAGCCTCCAGCTCCGGACGGACCAGGTCCGCCAGGTCTCTCGCCTCGGGCACGTCGACCTTGTTCAACGCGACGATCTGCGGCCGGTCGAGAAGGGGAAGCTGCCCTTCCGGGACGGGGTAGGCCGCGAGTTCGGCGAGGATCACCTCGAGGTCGCTCAGCGGGTCGCGCCCGGGTTCCAGAGTCGCGCAGTCCAGGACGTGCACGAGCGCGGTGCAGCGTTCGACGTGGCGGAGGAACTCGAGCCCGAGGCCCTTCCCCTCACTTGCACCCTCGATGAGGCCGGGCACATCGGCGACGGTGTAGCGCACGTCGCCCGCCTGAACGACACCGAGATTGGGGTGCAGCGTGGTGAACGGGTAGTCGGCGATCTTCGGCCGGGCGGCCGAGATGGCGGCGATGAGGCTCGACTTGCCTGCGGAGGGGTAGCCGACCAGGGCGACGTCGGCGACGGTCTTCAGCTCGAGAAGGACGTCTCCTTCCCATCCGGGCGTGCCGAGCAGGGCGAACCCCGGGGCCTTGCGCTTTTGGTTGGCCAGCGAAGCGTTGCCGAGGCCGCCGATCCCGCCGGGCGCGACGATGAAGCGCATACCGGGCTCGACCATGTCCACCAGCGTCTCGCCCGAGACATCCTTGACGACGGTGCCGACCGGTACCACGAGCTCCACGGCCTCGCCGGCCGCGCCGGAGCGGTGATCGCCCATGCCGAAGCCGCCGTTTCCACCCGATCGGTGCGGCGAGTGGTGATACGACAACAGCGTCGTGACCTGGGGGTCCGCGACCAGCACGATGTCACCACCGTGGCCACCGTTCCCGCCGTCCGGGCCGGCCATCGGCTTGAACTTCTCGCGCTTCACGGACACGCACCCGTTCCCGCCCTTGCCGGCGGACAGGTGCAGCGTCACTCGGTCGACGAATGTGACCATGCGCTCCCCCTTAGGGCTCGTGGTGCCTGCTGAACAGTGCTGACTGATGAACGCAGAGGGGGCGAGCCGAAGCCCGCCCCCTCCACAGAAAACTGCGTGTGCGGCGGATTACGCCGCCGGAACCACGATGTTGACGACCTTGCGGCCGCCCTTCGCGCCGAACTCGACCGCGCCGGCCTCGAGGGCGAACAGCGTGTCGTCTCCACCGCGTCCGACGTTGACGCCGGGGTGGAAGTGCGTGCCGCGCTGGCGGACGATAATCTCGCCGGCGAGCACCTTCTGGCCGCCGAAGCGCTTCACGCCGAGGCGCTGTGCGTTGGAGTCACGACCGTTGCGGGTGGAGCTTGCGCCCTTTTTGTGTGCCATGTTCCCAGTCTCTTCCGTGCTTACTTGATGCCAGTGACCTTGACGCGCGTGAGGTCCTGTCGGTGCCCCTGGCGCTTCTTGTAACCGGTCTTGTTCTTGAACTTCTGGATCACGATCTTGGGGCCGCGCTCCTCGCCGACGACCTCGGCCGTGACGGTCACCTTCGCGAGCTTGTCAGCGTCGGTCGTGACGGTGTCACCGTCGACGAACAGAACGGCGGGCAACTGGATCTCGTCGCCGACCTTCGCGGACTGACGATCGAGAACGACGATCGTGCCGACCTCGACCTTCTCCTGCCGGCCACCGGCGCGCACAACTGCGTAGACCACTTCATACCTGTTTCTTCGGGGAGCGCGCGGCTCCGGATTGCCTGAGCAAAGACTCGATGCGGAGCAGAAATGTCGTCAACGCACCAAGGGGATACTTTACCGGATGCGCCCGCCACAAGCAAAAGCGCTCCTCCGAAGGCGCCCGCCGGATCGCCAGGTGGCTGCGTAGGATCGGATGGTGGCGATCCTCATCGACGACGCGCGCTGGCCGGCGCACGGTCGATTGTGGGCCCACCTGGTGAGCGATTCGAACCTCGAGGAACTGCATCAGTTCGCCGCCGCCAATGGCATCCCCCGGCGCGGCTTCGATCGGGACCACTATGACGTGCCCGACGAGGCGCACGCCCGCCTGGTCGCTGCGGGCGCGCGCCACGTCGACGGGCGCGTCCTGGTGAAGGCGCTCATCGCATCGGGGCTTCGTATCACGGCGAGGGAACGCCGCGAACGCTGAGGCTATTCGTCCGCCGGAGCGTGCGAGACGGGCGTCCCGGTGAGGGCAGCTGTCGTCACGCGGCGCCGCGAGCGACCCTGGCCGGGCGCCTTCGGCTCGGGAAGCGCGCTGAGCACGGAGTCCAGCAGCAGATCCTTCTCAGTCCGCGGCGCGGTCGAGGCGGCATCCGGCCGCTTCTTGCGCTGCTTCTTGGGCCGCTCCACGGGCGCCTCCGAGACAGGCGCGGCGACCGGCACGGTCTCCTCGTCCTGGTGCGAGTGGATCGTGGATGCCGCGATCTGAGCCAGGGCGGATTTCACGCCCTCGGTGATGACGTGGGTGCCACCGGCGCTGCCGTTCGCGTTCGGCGCCGCAGCCCGCGGACGACGGCCGGGAGGGGATCCGTTGCCGGTCGGCGCGCGGTGCTTCACGACGGGGTCGTGGTGGACGATGACGCCACGCCCGGCGCAGACCTCGCACGCCTCGCTGAAGGTTTCGAGCAGACCGAGGCCGAGCTTCTTGCGTGTCATCTGGACGAGGCCGAGCGAGGTCACCTCGGCCACCTGGTGCTTCGTGCGGTCGCGGCTCAGGCACTCGACCAGACGTCGCAGCACGAGGTCGCGGTTGGATTCGAGCACCATGTCGATGAAGTCGACGACGATGATGCCGCCGATGTCGCGCAGGCGCAGCTGGCGGACGATCTCTTCCGCCGCCTCGAGGTTGTTCTTCGTGACGGTCTCTTCGAGATTCCCGCCGGTCCCGACGAACTTGCCGGTGTTGACGTCGACCACGGTCATCGCCTCGGTGCGGTCGATCACGAGGGAACCGCCCGAGGGCAGCCAGACCTTGCGGTCCAGCGCCTTCTCGATCTGCTCCGTCACGCGGAACTCGTCGAACGGATCGGTGTCGCTGGCGTAGACCTCGACGCGATCGAGGAGGTCGGGAGCGACACTCTCGAGATACGCCGTGATCGTCTGATGCGCGTCCTCACCCTGGATGAGCATCTTGGTGAAGTCCTCATTGAAGACGTCCCGCACGATCTTCACGAGAAGGTCGGGCTCGGAGTGCAGCAGCGCGGGCGCTTGGATGGATTCGACCTGGCGACTGATGTGCTCCCACTGCGTGGTGAGGCGTTGGACGTCGCGGGTGAGCTGATCCTCCGTGGCCCCCTCGGCCGCGGTGCGGACGATGACGCCGGAGGATTCCGGCAGCACCTCCTTGAGGATCTTCTTCAGGCGGGCGCGCTCGGTGTCGGGCAGCTTGCGCGAGATTCCGTTCATCGTGCCGCCGGGCACGTAGACGAGGTAGCGACCCGGAAGGGAGATCTGGCTCGTGAGCCGGGCTCCCTTGTGGCCGATCGGGTCCTTCGTGACCTGGACCAGGACGCGGTCACCGCTCTTGAGCGCAAGCTCGATGCGGCGTGGCTGGTTGCCCGTCTCCACGCCGTCCCAATCGACCTCGCCGGAGTACAGCACCGCGTTGCGTCCCCGACCGATGTCGACGAACGCCGCCTCCATGCTGGGCAGCACGTTCTGGACGCGACCCAGGTAGACGTTGCCGATCAGCGATGCGTCCTGGTTGCGCGCGACGTAGTGCTCCACGAGCACGCTGTCTTCGAGCACGGCGATCTGGATGCGCCCGTTCTTGGAGCGCACGATCATCTCGCGGTCGACGGATTCGCGACGCGCGAGGAACTCTGCCTCGGTCACGACAGGACGCCGACGACCTGCCTCGCGTCCGTCGCGGCGGCGCTGCTTCTTCGCCTCGAGGCGGGTTGAGCCCTTGATCCGCTGCGGTTCGGTGATGAGCTCGACCGCGCGCTGGCGCGGCGGCTGCGGCTCTGCGGGCGCGGACGTCTCGTCCCGGCCCTCGCCGGTCCGGCGTCGGTTGCGGCGCCGCGCACTGGTCGACGAGGCGTGCTCGGCGGCAGGCTCCTCCTCGGGCAGCGGTGGCAGCGCGGGCAGCTCGGGCGCGTAAAACACGAGCTGCGTGGACACGGCGGATACGAAGACCTCGGGAAGGAGCCCGAGATCGACCGCGGACTTCGGCCCGGAATCCGCGGTCGGCGCCTCCTGCGCAGAGTCTGCGGGTGCAGGCTCCGGCTCGGTCGGTGCGACGGGTTCGTCGGCGTCGCCGGCGTCGTCGGACTCGGACGTGGCCGTCGGAGCGGGTGGCGGGTCCACCGCCTCAGCGGACGTCGGACTCGCCGCCTCGGCGGACGTGGTCACATCGAGCTCGGACTCCGGCGCGGCCGTCTCAGGAGCATCGGAGGCGCTGGGCGCTACCGGTGTGTCTGAGACGTCGGTGGATTCGAGGTGTGCATCGGTTTCATCGGCCATCACTGGCGTACTCCCTGCGGACGACACCGCGCGTCGTCCGGCGAAATCTCGTGCGGTGCCGCACCTGCGGTGCCGCTAACTCATCGGTCTGCAGCCGGCCCGTGGCTCGTGCTGCGAAGGGCGCTCATCGCCCGAAGTCTTCTGGTGACGCGTGTGGCGGCGCGGCCGCGACGCATCTCAACCATTATCGCACTTTCATGGGGCGAATGTGCCGACGCGCTCCAGAGGAGATTTTCCACGGCGGCTTCGAGCGGCATCCGCACAGACCTCGATGCCATAATCCGAGGCATGACCCAGCCCGGTTCCCGCACTCGACCGACCGCCTTGGCCGTGTGGTTCGTCCTCGCCGGCGTCGTCGGCTGGTGGGCGGCGTTCTCGCTCACCATGGAGCGGCTGCACCTTCTCGCGGACCCGGATGTGATTCTCGGCTGCGACATCAGTCCGCTCGTCCAGTGCGGCAAGAACCTCGAGTCCTGGCAGGGCAGCGTGTTCGGTTTCCCGAACCCGATTCTGGGCCTGACCGGGTGGGTGGCGCCGATCGTGGTGGGCGTGGCGATCCTGGCCGGAGCCCGGTTCGCTCGCTGGTTCTGGCTCCTGTTCGCGCTCGGCCTGACCTTCGCCTTCGTCTTCGTGATCTGGCTGATCGCTCAGAGCCTGTTCGTGCTGGGCACGCTGTGCCCGTGGTGCATGGTGACGTGGCTGGTGACCATCCCGACGTTCTACGCGGTGATCCTGCACGTCCTGCGCACCGGCATCCTCCCCGCCCCGCGATCGATCCGCAGCGGCGCCGCAAAGCTGATGGGGTGGATGCCGCTGCTGGCCGTGATCAGCTACGCGATCATCGCCGTGATCGCCCAGTTCCGCCTGGACGTGCTCGGCGCCGTCTTCTGACTAGGGGAACCAGATGTCCAACTCGCGGGCCGCGGATTCTGCGCTGTCCGAGCCGTGCACGAGGTTCTGCTGCACCTTCAGTCCCCAGTCGCGTCCGTAATCGCCGCGGATCGTGCCCGGCGCGGCGGTGGTGGGATCGGTGGTGCCCGCGAGCGAGCGGAACCCCTCGATCACGCGGTTGCCGGCGAGGCGGATGGCCACCGACGGCCCTGACATCATGAACTCCAGCAGCGGCTCATAGAACGGCTTGCCCTCGTGCTCGGCGTAGTGCTGCTCGAGGGTGTCGCGATCGGGTTCGACCAGACCGATATCGACGAGCGAGTATCCCTTCGCCTCGATACGGGCAAGGATCGCGCCGGTCAGCCCGCGGGCAACGCCGTCGGGTTTGACGAGGACGAGAGTCTCTTCGGTGGCCATGGGTCAGTCTCCATTCACAATGTCGGCTTCGGAAGCGAGTCGCGCGTTCCGCGCGTCCAGGGAAGCCCCCTTGATGGTCGCATATCCCCACATCGCGCCGAAAATGAGCGCGACCAGGGCCAGTGCGGGAACCAGGACGGCGCCGAGGGCCACCACGAGTTGCAGGGCCCAGCCCAGGGCGATGCCCCAGTGGTGGCGCAGTACGCGTCCCGTCAGCACCATCACGATCGCCAGGACGGCACCGGCGACGATCCCCCACCAGCCGGGGATCTGCGGCGGCAGCGCCCCCAACCCGTAGATCGCGAGGCCGCCGAGGAACACGACGATCGACTCGAACGCCAGCACGATCGATCCGAGCGACTCCGCGGCGCCGCGGGCACGGCGCTGTCTGGGAACTCGGCCTTCGCGTCCGCTCATTCTGCCCACCCTGCCTTCCAGTCCTCTTCCGTCGCGAGGCCGACCGCCTCGCCGGCCAGGACGACCGAACCGGCGATCACCACGGCCCGGCGGTCGGATGCCGCGGCCCACGCGCGCGCGGCCTCTGCCGCATCGGCCACGTTCGCGTGCACGGTCACGGGCAGTCCAGCGGCCTCGGCGAGATCCGCGATGAGGTCCGCGTCGTCGGCGCGTTCCGAGTCGGGCGCGGTGGCAAAGACGTGCGAGGCGATCGGTGTGAGCTCCGCGACGATGCCCGCGGCATCCTTGTCGGCGAGAACCCCCAGCACGACACCCCACTCGTCGAAGTCGAACGACTCGCCGAGGGCAGCCACCAGCGCACGCGCGCCGTGGGGGTTGTGCGCGGCGTCGACGATCACGGTCGGGCTCACCCCGACCAGCTGCAGCCGACCGGGTGAGCTCGCCTGCGCGAAACCCTCCGCGAGGATGTCGCCGGTGATCGGCTGGCTTCCGCCTCCGATCAGCGACTCGACCGCCGCGATCGCGAGCGCGGCGTTCTGGGCCTGGTGTCCCCCGAACAGTGGGAGGTACTCGTCCTGGTAGAGGCCGGCGAGACCCCGCACCGAGATCAGCTGACCTCCGACTGCCAGCCGGGCATCGCTGAGGGCGAACTGCTCCCCCTCGAACGCGATCGTGGCGTCCTTCTCGGCCGCCGCCGCGCGCAGGACGGCCTCGGCTGCGGCATCCTGTCGCGCCGACACGGCGGCGGCTCCGACCTTGATGATCCCGGACTTGACCGTGGCGATCTCGCGGATCGTCGCGCCCAGCCGATCAGCGTGGTCGATGTCGATCGGCGTGAACACCGCAACGTCCCCGTCGGCCGTGTTCGTCGAGTCCCACGACCCGCCCATGCCGACCTCGAGCACCAGGACGTCGATGGGGGCGTCCGCGAACACCACGAACGCCAGGACGGTGAGCAGCTCGAAGAACGTCAGCGGCGCATCGTCCGCCGCAGCCAGCTCGGCGTCCACGAAGTCGACGAACGGAAGGATCTCGTCCCAGGCGTCGGCCACGGCCGCGTCCGACACCGGCTCGCCGTCGATCATGATCCGCTCGGTGAAGCGTTCCAGATGGGGACTTGTGAACAGACCCGTGCGCAGCCCGTGCGCGCGCACCAGGCTCTCGATGATGCGGCTGGTGGATGTCTTGCCGTTGGTGCCGGTGACGTGGACCACCCGGTAGGTGCGCTGCGGATCGTCCAGCAGCTCCAGCACTCGCCGGGTCCGCTCGACACGCGGCTGGACCCAGCGCTCACCCTGGCGCTGCAGGAGCGCGTCGTACACGGCGTCCGCGCGATTGCGATCGCTCATCGGGCGTCCTCGACCTTCGTCAGTATCCTGCTCACCGAAACAGTGAAGTCTCCCGCGTTGGCGAAGGTGCCCTTCGCGAACTCCGTCGCGTGGTCTGCGCCTGCCGTTGACAGCGTGGCGTCCCCGAGCAGCACGGTCGCCTCGGCGTCCGTGACCGCGTACTGGAGCGCGAGCGTCTCGCCCGCGACATCGGCGGTGTCGAACGCGGATGCCACCGCCTCGCCGTCCGTCGAGGAGCGGAAGGTGAGCACGAGACGGATGCGGTCGCTCACGTCGAACCCGGCTGCCTTGCGTGTGTCCTGCACCGCACGCACGACGTCGCGCGCCAGGCCCTCTGCTTCCAGCTCAGGGGTGGAGTTCGTATCGAGCAGTACGAAGCCGCCGCGCGGCAGAACCGCGAGGGCCTCGCCCTCGGGGCGCCCCGTCGTCTCGAGCACGAGGTCGTACTCCCCCGGCTCCAGCGCGATCGCGCCCGCGGTCACCACCCCGTCCGTCTCGGACCAGTCACCGGCCTTGGCCGCTTGGATCGCCTGCTGCACCCGCTTGCCGAGCCGAGGACCCGCGGCGCGCGCATTGACCGAGAGCCGGTGGGAGATGCCGTACCGCGACGCCGTGTCGCCCTGCAGATCCACGAGCTCGACCGACTTGACGTTGAGCTCCTCACGCAGGATGTCCTCGAACTGACCGAGCGAGGCGGCACGCGCCGCGACGACCGTCAGTCGTGCCAGCGGCAGCCGCACACGCCGTCCTTCACGTTTGCGCAGCGCGTTGGCCACCGACGAGACCTCGCGGACGGCATCCATCGCCGTACGGATGTCATCCGCAGCCGGGAAGGCCTCGGCATCCGGCCAATCCTCCAGATGGACGCTGCGCCCGCCGGTGAGCCCCTGCCAGACCCGCTCGGACACCAGCGGGATCAGCGGTGCCGCGACCCGGGTGAGCGTCTCGAGGACCGTGTACAGGGTGTCGAACGCCTCGCGGCTCTTCGGATCGCCGCTCACGCCCACCCAGAACCGGTCGCGCGAGCGTCTGATGTACCAGTTGGTGAGGGCTTCGGCGAAGTCACGCAGCTTCGCCGCGGCAGTCGTGGAGTCCAGACCGTCCAGATCGGCCGCCACCTCGCGCACCAGATCGCCGGTGCGCGCCAGGATGTAGCGGTCCAGGACGTCCGTGGAGTCGGTGCGCCAGGTCGCCTCGTACCCGCCCCCGCCGGGGCCGCCGGCAGCATTCGCGTACGTGGAGAAGAAGTACCACGCGTTCCACAGCGGCAGGAGGAATTCCCGCACGCCCTGCCGAATGCCCTCCTCGGTGACGACGAGGTTCCCGCCACGCAGGACCGAACTCCCCATCAGGAACCATCGCATCGCGTCCGAGCCGTCGCGGTCGAAGACCTCGGACACGTCGGGGTAGTTGTGCAGAGACTTCGACATCTTCTGGCCGTCGCTGCCGAGCACGATGCCGTGGCAGCTCACCCCGGTGAACGCCGGCCGGTCGAACAGTGCGCCGGACAGGACGTGCATGACGTAGAACCAGCCGCGGGTCTGGCCGATGTACTCCACGATGAAATCGGCCGGCGAGTGCTCCTCGAACCATTCGTGGTTCTCGAACGGGTAGTGCACCTGCGCGAACGGCATCGAGCCCGAGTCGAACCACACATCCAGCACGTCCTCGATGCGGCGCATCGTGCTCGCGCCGCTCGGGTCGTCGGGATTCGGGCGGGTCAGATCGTCGATGTACGGACGATGCAGGTCGACCTGGCCGGCAGGGTCGCGCGGCAGCCGCCCGAAGTCGCGTTCGAGATCTGCCAGCGAGCCGTACACGTCGACGCGCGGGAAGTCGGGGTTGTCGCTCTTCCAGATCGGGATCGGCGAACCCCAGTACCGGTTCCGGCTGATCGACCAGTCGCGGGCGCCCTCGAGCCACTTGCCGAACTGCCCGTGTTTGACGTTCTCCGGAACCCAGGTGATCTGCTCGTTGAGCTCGACCAGGCGGTCCCGGGTGTCGGTCACGCGGACGAACCAACTTGAGACGGCCTTGTAGATGAGCGGGTTGCGGCACCGCCAGCAGTGCGGGTACGAGTGCTCGTAGCTCGCCAGGCGCAGCAGTCGACCGCCCTGTCGCAGGATGCGCACGAGCGGGGTGTTCGCGTCCATCCACAGCTGACCGGCGACATCGGTCACCGCGGGCAGGAACTTTCCGCCGTCGTCGAGGCTGAGGATCGTCGGGATGCCGGCAGCTTCGGCGACCCGTTGGTCGTCCTCGCCGTACGCGGGAGCCTGATGGACGATCCCCGTCCCGTCGCCGGTCGTCACGTAGTCGTCGACGAGGATCCGCCACGCGTTCTGCGTCCCGTACTCCTCGGCGTCGGCGTAGTAGTCGAACAGGCGGTCGTAGTGCACGTCCGCCAGATCGGAGCCGAGGTGCACCGCCTCGACCGCCGCCACGGCATCCGAGGAATTCTCGTACCCGAGGTCCTTCGCGTAATTCGGCAGCAGGTCCTCGGCCAGCAGATAGCGGTGCGACTGCGCCTCTGCGGGGTCGTGGGCGGCGCCGCCGGTCGCCGAACTGTCGGCGGGATCGTGATGGACGTCCGCGGCACCCAGCGGACCCCCGGGGACGACGACATATCGGATGCCGGGGCCGACGGCGAGGGCGAGGTTGGTCGGGAGCGTCCACGGTGTGGTGGTCCAGGCGAGGGCGCGCACGGCGGTCAGTCCGAGCGCCTCGGCCTTCACACCGACGAGGGGGAAGGTCACCGTCACCGACGGGTCCTGGCGCATCTTGTAGACGTCGTCGTCCATGCGCAGCTCGTGGCTGGACAGCGGCGTCTGGTCGCGCCAGCAGTACGGGAGCACGCGGTAACCCTCGTAGGCGAGCCCCTTGTCGTAGAGGGTCTTGAAGGCCCAGAGCACGCTCTCCATGTAGTCCGTGTCGAGTGTCTTGTAGCCGCGGTCGAAATCGACCCAGCGCGCCTGACGCGTGACGTACTCCTGCCACTCACGGGTGTACGCGAGCACCGACTCGCGAGCCTTCGCGTTGAAGGTCGCGACGCCCATGCGCTCGATCTCTTCCTTCTCGGTGATGCCCAGCTGCTTCATCGCCTCCAGCTCGGCCGGCAGGCCATGCGTGTCCCAGCCGAAGACGCGGTCCACGCGATTGCCGCGCATGGTCTGGAACCGCGGGAAGAGGTCTTTCGCGTACCCGGTGAGCAGGTGGCCGTAGTGTGGCAGCCCGTTGGCGAACGGAGGGCCGTCGTAGAAGACCCACTCCGGTGCGCCCTCGCGGTTCTGGATGGATGCCTGGAACGTGTCGTCGGCGTTCCAGAAGTCGATGACCTCGCGCTCGATCGCAGGGAACCGCGGGCTCGGTGGTACGTCGGGTCCGGACTTGGGGTAGGTCATGTCACTCCAGCAGGTTGCGATGCTTCCTGCGAGGACGATCCTCCTGTTCGGGAGAACCGCGGTACCACCCCGCGTTGCGACGGCCTCAGGAACGTGCGCTCCGTCGGCGTGCCACTCTCACTGCGGCTGTGACGGGCCTGCCCCGTCCGGTTCTACTGAGGGCTGACGCCCGGTTCTTCCGGAAGCTCCCCGGTGATGCCGGATCGATGCTCGTCCCCCGATTCTACGCACCCGATCGCAGCCGCAGGGCGCTACGTCTGACGCATGTTTCTGTACACGATCCAGTAAGTGCTCAACAGTGGCAGGATGGTTGGCTGTGACAACCACACATACCGCCTCGCCCCTGTCCCCGTCAGCCACCCCTGTGCGGCGCGTCGCGTGGGCATCCATGGTCGGAACCTCTCTCGAGTCGTTCGACTTCTACGTCTTCGCCTACTTCTCGGCGTACTTCATCGGCCCGCTGTTCTTCGAGCCCCTCGGCCCGTTCGGCGCACAGCTGCTGGCCTTCTCGACCGTCGCCGTGGCGTTCATCGTCCGCCCCATCGGCGCCGTCCTCTTCGGCTATATGGGCGATCGGCTCGGTCGTCGCACCACGTTGCTGTGGACCGTCGGCATCATGGGCGTCGCCACCGGCCTCATCGGGCTGTTGCCCACGTACGCGCAGGCGGGATGGCTCGGCGCCATCCTGCTGGTCATCCTCCGGATCGCACAGGGACTCTCGCTGGGCGGCGAGTGGGGTGGATCGATCCTGCTCGCCACCGAACACTCCGGACCGCTCAAGCGCGCGTTCTACGCCGCCATCCCGCAGCTCGGGTCTCCGGTCGGTTCCATTCTCTCGGCCACGCTGTTCATCGTGATGACCCTCGTGCTGCCCGCCGAGGAGCTGGCCGCGTGGGGATGGCGCATCCCGTTCCTGATCGCCTTCCCGCTGCTGCTGGTCTCGCTCTATCTGCGCTGGTCGATCGACGAGACGCCGGTCTTCCGCGAGGTCGTCGCCGAGAAGCGCAGGGAGCGCGTCCCCTTCGTGACGATGTTCACCGCGAAGCCCGCTGCGGTGGCGATCGCGATCGGCGCCGCTCTGCTGGGCATCGGCTCGTATTCGCTGATGAACACCTACACGATCAACTACGGCGTCGCCGAGCTGGGATTCAGCTTCCAGGATCTGCTGGTCGCGACGACGGTCGGCGGTCTGCTCCAGCTCATCACCATCCCGCTGTTCGGTGCGTGGGCGACGCGGATCGGTTCGGCCCGCGTCGTCGCGTGGGGGGCGCTGGGCACGTTGCTGATCACGTTCCCGATGTACTTCCTGCTGCAGTTCGCGACGTTCCCGATCCTCGTGGCCACGATGATCGTGGGCGGAATCCTTCCGACGATGTCGTGGGCCGCGCTCGGCGGCCTCATGAACGACCTCTTCCCCGATCGGTTCCGGTACTCGGCGCTGTCGATCTCGTACGCGATCGCGGCGACGGTCAGTGGCTTCGTACCGGCGGTGACTCTTGCGATCGGCGAAGGGACGGGCTTCGCCTGGTGGCACCCTGGTGTCGTGCTGGCGCCCATGGCCGTGATCACGCTGGTCGCCGCCATCGCCGCGTCGCGCCGTCGCCCGGAGCCCGAGCTTGCGACCGAACCGGAGTCCGCGACAGCGCTCGTGTAGGCGCGTACGCGCGCCGGCTCGGGCGCTGTCGCCACACCGGGCTCCGCGGGGTGGTGCGCAGCCACCGCGTAGCGTGGAGTGATGCCCCGCCCGCCCGTCCTCGCTCCTCCCCGCGTGTCGCCGCCCGATCTGCCTCCGCACCTTGAGGAAGGCAGTCGTCCGGTGCGCGGTGGCTCGTGGTCGCAGGTCCAGTGGACCGCGCTGGAGCCGATCACGGATGCCGCGCACACCGACATCGCGGAATCGGCGGTGGTCGCGGCATCCGTCGATCGTCTCGATCTGACCGGCGCGACGCTCATCGATGTCGAGATCCGGAACATCCGCGCCACCGCGCTCTCTGCGCGGTCAGCGCGATTGCGGCGGGTTCGGATCCTCGCCGGCCGGATCGGGACGCTCGACCTGGCGGACGCGGAGATCGACGAACTCGAGCTGCGCGATGTGCGGATCGACTACCTGTCGCTCGCCGGAGCTCGCGTCCACGACCTGGTGGTCGCCGGTTGTGAGCTCGGCACCCTGGACATGCCGCAGGCCAAGGTCTCGCGCGCAGCCTTCGCGGACACCCGCGCGGACGAGGTGGATACGCGGGCGATGCGCGCGCGGGATCTCGACCTGCGCGGACTCGACGCGGTGTCCTACCTCGATCTCACCTCGCTGCGCGGCGCCACGTTCTCCGCACGTCAGGTCGCATACCTCGCGCCCGCGCTCGCGGAGGCACTCGGCATCCGGGTCCTCGACTGACACGCGGCGGGCTGCGCCGCCGGTTCCTGAGGTCGTGGTCACCCCAGGCCCTCAGGAGAGCGCCTTCGCGCGGCGACTACGAGGCGAGATGCAGTCCCTGCCCGACCGCCCGCATGATCACGTCCTGCACCTCGTGCCAGCGATCGACCACCTGACGGTAGCCGACGCGAATCACGTGATACCCGAGGAGCATGAGCTGGGCATCGTGAGCGATGTCCTCTTCGCGTTGCCGCCCGACGTGATGACCACCGTCGATCTGCAGGACGAGCCGCTCTCCGATGAGGAAATCGACGCGGTGACCGGCGATCCACGTCTGCGGCACGATCCGCAGCCGCAACCACCTCAGCCGGGGCACGACGAAGGACTCGAGCCCTGAGTCCGAGAACGGGTTGGCCGCGGCCAGCACCCTCCGCGCACGCTCGGGCAGGGCAAACCGCGAAAGGCCGAGCGCCGAAACGAGCTGCGTGCGCATCGCCGACTCCCACACCGCGAGGGCGGATTCGAACGGTTGACACATCGCCACGAGGTACAGCACGTTCTCGATCGGGTCGACCAGTGCGCCCGGATGCCGCGGCACGAGCGGTGCGGTCCAGTGAACAGTGGCGGGAGGGTCGCCATTCGACGAACGCGCATGCCGTGCGATCCGGACGCCGCCCGAGTGCGGCGGAGCGGCCACGTGCACGCCGTCCTCGGCGAGCACCCAGAGCCCGAGCCTGGCGGCCTGCGTGACGCAGGTCAGGACGACGCCCGCCCGCGCAGCCGCCAGCATGCCGGGATCCGCGTCGGGAAGTGCCAGCCACCCGCGTCTCGGGCGCACCAGCGCACCTGTGCGGACAGCATCCGTCAGCTCCCTGTTCGTCGCTCCCTGGTCGCGCAGCTCACTCGATCGGGCCAGTCTCCCGCGGCGGCGCACGAATCCGACAGCATCCATGAACGTCAGCATCGTTCTGCTCCGGCGTAGAGGACGCACCGTGTCTCGATCACGTGCACTCGTCACCGGTGCCCGCGGTTGGGGAGCAACGGCGGGCCGCCGCTGCGGAACGGATGCGGCGTGAGGGTGTGGTCACTGCTGAGGGTCGAAAGTGCCCTCGGCGCCCTCGCGAGTCACCACCCCCTCGGCAGGGAACGCCCGTGACGCTCCGCTCACGGGGAGCACGCGCACGCCCACGCTAGAATGGGCGGACATCCCACACTCAGGCACGCTCACACAGTGCCGCACATATCGCCAAGGAGACCCTCATGGCCGACGCGCAGATCCCGGACAAGCCCGCCCTCGAAGGTCTGGAAGCGAAATGGGATGCCGCATGGCAGGGCCAGGGCACGTACCTGTTCGACCGGGCTGAAGCCGTGCGACGTGGGCGCGCCGGCGTGTACTCGGTGGACACTCCCCCGCCGACCGCCTCGGGCAGTCTCCACATCGGCCATGTGTTCTCGTTCACGCACACGGACGTCAAGGTGCGTTTCGAGCGCATGCGCGGCAAGTCCGTGTTCTACCCGATGGGCTGGGACGACAACGGCCTGCCCACCGAGCGGCGCGTCCAGAACTACTACGGAGTGCGCTGCGACCCTTCGCTCGCGTACGACCCGGGCTTCACTCCGCCGTACGAGGGCGGTGACAACAAGAGCTCGCGCGCAGCGGACCAGGTGCCGATCAGCCGCCGCAACTTCATCGAGCTGTGCGAGACCCTCACCGCGCAGGACGAGGTCACCTTCGAGGAGCTCTTCCGCCAGCTCGGGCTGAGCGTCGACTGGACGCAGACCTACCGGACGATCAGCGACGACACGATCCGGGTCTCGCAGCTGGCGTTCCTGCGGAACCTCGAGCGCGGTGAAGCGTTCCAGGCGATGGCCCCGACCCTGTGGGACATCGACTTCCGCTCCGCGATCGCACAAGCCGAGCTCGAAGACCGCGAGCAGCCCGCTGCCTACCATCGACTCGCCTTCCACAAGTCGGACGGCTCCGGCGACGTCTTCATCGAGACGACTCGCCCTGAGCTGCTGCCGGCCTGCGTGGCACTGGTGGCGCACCCGGACGACGAGCGCTATCAGACCCTGTTCGGCTCCACCGTGCGCACACCCCTGTTCGATGTCGAGGTGCCGGTTCTCGCGCACCCGCTTGCCCAGCAGGACAAGGGGTCGGGCATCGCGATGATCTGCACCTTCGGCGATGTGACCGACATCGTGTGGTGGCGCGAACTCGATCTCCCGAACCGCACCATCCTCGGCAAGGACGGCCGGGTACTCGCTGAGGCGCCCGATGTGATCGTCACCGAGAAGGGCAAGGCGGCGTACGCCGAGCTCGCCGGAAAGACAGTGTTCAGCGCCAAGAAGCGGGTGGCGGAGCTGCTGTCCGAATCCGGGGAGCTCATCGGAGATCCCAAGCCGTTCTCCCACGTCGTCAAGTTCTACGAGAAGGGCGACCGCCCCCTCGAGATCGTCTCCACCCGCCAGTGGTATCTGCGCAACGGCGCCCGCGACGAGGTGCTGCGCGACAAGCTCATCGAGCTCGGGCAGCAGATGTCGTGGCACCCGGACTTCATGCGCGTGCGCTTCGAGAACTGGACGAACGGACTCACCGGCGATTGGCTGGTGTCACGACAGCGCTTCTTCGGCGTGCCGATTCCGGTCTGGTACGCGCTGGACGAGCAGGGCGAGCGGGACTACAGCCGTGTGCTGGCGCCGGCGGCCGAGCGGCTTCCGGTCGACCCGACCAGCGATGTGCCCGCCGGCTTCACCGAAGCGCAGCGCGGGGTGCCCGGTGGCTTCGACGGCGAACGGGACATCTTCGACACCTGGGCGACGTCGTCGCTGACCCCGCAGCTGGCCGGCGGATGGCAGCGCGATGAGGAGCTGTGGTCGCTCGTCGCGCCGTTCGATGTGCGCCCGCAGGGGCAGGACATCATCCGTACCTGGCTGTTCTCCACCATGCTGCGCAGTGCGCTGGAGGACGACCGCGCTCCGTGGACGGATGCCGCGATCTCGGGCTTCATCGTGGACCCGGACCGCAAGAAGATGTCCAAGTCCAAGGGCAACGTGGTCACGCCCGCCGACATCCTGCACCAGCACGGCTCCGATGCCGTCCGCTACTGGTCGGCGTCGAGCCGCCTGGGCACGGATGCCGCCTTCGATCCGCAGAACCCGACACAGATCAAGATCGGGCGTCGCCTGGCCATCAAGATCCTCAACGCCGCGAAGTTCGTGCTCTCGTTCCCGGTGCCCGAGGGCGCTGAGGTGACGCACGCGCTCGACGCATCGATGCTCGCGACGCTGGACGGTGTGATCCGCGACGCGACGAAGGCTCTGGACGCCTACGACCACGCACGCGCCCTCGAGATCACCGAGTCGTTCTTCTGGACCTTCTGCGACGACTACCTCGAACTCGTCAAGGAGCGCGCCTACGACCGTTCCGACGTCGGCCAGGCCTCGGCCGCGCTCGCGCTGCGGATCGCGCTGTCGACCCTGCTGCGGCTGTTCGCGCCGGTCCTGGCGTTCGCCACCGAAGAGGCGTGGTCGTGGTTCAACGACGGCTCGGTGCACACCGCGCCGTGGCCAGAGGCGCTCGGCATCGACGGAGACCCCGCCGTGCTCACGGTGGTCGGCGACGCCCTGATCGGCATCCGTCGGGCCAAGACCGAAGCGAAGGCCTCACAGAAGACAGCAGTGACACGCATGACGATCGCCGCCCCCGCGGAGTCCGTCGCCCTGATCCGGCTGGCCGAGGGAGACCTGAAGGCCGTCGGACGGATCGCGGAGATCACTTACACGGATGCCGAGGCGATCGCCGTGTCCGGCATCGAACTCGAGCAGCAGGAGGGCTGACATGCAACTGGGCACACGATGGTCTGCGGGAAGCGAACCGCCCGCGTCGGTTCCGGCGTCGCTTCGCGCGCAGATCGACGCCGTGGAGAACGCGATGCCGGTCGACCAGCTCGGTCAGCCGGCACCGCGCTGGACGCTGACCTGGCTCGAGGGCAAGCCGATCGCCGAGTTGGACACCGGCGTGATCGTCAGTCTGAACGAGGAGGGCGACGCCGTCGTCCGCCACGACGAGGACGACGACTTCGCCTGACCGCTGATCACTCCTCCGCCTCGGCCCCGGCGTGCCGCGTCCCGACGACCAGAAGTCGACTGGCGACGAGCGCCGCGACCACGACGACACCCGAGGCGAGCAGGAACGGCAGTCGCAGGTCGATGCGCGCAACCCATCCGCCCAGAAGCGTCGCGATGGGGAAGAGCCCCCACGTGAGCATTCTGATGATCCCCAGGACACGACCGAAGAGGTGCCCGGGAACGATCTGCTGACGCAGCGCTCCCCACGGGACGTTCCATGTGGAGACGGCGAAGGCGAACAATCCGTACGCGAGGACCGCGCTGACCACGCCCGGCGCGAGGCCGGTGAGCAGCATCGCCAGCGCCGCGACGAAGTTCGCCGCGAACATGACCCATCCACGGCCGAGCCGCGCCACGATGTGCGGTGCCGCGAGCGAGCCGACCAGGGCGCCCACGCCGATACCGGCCGTGACGAAGCCGATGGCGGCGGGTGCGACGCCCTGCTCGTCGAGGAAGTAGAGGATCGTCCCGGCCTGCGCGAACGCGAATGCGCAGCCGACGAGGGAGGTGAAGACGACCATCGCACGCAGATAGTGGTTGCCCCAGAGGTACGCGATCGCCTCCCGTGCGGGCACGGTGGGCCGCGGGAGGGGTGCGGCGATGGGCTCCGCGGTCGGCCCGGCGACATCGATGTCCGGGGCGCCGGGATTGGTCACCGCCGCGGAATCCGCGAGCGTGCGATCTCGAAGCGGACGAGCCGCCGACAGCGGCAGCACGAGCGCCAGCGCGATCGGCACGACGTAGCCCGCGGTGCCGACCCAGAGGGGCAGCGCGAGGGCGACGGCGAACAGTACGCCGGCGATGGGCGTCGCGATGAAGCTGTCGATCGTGACCTGGGCCGCCTGCATTCGACCATTGGCCCGATCGAGATGCGCGCGCCGGACCACGCCGGGGATGACGGCGTTGGTGGCGTTGTCGAAGAGCGTCTCGCCGAGACCGAAGACCAGGGTGCCGAGGAAGAGCGCCCACAGGCTGATCTGCCCGGTTGCGGTGAGGATCGCCAGCCATAGTGCGACAACCCCCCGGATGCCGTTTGCCGCTGCCATGATGATGCGGCGGTCGAAGCGGTCGACGATCATCCCCGCAGGCAGCCCGAACACCAGCCAGGGCACGAACGCCACAGCGCCGATCACCGCGATGGCGAGCGGATCGCGCGTCAGCGTCGTGGCGATCAACGGAACAGCGGTGCGCCCGAGTCCGTCGGCCAGATTGCTGAAGGCCGCAGCGGTCCAGAGCTTTCCGAAGTCGCGGCCGAGCGGCCCCTTGCCCGCCCCCGCGACCGTTGTCCCAGTCGTGCGGCCCGTCACGCCGGCCGCGTCATCCGCAGCGTCCGTGTCGACGGCCTCGGTCATCGCGGAAGGAGCCCGACCGCACCACAGGCCTGGGCGCTGCTGCGGAAACGCGCAGCGCGCGCCTGAGTTTCGGCGGCGCGCCTGTAGGCCACGCGTCCCCGACGTTCGAGACGAGTCGCGACGAAGCCGTCGAGCGCGGACGCCGCACGCAGCAGAGCGCGCTCGAAGGTCGTCGCGCGGGTGAGCGTGCGCGGAGCGGAGATGGCGGTCATGATCAACCTCCCAGTTCGGGAAGCGGGAACACGTCGGCCCGTATCGTCACGGGGCGGACGTCCTCGCCGGTCTGATTGCGGTAGTTGTCCACGGCGTCGTCGATCAGCGCCATGATCTTCACGGAGAGCTCCTTGCTCTGCTCCGGTGTGAGTCGCGCGGTGGCGGTCGAGATCATGCTCCCGTCCTGCCACTGCTCTGCACTGCCGGAGAGTCCCCCGTGAATGAAGGCCATGAGCTGGTCGTGACGATTCTGGAAGAACTCGTTCATCACGATCTGCGTGGCCGCGCGTCCCGCCGGCGTCTTCATCGCGTCGGGATTGGCGAACGAGACCCCGCCGGCGGGGCGTTCCCACCAGCGTTCGCGGCCGGTGCCCCGGTCGCTGATCTCCTGGATGAGGTCCTGCTTGGCAAGCGCCCGCAGGTGATAGCTCGTCGAGCCGCTGGACTCGCCGAGCTTCTCAGCGAGCGAACTCGCCGTCTGCGGGCCGTACTGACTGAGGATGTCGTAGATGCGGACGCGCAACGGGTGCGCCAGTGCACGCAGCGCCCCCGTGTCCAGGACGCGGTCACCCGAGTGGTGCTCCTCGACGCGGGCCGCGGCATCCGGAGTGTCCGTGGTGTTCTCCATGAGCTCCACGATAGAGGTGCAAACCACTCTTTGCAAGGGTTTCTTTGCAACTGATGGTTTGCAAACGAACGGAGGTGGCTCAGGAGGCGAGACTAGGCTTGCCGCATGGCGAACGAGAACCCCCTGCTGTCCGCGAGCCCACTCCCCTACGGTCTGCCGGATTATGCAGCGATCCGCCCGCAGCACTACCTTCCGGCGTTCCATGCGGCGTTCGACGCGCAAAGGGGCGAGATCAGCGCCATCACCCGCCTGCGGGCGAGACCGACGTTCGAGAACACGATGGTCGCCCTCGAATCCAGCGGCCGGCTGCTGGGCGAGGTCGCCCGCACCTTCTACACCGTCTCTTCGGCCGACTCCACTCCAGAGATCCAGCAGATCGAGGAGACGCTCGCACCGTTGATGTCCGCTCACCAGGACTCGATTCAGCTCGATGCGGACCTCTACCGGCGGATCAAGACTCTTCATGAGCAGCGCGAGGACCTCGGTCTGGATGCCGAGCAGCGCTATCTGGTGGAACGCCACTTCCGTGAGATGTCGCACGCCGGCGCGGGGCTGGACGACGCGGCCAAGGAGCGACTGACCGCGCTGAACCAGCGGCTCTCTACCCTGACGAACACCTTCGAGAAGAACCTGTTGCGTGACACGAACGAGCTTGCCGTCATCTTCGACGATGTCGCAGAGCTCGACGGCCTCGCCGAGGGCGAACTCTCCGCTGCCGCCCAGGCGGCAGCCGACCATGGGCTCGAGGGCAGATGGATGGTGACGCTGACGCTGTTCACGGGGCATCCGTACCTGTCGACGATGACGAACCGCGCCAGCCGCAAGCGCATCCTCGATGCCTCCCGGGCGCGAGGATCCCGGGACGGCCAGAACGACAATCGGCCTGTGCTGCGCGAGATCGTGAAGCTCCGCGCCGAGCGCGCGGCTCTGCTCGGATACAACTCGCACGCGGCCTACGTCACGTCGGACGAGACGGCGGGCTCGCCCGAGGCGGTCCACGACCTGCTGCGCCGCTTGGCGGTGCCCGCGGCCCGGAACGCTTCGCGCGAGCAGGCTGCGCTGCAGGCGATCATCGACGCGGAGCCGGAGCCGTTCCCCCTCGAGGCGCACGACTGGCCGTTCTACACCGAGCGGGTGCGCGCCGCCGAGTACGATCTGGATCGCTCGGCTCTGCGTCCGTGGTTCGAGGCGGAGCGGGTGCTGCGCGACGGCGTGTTCCACGCGGCGACCGAGCTCTACGGGATCACGTTCGAGGAGCGCGGCGACCTGGCCGCCTACCATCCGGATGTGCGGGTGTTCGAGGTGCGCGATGCCGACGGCTCGACTCTGGGGCTGTTCCTTCTCGACCTGTATACCCGCGACACCAAGCGCGGCGGCGCCTGGATGAACTCGATCGTGCTGCAGTCGCGTCTGCGCGGAACACAGTCGATCGTGGTGAACAACCTGAACGTGCCCAAGCCGGCGGACGGCCGCCCCACGCTCCTCACACTGGATGAGGTCACCACGCTGTTCCACGAGTTCGGGCACGCGCTGCACGGCCTGTTCGCGACAGTCACGTACCCTCACTTCGCGGGTACGAACGTCTTCCGCGATTTCGTCGAGTTTCCCAGCCAGGTCAACGAGATGTGGATCTATTGGCCGGAGATCCTCGACACCTATGCTCGCCATGTCGAGACGGGTGAGCCGCTCCCCCGTGATGTCGTCGAGAAGCTGCGCGCTTCGGAGGCGTTCAACCAGGGATTCGCGACGAGTGAGTACCTTGCCGCCGCGTGGCTCGATCAGGCGTGGCACTCGTTGGATGCGGAGGCGGCGGCGGGCGACCTGGACGTGGCAGCGTTCGAAGCGGCCGCGCTCTCCGACATCGGCCTGAACAACCCCGTCGTGCCCACCCGCTATTCATCGACGTACTTCGCCCACGTCTTCTCCGGCGGCTACAGCGCGGGCTACTACTCGTACATCTGGAGCGAGGTGCTGGACGCCGACACGGTGGAGTGGTTCCGCGATAACGGTGGGCTGCAGCGCGCCAACGGCGAGCGGTTCCGCGATCGTCTGCTCGGCGTCGGTGGATCGAAGGATCCGCTGGAGGCCTACCGTGACTTCCGCGGACGGGATGCCGAGATCCAGCCGCTGCTGGAGCGTCGCGGGCTCGCGGGCTGAGCCGCTCAGGAGAGCAGACCGAGCGCGACTGCGAAGGCGCGGGTGCGCGCCGCCATCGCGTCGGGGACCTCGGCGACAGCGAAATGACCGCCCACGTCGAGGCGCTCGAACACGCGGAGATCCTGGTAGAAACCTCGCGCCAGCGACTCGGGATAGTCATACTCGTGCCGCTGGATGAACACCGCGGCCGGCACTCGCACCGGCGGAATCGGACCCGGCGTGTCCGCGCCCTCGTAGTACGGGCGAAAGGAGCTTCCGATGCTCTGCGTCACCCAGTAGATCATCGCCTCGGTCAGTATCCGCTCCCGGGAGATACGCGCTTCCACTGCGGCGGGGTCTCCCGGCGGCGTGTCGCTCCACTCGACGAGCTTCTCGGCCAGCCACGCGAGCAGACCGGCGGGTGAATCATTCAGCGCCGCCGCCAGCGTGTCAGGGCGGGTGGCCTGGACGTGACCGTATGCCCCGTCCTTCTCATGCGAGGCGGCCAGCCGTGCGAAGAAGGCGCGCTCTTCGAGCGACGTGACCTGATGACGCTCGTCCGGGGTCGGGAAGTGCGCGTGCGTGACGAGGACCCCGGCGACCGCGTCCGGATGCGACGCGGCGATCAGGTCGTTGACGTTGGCGGACACGTCCTCCCCGTAGGTGAGGTAGCGGCGATAGCCCAGAACATCCGTCATGAGCGTGTGCAGGGTCACCGCCAGGCGCCGTTCCGTGACGGCGCCTTCGGCGTAGGGCGTGGAGAAGGCGAAGCCGGGAAGGCTGACCACGACGACGTGGAAATCGGGCAGCAGATCGGCGAAATCCAGTTGCAGCGCGAATGTGTGCGGCCAGCCGTGCATGACCAGCAGCGCCGGGGCATCGGCTCGGGATGCCCGGAGATGCGCGAAGTGGATCGTCGTGTCCTCGATGTCGGCGAGGAATTGCGGATGCCGTCCCAGCCATCGCTCCCGCGCGCGCCAGTCGAAGTCCCGCCAGGATTTCACGAGCTGACGATGGTAGGCCGCGGTCATCCCGGAGCGTGGACGGCGCGGCGAGTCATCGAGCAGACGACTGCGCGCGAGCCGGTCCCGCAGGTCGTCGAGGACAGCATCCGGCACGGACAGCGTGAACGGCCTGACGAAGGTCATGGCGAAACGCTACGAGCTGTCACCGACACCACGGCGGGTTCGCTGCCGCCGAGTGGGGTTCAGGCGCTCTTGCGAGCCCGTCGGCGGACGAAGGTCGGTGCTGCGCCGGTGTGGACCGCTTCACGGGTGACCACGACCTTCTCGATGTCGTCGTTCGAGGGGATGTCGAACATGATCGGTCCGAGCACGTCTTCGAGAATCGCCCGCAGTCCTCGGGCGCCGGTCTTGCGCTCGACGGCGAGATCGGCGATGGCCTCCAGCGCGTCGGTCTCGAATTCGAGCGCCACGCCGTCGATCTCGAACATGCGCTGATACTGCTTGACGAGCGCGTTCTTCGGCTCGGTCAGAATCTCCATCAGAGCGACCTGGTCGAGCGGCGTGACCGATGCGACGACCGGAAGTCGTCCGATGAACTCGGGGATGAGCCCGAACTTGTGCAGGTCTTCGGGTCGCACTTCGCTGAACAGGCTCAGATCGTCGCCCTTGTTGTGCAAGGGAGCGCCGAAGCCGATGCCGTGCTTGCCGACGCGGCTGGAGATGATGTCCTCCAGCCCGGCGAACGCACCGGCGACGATGAACAGCACGTTGGTCGTGTCGATCTGGATGAACTCCTGGTGCGGGTGCTTGCGCCCGCCCTGCGGCGGCACCGATGCGACCGTGCCCTCGAGGATCTTCAGCAGCGCCTGCTGAACGCCCTCGCCGGAGACGTCGCGGGTGATCGAGGGGTTCTCGGCCTTCCGCGCGATCTTGTCGACCTCATCGATGTAGATGATGCCGGTCTCTGCGCGCTTGGTGTCGAAGTCCGCGGCCTGGATCAGTTTGAGGAGGATGTTCTCTACGTCCTCGCCGACGTATCCCGCTTCGGTGAGCGCCGTGGCGTCCGCGACGGCGAACGGGACGTTCAGGCGCTTCGCGAGGGTCTGGGCGAGGTAGGTCTTTCCGCAGCCCGTCGGTCCGATGAGGAGGATGTTGCTCTTCGCGATCTCGACCTCGTCGGCGCGCTGCTCCGCGCTCTGGATGGTGCCGTGGGCGCGGATGCGCTTGTAGTGGTTGTAGACGGCCACCGACAGCGCGCGCTTGGCAGCGACCTGGCCGACCACGTACTCCTCGAGGAAGGCGAAGATCTCGCGCGGCTTGGGCAGGTCGAAATCCGAGACGACGCCGGTCGAGGATTCCGCCATGCGCTCTTCGATGATCTCGTTGCACAACTCGACGCACTCGTCGCAGATGTAGACACCCGGCCCGGCGATCAGCTGTTGGACCTGTTTCTGACTCTTTCCGCAGAAGGAGCACTTGAAAAGGTCGGCACTCTCACCGATGCGCGCCATCAGGCTCTCCTCATTTCATGCGGTGAGGGCGTCGCCCCCATAGCGACGGGATCCCTGCCCCGGCTGTCCTCAGAGCCTAACCGCTGGCGTCGACATGCGGAGGGATTGGGACGCGCATTGTGAAACCGTGGCCCGGGTTTCTGCTCACGGCGGAACGCCCGGACACGGAACGCCCCGCCGCCTCTGCGAAGAGGCGGCGGGGCGTTCCGGTCATCTGCTACTTGGTCAGCGCGGCGGGGATGCGCTTGCGCGTGGTGAGCACCTGGTCGACCAGACCGTACTCGACCGCCTGCTTGCCGTCGAGGATCTTGTCGCGGTCGATGTCGCGGTTGATCTCTTCGACCGCACGGTTGGTGTGCTTGGAGAGCGTGTCTTCGAGCCACGTCCGCATGCGCAGGATCTCGGCCGCCTGGATCTCGATGTCCGACGCCTGGCCGTGGCCGGCCTCGCCCATCGACGGCTGGTGGATCAGGACGCGCGCGTTGGGCAGCGCAAGGCGCTTGCCCGGTGCGCCTGCGGCCAGCAGCACGGCCGCAGCCGAAGCCGCCTGCCCGAGAACCACGGTCTGGATCTGGGGCGAGATGTACTGCATCGTGTCGTAGATCGCCGTCATCGCGGTGAACGAGCCACCGGGCGAGTTGATGTACATGATGATGTCGCGGTCCGGGTCCTGGCTCTCCAGGACGAGGAGCTGCGCCATGACGTCATCGGCCGACGCGTCGTCGACCTGCACGCCGAGGAAGATCACGCGATCTTCGAACAGCTTGTTGTAGGGGTCCTGGCGCTTGTAGCCGTAGGCGGTGCGCTCCTCGAACTGGGGCAGGATGTACCGGCTCGAGGGCAGGGCGAGGCCGTTGCCTGCGGTGCCGCCGAAGGTGGGGATGCTCATGTCGCTGTTGTTCCTTCTCATTCGCCTTCGCTCACTCCTGGTCAGTTCCGCCGCCGCCGACGACGTCGCCGAGATGGGCGCGGATGTGGTCGACGAAGCCGTACTCGAGCGCCTCCTGGGCGGTGAACCAGCGGTCGCGGTCACCGTCTTCGTTGATCTGATCGACGGTCTTGCCGGTCTGTGCAGCGGTGATCTCGGCGAGGCGGTTCTTCATCGAGACGATGAGCTGCGCCTGCGTCTGGATGTCGCTGGAGGTGCCGCCGAAGCCGCCGTGCGGCTGGTGCAGAAGCACTCGCGCGTTGGGCGTGATGTATCGCTTGCCCTTCGTTCCGCTGGTCAGCAGCAGCTGGCCCATGGACGCGGCCATGCCGATGCCTACGGTCACGATGTCGTTCGGGACGAACTGCATGGTGTCGTAGATCGCCATACCGGCGGTGATCGAGCCGCCGGGAGAGTTCACGTACAGGAAGATGTCCTTCTCCGGGTCCTCTGCGGCGAGGAGGAGGATCTTTGCGCAGATTTCGTTCGCGTTGTCGTCACGCACCTCCGAGCCCAGCCAGATGATGCGGTCTTTCAGCAGCCTGTCGAAGACGCTGGTAGCGACAAGGGGTTCGGCCATGTTCACTCCTGATTCGGTGGTCGTGGCTACGAATCTACCGGCGCGTCGCATCCGACCCGGCCGTGTTCGCCCTGGGCAGAGTATCCGCCGCCCCGGACGAGATCCTCGGCGTACCCGAGCACCGACCGCGTGTACATGTGCAGGTGCGGCGCGAGCGCGAGAAGCGCGACGGATGCCGCCTCCCGCTCGTTGCCGGACGAGACGAGGGCGAGCGCGAGGAACGCGGCGACCTCGTCATGCAGCGGAGCGCCGGGACCGCGTTCATACTCCGCGCGCAGCAGACCAACGGCCTCGTCGATGCGACCGAGGTTGCGGATCGTGCTGGCCAACTGGATGACCGCCTGCGTGCGGTGCTTCTCGTCCAGGCCGGCGGCGAGAGCCGCGCGGTAAAGGGGCTCCGCCTCGGCCTCGTGCCCGGCTGCATCGCGCGACCCGGCCCGTTCGAACAGGGCCCGCGCGTCGCCTTGAGGGCGTTCGGCCGCGAGGGCGTCGATCCGCGCCATCACCTGCTCGTCGCGCAGTGAATCATCCGCCCAGACCGCGGCGACGCGGTCCTCCCAATCGCTCACATCTGCTCCCATACCGCCCACGAAAAGAGGGGACGGATGCCGCGGCATCCGTCCCCATCATCGCCGGTGTCGGCGACTACTCCTTCTCTGCGGCCTTCTTCTTGGCCGGGGCCTTCTTGGCGGCGGCCTTGGCCGGGGCCTTCTTGGCGGCCTTCTTCGGCTCTTCTTCGGCTCCGATCACGACGTCGGCCTCGGCAGCGGCATCCGCGATCTCCTCGGCCTCTTCGACGACCTGATCCTCAGCGGCGGCCTCGTCCTCGACCGACACGAAGCCGGTCAGGTCGACAGTCGCGCCGGTGGTGTCGACGACCTTGACCTTGCCGAGCGCGACGGCGAGAGCCTTGTTGCGCGCGACCTCGCCGACCAGCGACGGCAGCTGGTTGTTCTTCTGCAGTGCCTCGATGAAGTCCTGCGGGGCCATGCCGTACTGAGCGGCGGACTGCACCAGGTACTGGGTCAGCTCGTCCTGCGAGACCGAGACGTTGAGGTTCTCGGCGATGGCGTCCAGCAGCATCTGGGTGCGGAACTGCTTCTCGCTCGCCTCGGTGACCTCGGCGCGGTGCGTGTCGTCTTCGAGGCGGTTCTCGCCTTCGAGGTGAGTGTGCACCTCGTCCTCGATCAGCTTCGGGGGCACCGGGATCTCGACCTGCGTGAGCAGCTGCTCGACGAGCTTGTCGCGGGCGGCGGATCCCTGGGTGAAGGTCGACTGCTGCGCGACGCGGTCCTTCAGGCTGTCGCGCAGCTCGGCGAGCGTGTCGAACTCGCTGGCGATCTGCGCGAAGTCATCGTCGGCCTCGGGAAGCTCGCGTTCCTTGACGGCGGTGACCACCACGGCCACCTCCGCCTCTTCGCCGGCGTGGTCGCCGCCGATGAGCGTGGAGCGGAACGTCGTCTCTTCACCCGCGGTGAGGGAGTCGATCGCCTCATCGATGCCCTCGAGAAGCTCGCCGGAGCCGACCTCGTACGAGATGCCCTCGGCGCGATCGATCTCGGTGCCGTCGATGGTGGCGACGAGATTCAGCTCGACGAAGTCGCCGGTCGCTGCCGGACGGTCGACGGTCACGAGCGTTCCGAAGCGCGCGCGCAGGCGGTCGAGCTCCTCGTCGATCGCGGCCTCGTCGACCTCGATGGCGTCGACCTCGATCGTGGTTCCCTCGAAGGCGGGCAGCTCGAAGTCGGGGCGGACATCCACTTCGACCTCGACCTCGAGGTCGCCGGAGAAGTCCTTCTCGTTCGGCCACACCACGACGTCGGCGTTCGGACGGCCGAGGACGCGCAGCTCGTTGGCCTCGACCGCCTCGCGGTAGAAGGTGTCCAGCCCTTCACTGACCGCGTGCTCGAGCACAGCGGTACGACCGACGCGCTGGTCGATGATGGGGGCCGGAACCTTGCCCTTGCGGAAACCGGGGATCTGCACGTCCTGCGCGATGTGCTCATATGCGTGAGCGATGCTCGACTTGAGCTCATCGGGCGAAACCGTGATGTGCAGCTTCACCCGGGTCGGGGTGAGCTTCTCGACGGTGCTATTGACCATGCCTGTTCGTTCTCCTCGTGATCGACCGCGTGCCAGCGCGGCAGCTGAAGGTCTGGGTATGTGGGACCGTTACGTCGGGGCGACAGGATTTGAACCTGCGGCCTCCCGCTCCCAAAGCGGGCGCTCTACCAAGCTGAGCTACGCCCCGGGCGGGTGCACAAGCGAACACGTGCTGATCGGCCCCCAGAAGTCTAGCCGAACCGCGGGTGCGTCACCTGAACGCGGGGCGTCACGAGAACAGGAAAAATCGCGGGATCAGGAGAATCTCACCAGAATCGTCCTGATCTGGCTCAATCTCCTGACTCCGCGAGGCGCATGCCCACGTGGCCCGTGTCAGAGAGATCGGTTCGGCATGTCATAGAATCGACGATGCCGTGACTTGCCGATACGGAGTGCGACTCTCGGCCGACAACTGAATACTCCTCTCCGACGGCAACTCGTCGGATGCGGGGCTGTAGCTTAGTGGTAAAGCCTTAGTCTTCCAAACTAATGATGCGGGTTCGATTCCCGTCAGCCCCTCCAATGCCCTCACGTGCGACTCAGGTCGCGCGGGAGGGCATTCGTGCGGATTCCGTAGGAAGCGATCCGCTTCGGGGGTCCCGCTCCGCCGGCGGCTCCACACGCCGGCGCAGCCGGTGAGTGGAGTGGCGGAGTGTTCGATTCCCGTCAGCCCCTCCAAGGCCGCCCGTTGCGACCACCATTGACAGCGCCCCGCCCGTCTGGGAGCTTCCAGGTGGATCTTCCTCGTCACGCGGGAAGGACATCGCGATGGCCAAGAACCCCGAGAAAGCCTCCTACCGTCATCGGGCGCGCATGCATCCTCGTCGTCCGGCGTCGAGCCTGGCGGAACGCTGGACGATGGTCGACGGCGTGGACGTGTTCTACCGGGAGTCGGCGAACCCGCCGGATGCGCGTGTCATGACCCACCTGCACGGCTTCGGGCTCTCCGGACGCTACCTGCTGCCGACCGCGGAGCTGCTGGCCGACGAGTTCCACACCCTCGTCCCGGACCTTCCCGGATTCGGTCGCAGCGGGAAGGCGGGCAGCGGACTGGACATCCCCGACCTCGCGCACTCCGCGGCACGCTTCCTCGACGCACGGGGAGTCGCGACGACCAGCCTCGTCGGCAACTCGATGGGCTGCCCGGTGATCGTCGAATTCGCGCATCACTACCCTGAGCGGCTCGAACGCGCGGTGCTCGTCTCGCCGGCGGGCGGCATCCACAATCAGCCCCTCCGTCGCGCGGTGGGTCAGCTCGCCCGTGATGGCGGCCGCGAGCCGCGCAAGATGATCACCGTCGCGACGCCGGACTATCTCCGCTTCGGGGTGCCCAGCACCTTCAGGATGTTCCGGGCCCTCACCCGCTACCCGTCGCTGCAGCGCCTGCTCGAGCTGCGGGTCCCGACGCTGGTCGTGCTCGGAACGCGCGATCCGCTGCTGCCCGGACCGGCGCGCATCAAGGAAGTCGCATCGCAGGATCAGAACCACGTCCTGGTCGTGGTGCTGGAGGGTGCGGCCCACGCCATCAACTTCAGTCACCCCACCGAGCTGGCGCACATCATCCGCCTGTTCATGGACGATCGCCCGATCGTGGACGTACCGAGCCAGTCCGCAGCGCGCGTCTACGAGATCCATCGCGGTGCCTACCACCCGGTGGCCACCGACGACTGAGCGCGCAGCGTCTCAGATCGAGATCGAGAAGCCGCCGTCGGCGCTCAGGAGCTGGCCGGTGACCCACCGGCCGCGCGCGGAGACCAGGAACGCGACGACCTCCGCGACCTCCGCGGGCGCGCCCAGCCGCCCGCCGGGCTGCATGCCGGTCAGCACGTCGCGCACTTCGTCCGTCATCCAGCCCGTGTCGATCGGACCGGGATTGAGCACGTTCGCCGAGATCCCCCGCGGCGCCAGTTCCCGGGCGGCGGAGATGACGATGCGATCCAGGGCGGCTTTGCTGGCACCGTACGGCAGATTGCCCGTCGTGTGATCGCTCGTGAGCGCGACGATCGCCCCGCCGGCATCCGCCTGTCGCGCGAACTCGCGGATCAGCAGCCAGCCGGCGCGCGCGTTGATCGCGAAGTGACGGTCGAACTCCTCCACGGTCGTGTCCAGGATGCCGGATTCGATGTCCCACGCGTGCGACAGGACGAGCGCTGCGACCTCGCCGAGTTCGGCGCGGGCGGTGGCGAAAAGGGATGCCGCGGCATCCGCTCGCTCGAGGTCGACCGGCACGTCCACGACGCGCGCACCCTCGTCGCGCGCCTGGGCGATCACGGACTCGAGGCCGGCAGCGGCGTCGGCACCGAACACCGCCTCGTCGGCAGGCTGCCATCGACTCAGCACCAGATCCCAGCCCTCGCGCGCCAGTACGCGCACGATGCCCGCCCCGATGCCCTGAGGGCGGCCGACGCCGGTGACCAGCGCGACGGGTCGACTCATGCGTTCGACTCGGCCCCGGCGTGGCGAACGCTGTGCGCGCGGTAGCCGTCGGCGTTGCGCAGGATGCTCTCGCGCTCCCCCGCGGTCAGTTCCCGGCGCACCTTCGCGGGCACCCCCGCGACCAGGGATCCGGCGGGGATGACCGCTCCCTCGAGGACGACCGCGCCGCCGGCCACCAGACACCCGTCGCCGATGACAGCGCCGGAGAGGATGACGCTGCCCATCCCGATCAGGCAGCCGTCGCCGATCGTGCAGCCGTGGACGACGGCGTTGTGGCCGACCGACACGTTCTCGCCGATGACGACCGGGGAGCCGCGGTCGACGTGGAGCGACACGTTGTCCTGGATGTTGCTGCCCGCGCCGATCGTGATGCTGTCACCATCGGCCCGCAGGACCGCGTTGTACCACACACTGGCGCCGTCGCGGAGGGTCACCGCCCCGATGATGCGAGCGCCGGCCGCCACGAACGAGGTCTCTGCAAGGTCCGGTACGGCGCCGTCGAGGGGAAGGACGGAGGCCTGGGAGGAGACGGTCATGCCTTCGACCATATCGCCGTGTCCGCACCCCGCCGCGCGCCTGCGCCGCTCATCCCGCCCGGGCAACCCCCGCCGTGAGCGCGTCCTGCAGCGCCTTCACGTACCACGGAGCAAGCGTGTCGGCGAAGGTCACGGTGAGGTGGTCCTGGTCGCGATAGACGTTCGCGCCGCCCACGACGGGTGCGCAGGTCTCGTCACCGCAGAAGACGTCCGTGAAGTCCAGAAGCGTCACGCCCGCCACGCCGGTCGCGGCGTCCCGTAAGGGATCGTCGGCGACCATCAGCTCTGAGCGAGGACCGTCGCACTCCGCCATCCCGCGCGTGCGCAGGCACTTGTTGGGGTCGGTCTCCCAGACCGGGTTGTCCACCACGGTCACGACCGGGATGCCGCGGTCGAGCACTTCGCCCCAGGCGTCCCGATAGCCCGCGACGGCCGCGTCCTGCACCGAGTCGTACCCGGCGGAGGAATAGGGGGTCGTGGCGATCGCGGCGGTGAAGACGGCATCCAGGTCGCGCTCGGCCAACTGCGCGCGCACGCCGTCGCGCCATTCGGTGCAGGCGGCGCCGAACGCGCCGGGGGTGGAGAGCGGGGTGGTGTTCCACGGGCACGCGCCCTTGAAGTAGGTCACCAGGTGCCAGCCGTTCTCGTCGGCCATGCGCTGGAATGTCGAGAGCAGCTGGTAGGCGTGGCTGTCGCCGATGAGCGCGATGCGGGGGGCGTCGGCAGCATCCGATCCGAACTCGCACGAGACCGGCCGCGCGTCGTTCAGCTGCACGAAGCACTGCTCGTCGGTGGGACGATCGACGCCGGCGAAACCGGGCGCCGGCAGGATCGTCTCGCCGAAGTCGGTGCCCTCGCAGGCGGTATCGAGTACGACCGCCGCGCCGAAGCATTCGGGGGGATCCTCGCGCAGCTCCTGGATCGCGCGCACCCCGTCGGTGTATGCCGGAGCGTTGACGGCCCACGCGAGGCCGGCCGTTCCGGCGACCGCGAGCATCGCGGCCAGTGACGCCCACAGCGTCACCCGCGCGGGCCGCGAGGTGAGCACTTTCCACCCGCGCGCGGGATCCTCGACGAATCGCTTGGTCAGCCAGGCCAGGATGAAGCAGATTCCCAGGAGCGCGACACGGTGATAGATCGTGAGCCCCCAGAAGGGCACGGACGGGGCGATGATGATCAGCGGCCAGTGCCACAGGTACAGCGAATACGAGATGTCACCGACGAACTGCGCGGGTCGCAGGGCGAGCAGCCGCGTCGGGTACCACCACCGCTCGGTGTTGGATGCCGCGATCACCGCGGCGGCGCCCAGTGTCGGCAGCGCTGCCGCGTAGCCGGGGAACGGCGTCTGGCCGTCGAAGCGGAAGATCACGAACACCAGCACGGCGATGCCCGCCCAGCCCAGCAGGAAGCTCCCCACCGCGTTGCGGATGCGCAGCGCCGGAACGAGGGCGACCATCGCACCGACCCCGAACTGCCACATGCGCCCGAATGTCACGAAGTACGCCGGTGCCGGGTCGGTCATCGTGAAGACCACGCAGAAGACGAACGAGATCGCGGTCACCGCGGCCAGGGCGATGATGACCGCGCGGCGACGCGACCCCCGGAACCACTTCACCGCGACCCATGCGGCCAGCAGCATGATGAGCGGCCACATCACGTAGAACTGCTCTTCCAGCGACAGCGACCAGTAGTGCTGGACCGTCGTCGGATCCCCGCCGTGGTTCAGGTAGTCGGCAGAGTTCAGTGCCAGGTACCAGTTCTCGACGTAGAAGGTCGAGGCGAGGATCTCGCGCACCTCGTTCGGCAGGGCGGAGGTGGGTGTCAGGTACGGCGACATCGCGACGAGGGCGCAGAAGAGAAGGACGAGAAGGGATGCCGGCAGCAGCCGCCGCGCTCGACGCCCCCAGAACTGCCCGAGCCGGACGGTACCCGTGGCGGTCAGCTCCCGCATGAGGTGAGCCGTGATCAGAAAGCCGGAGATGACGAAGAAGACGTCCACGCCGACGTATCCGCCCGAGAACCTCGCCGGCCAGAAGTGGTAGAGCACGACCGCCAGCACGGCGATGGCCCGCAGACCCTGAACGTGCGGGATGAACCGCGACGGCTCCGCGTGCTCCGGCGAGCGATCGGTCGGCTCGCGCCGAACCGGGCGCGAAGGATCGGCCAGATGCTGCGGTCCGAGGTCATGGTCGGCGGAGGGCACCCCTCGACGTTAGTCGCTGAGTCCCGGCATCCACGCCTGACCCGTCGAGCGCCGTCGAGGTGAGCTCGCGCGTGTTAGCCCAGCCTGTGCTTGCTTGCGGAATGTGCCGCGCTGAGTAGCGTTGCTCGAGGCAGGCAGATAGCGCCCGAAAGCGCATGCGATGCCCAGATGGAGGCGTACAGATGACCAAGATGCAGACAACCCCCGCAACAGCCGCCGATCCGACGGTCGCCGCCGGCGCGGCCCAGTTCCTCACCCCGGTTGCCATCGGGCTGCAGGCGCTCGCCGTGAACGGCAAGCAGGCGCACTGGAACGTGCGCGGCGCGAATTTCATCGCGATCCACGAGCTTCTGGACACGATCGTGGCTCACGCGCAGGACGGCGCCGACCTCGCCGCCGAGCGGATCGTCGCGCTCGGGCTGCCGATCGACGCCCGCCTGTCGACGGTGGCGGCCAAGGCTCCTGCCACGCAGGTGCCGGCCGGCTTCACGCAGTGGGAGGACATGATCCGCGGAGTGATCGCCGACATGGACGCGGTGCTGATCGATGTGAAGGCCGCCATCGATGGACTCGATGAGGTCGACCTCGCCAGCCAGGACGTGGCGATCACGATCCGCGAGTCGCTGGACAAGGACCGCTGGTTCCTCTTCGCACATCTCGCTGAGTAGCACTGACTTCTGCGTGACCAGGCCCCCGGATCTTTCGAGTCCGGGGGCTTCGTCGTGTTCAGACCCGTTGCAGGTACGCGATGACCGCGAGGACGCGACGATGCTCGGTCGTCGATTCCTCCAATCCGAGCTTCGCGAAGATCCCGCTCACGTTCTTCTCGACGGCCCCGACGCCGATGAACAGCCGGCCCGCGATGCTCGCATTGCTGCGTCCCTCCGCCATCAGTTCGAGCACGTCCCGTTCGCGCGGTGTCAGGGCGGCGAGCGGATCGGACCGGTTCGCGAGCAGCCCCTGCACGACGAGCGGATCCAGCACCGTCCCGCGCGCGTGCACCCTGCGGACGGCATCCGTGAACTCCTCGAGCGAGGTGACCCGGTCCTTCAACAGGTACCCGACACCGCCCTCTCCCGCTGAGAGCAGCTCTCGCGCGTACACGTCCTCGACGTACTGGCTGAGGACCAGGATGCCCAGATCAGGCAGTTCGGCGCGCAGTCGCACCGCGGCCCTGATGCCCTCGTCTCGGAACGAGGGCGGCAGCCGCACGTCCAGGATCGCGACATCCGCCGCCGCGTCGCGCACGCGCCGAACGATGTCCTCCGCGTCTCCGAACGCGCCGGCCGTCACGTACCCGGCCTCGTCGAACAGTCGTACCAGACCCTCGCGCAGCAGAACGGAATCCTCGACGAGGACGACGCGCAGGGGCTGCCCGGACATGGCCTCAGGATAGGCGTCGGTCATCGCGGCGTCCCACCGACCGTGTGGGGAATCGGGATGTGGGCACCGATCGACGTGGGGCCGCCGGGCGGACTCTGCACGATGAGAACACCGCGGAGGCCGGCGATGCGATCGCGGAGTCCTTCGAGACCATGGCCCGGAGTCATATGCGCTCCCCCGCGGCCGTTGTCGACCAGCCATACGTCCAGCATCGGCGGGGTGCTGTCGCCGCGGATCGCGACCTTGAGCGTCGCCGCCGAGGCGTCGGCGTGCTTCACCGCGTTGGTGAGCAGCTCCGCGACCACGAAGTACACCGTTCGCGCGATCTCCTGCGGCACGACCGCATCGATCGCGGGATCGATGTCCACCGTGACCGGCACGGCAGCGCTGCCGGCCACAGCCGCCAATGCGGCGGAAAGGCCGCGATCCTGCAGGAGCGGAGGCGCGACACCGCTGGAGAGGGCACGCAGCTCGTCCAGCGCGGCCTTCGCGTGCCCACGAGCATCGCGTGCGAGATCTGCCGCGGCATCCGAATCCCCCGCCGCCGCGCGCCGCTCCAGAGCCGCCAGGTCCATCTGCAGCCGCACGAGCCTCTGCTGGGGCCCGTCGTGGATGTCGCGCTCCAGGCGTCGCAGCCCGGCGCCCTCGGCCTGCACGGCCGCGGTGCGCGCGAGCGCCTCGGCGCGCGCCTCAGCGGCCATGTCGTCGCTGGGCCAGCGGCCCAGGAGCCCGCGAGCGAGGGCGTGGTGAACCCGGGCGAGGCCGCTCATCACCCACGGCAGCGTGACGGCGAACAGCGCGCCCGCCACCAGGTACAGAAGAACCTCGACCGCCCAGCCCGACCAGCCCCCGAACAGCCAGGGCACTGCGGCGGAGACGTACTGCCCCCATGCGCCGCCGTCTCCGCGCGGGACGAACGCCCCCCAGAACCAGTACGTGAGACCACCCACGCTGATGCTGAGCCACGCCACCGTCAACGCGAACGTGACGATGCTCACGATCGGGCTGACGATCATGCCGTGGATGAGAGAGGTCCAGTAGTGGCCGTTGCGCAGCGGTCGGGTCAGCGTCGACCAGAACCCTTCGGAGTCCTCACGATCGCGGTTCCATTCCGGCTCCACGACCTCGGGCAGTCCGGTCATGCCGAGCAGGTATCGATCGGCCGCGCCGAAGCCGCGCGCGACGAACAAGGACAGGACGATGATCGGCAGACCGACGATCAGCAGCGCCAGCCCGACGCCGGTCCAGAACAACGCGGCCAGCACGCTCAGTCCGGTGATCGCCAGGACGAACACGACCAGGAGGTAGACCGCCCGTCCCGGCACGTACCTCCAGGCCTGTGCGTATGCCGCCCATCCCGTTGCGGCCGGCTCGGTGCTGCTCGTGGTCATCGCTCTCTCCGTCATCGACATGCCTCCAGCGTTGCCGTCGCAGGCGATGTGGGGCACCCCGGCGCCACCCCGATCGCGAGGGGTGCTGACCCCCGAAGGTGAGCGAGCGGTCGCGGCCGGCCTGTCCGTACGCGGCCCGTTCATTACACGCGGTGGGTCACGCGGCCTCCGAGAAGCGTCGCGGCGACCCCCATGGCGCGCAGCTCGGGTTCGGATGCGGCGAGTGGGTCACGTTCCACCAGGACGAGGTCGGCGCGGGCACCCGGTTCGATCACGGCCGCCGAGGTCGAGCCGCCGTGGGTGGACGCGGCCAGCGCGGTCGCGGCATCCACGCCCTGCTCCGGATGCCACGGGGGCCTGCCGTCGCGCGTGCGGAAGGTCGCGGCAGCGATGGCAGCCCACGGGTCCAGCGGCGAGACGGGCGCGTCGGAGCCGAACAGCAGATTCGCGCCGGAGTCGGCCAGCGCGCGCAGCGGGTACGGCAGTGCGGTCTGCTCGGCCCAGATCGCGTCGGTGAGATCGCGGTCCTCGACCGCGTGCTCGGGCTGCACGCTGGCTCCGACACCGAGGCGCGCGAAGCGCGGGATGTCGGCGTGCGCGACCAGCTGCGCGTGCTCGATCGTGCCGACCGCGCCCGTGAGCGCGAAGGCGTCCAGCGCGTGGGAGTTCGCCGTGTCGCCGATGGCGTGGATGGCACAGGCGAGCCCTGCCCCGGTTGCGGCGGTCATCAGCTCGCGCAGGGCGGCCGGGTCCACGGCGAGTACCCCGTGGTTGTGCGGATCGCCCGGGTAGGCGTGCGAGCACGCCGCCGTCCGAGTGCCGAGCGACCCATCGGTGATCACCTTGAGAGATCCGACCCGGGCGAGGCCGGACGCCGCACCACGGACCGGATCGCCGCTGCGCAGCCCCTCGGCGATCGCGCGATCCAAGAACTCCGGGTAGATGCCGAACTCCACGCGCAGCGCGTCGAAGCCGGCACTCAGGCGTCGAGCCCACGCGGACTCGTTCCACGCCATGTCGAGGTCGACGATCCCCACGACTCCCCGCGCCGCCGCATCCCGAGCGGTCTGCGCGACCCAGGCGTCCCCGGCGACGGGGTCCACGTCGTTGAGGCGCCGCGAGATCTCGAAGGCCGGGCCTTCACGCAGGATGCCGATGCCGTCGGGTTCGTACCCTTCACGGCGCAGCGCGGCGGTGTTCAGCCACACGCTGTGCACGTCGGCGTTGATCAGGTAGGTCGGGACCTCTCCGGTGGCGGCGTCGAGCACGTCCAGGCTCGGAACGTCGGGCCAGAGCGCGTCGCGAAAGCCGGTGCCGACGCGGCGACCGTCTGCCAGAGCGGGCACCTCTGCCATCATGCGCGCGGCGTGCGCAGCGGAATGCGCGGTCGCGAGGGGCACACGCTGGGCCACGAGAGCCCACTGCAGAACATGCACGTGGTGATCCCACAGACCGGGGATCAGCCAGCCGCCGTCCGCGTCGAGTACCTCGCCGCGCATGGGCATGACGCCCGCCGGCGCGATGTCGGAGATGATCCCGCCGTTCAGGAAGACATCGACGGCACCGTCCGTCGGAAGTAGAGCACGGCTCGCACCCGAAACCCGGACTCCGGCGATCGTGCCGACCGTCGCACCGATCACGCGCGCGCCATCGCGTCGTGGGCGCGGCGCATCTCGGCCGCCAACGCGGGGTTGGCGTAGGGTCCGTCTGCCTGCAGGTGCGTGATCACCGTCTCGACGACCTCCGTGTCCTTGTTCTGGCTGAGCTTGCGCTTGGCGAGGATCTTCGCGGGGGTCAGTCGGAATCCGACGGTGCCTCGCTCGAGTCGCTGCACGAAGGCGGGGTCGTTGGGGCGCTCCCACATCATGCGAGGCTCCGGCATGCGCGCTTCGAAACGCGCGACCAGGCGGTCGAGCACGGCGAGGTTCTCCTCGGGCGTGAGCACTTCGGGAACGCCGGACAGGTGGGCGGACACGAAGTTCCAGGTCGGGACGCTCTGCACGTCGCCGTACCAACCGGGCGAGATGTAGCCGTGCGGACCCTGCACGACGATCAGCAGCTCTCGCTCGCCCAGTCCGTGGATCATGTCGTCGGGCTTGCCGACGTGGCCGACGATCGTGAGGTCGTCTCGGTCCTCATCCAGCAGCACGGCGTAGTGCGACGCCACGAGACCTTCGGGTGTGTGACTCACGAGGGTCGCCCATGGATTCTGGTCGATGAGGCGACGCAGCTCCGCGACATCCGTCATGGCGAAGCTCGGGTTCTGACGCATGCTGCCCATGCTACGGTCCGTCGGCGCGCGTCATCTCTGGCAGTAGGGGCACCAGTACAGCTTGCGGGCTGCCATCTCCTCCACGACGATCGTGGTGCCGCACACCCGGCACGGCAGCCCGGCGCGGTGATAGACCCAGTGGCGATCGTCACGACTGGCCATCGCCGCGCGGTATGCGTCGGGATCCAAGTCGTCCATCGTCATCATCTGGCCGGTCTCCACCCCGATCGCGAGGAGGTAGAACCAATCCCGCCAGAGGTGCCGCAGCACCTCGTCAGGAACGTTCCGCCCCGGCGTGTGCGGGTTCTGCCGGGCGCGGAAGAGCAGTTCCGCGCGGTACACGTTGCCGATCCCGCTGACCACGGTCTGATCCATCAGCAGCTGGCCCACCGGGGTCGGCTTGCGCCGCACCACCGCGACGAACAGCTCCTCGCCCTCCGAGACATCGTCCACCAGCGGGTCGGGGCCGAGTTTCGCGATCGTCGCGGCGACCTCATCCGGCGTCTGCAGCTCGCAGGCGGTCGGCCCGCGCAGATCGGCGCAGGTGACGTCGGTGAGAAGTCGCAGCCGGACCTGACCCACCACCGCCGGGGGCCAGGAGTCGCCGTCATCGGCCAGGCCGGTCGTCTGCTCGGACATGCGCACGTGCACGCGAGCTCGGCGCGGTGCCCCGATCGAGGTCAGCGAGTTCTCGCCGGCGGCATCCAGAATGGGCACATCCAGAGCCGTGCCGCGCTGGTTGGTCTGGCCCATCCTGCCGTTCGCCGATGCGATCGTCGGGTCCACCACGATCTCACCGGCGAAATCCCACGCGCCGTACATGCCGAGGTGGACGCGGAGCCACAGATCGTCGTCGAACTCGAGGAACATCTGCTTGCCGACGGCGCGGACCGCCGTGACCGCGCGCCCGGTCAGGACGTGCGCACCCTCGGCGAACCTCCCCTGAGGACTGGATGCCGTGACTGTGCGCCCGACGAAGTTCCGGTCGAACTGTCGCGCGATCCGGTGAACGGAATGCCCCTCCGGCATCAGCCGGCTTCGGGGTCGAACGAGCTGTCGTCGGCGGCGAGCACGTCCGGCTGGCCCACCGCTGCACGCGGGTCCGGCTCGAGCGACCCGTCCTGCTCGAAGGCGGCGATCTGGGCGATGCGGCGCGCGTGGCGCTCCTCACCCGAGAAGGGCGTGGCGACGAAGCGGTCGATGAACGATGCCGCCTCCTCGAACGTGTGCTGACGCGCCCCGATCGCGATGACGTTCGCGTCGTTGTGCTCGCGCGCGAGCTCGGCCGTCGCGATGCTCCACACCAGTGCAGCCCGGATGCCGCGCACCTTGTTCGCGGAGATCTGCTCGCCGTTCCCCGAGCCGCCGAAGACGACGCCGAGTGCGTCGATTCCGGCTTCCTGGTCGGCGATGACTCCCTGAGCGGCGCGGACGCAGAACGCCGGATAGTCGTCGAGGGGTTCGTAATCGAGAGGACCGTGGTCCACGACGTCGTGACCCTGACCCGCCAGGTGGTGCTGCAACTGGGTGGAGAACTCGAGGCCGGCATGGTCGGTCGCGATGTGGATGCGCATGAGCCTCAGTCTAGGGAGCCGGGCGAGGCGCGGGCGGGCGGTCCGGAGGTGGAAACGCGATATGATGAAATCATCATGTCATTCGATCCGCAGCAACGTCCTCTGTACGAGGTCAAAGCGGGGCTGTTCAAAGGCCTCTCGCATCCGATCCGCATCCGCATCCTCGAACTGCTCTCGAACGAGGTGGAACTGTCCGTCGCACAGCTGCAGGCTGATACCGACCTCGAGGCCTCGCACCTCTCCCAGCACCTGACCGTGCTGCGCCATCACCACCTCGTCGTGTCCGATCGCCGGGGCAGCCATGTGTATTACCGACTCGCCTACGCGGAGGTCTCCGAACTGCTGACGACTGCGCGAGGTCTGCTGCTGCGTATCGTGTCCGCCGATGGCGCACGTGCAGCCGACGCCGCCGCGCTGCCTCCAGTGGGGTCCGCGACATGAGCGCCGTCGCGAACTACGTGCGCGCCCTGCTGCCCTCTGCCCGCGACTACGCCGGGGTGGGACGAACATGGCGCGGCGATCTGATCGCCGGGGTCACCGTCGGAATCGTCGCGCTGCCCCTCGCCCTCGGTTTCGGCGTCGCGTCGGGCGCCGGCGCCGAGGCCGGGCTCATCACCGCCATCGTGGCGGGCGTGATCGCGGCGGTGTTCGGCGGCTCCCACGTGCAGGTGTCCGGCCCCACGGGCGCGATGGTGGTGGTCCTGGCTCCGATCGTGGCCTCCCACGGGATGGCGGCGGTGGCCCTGGTGAGCGTGATGGCCGGCATCATCGTCGTTGTCGCCGGCGCAATCCATCTCGGCCGCGCGGTCTCGTTCATCCCCTGGCCGGTGATCGAGGGGTTCACGCTCGGCATCGCGGTCATCATCTTTCTGCAGCAGGTTCCCGTGCTCGCCGGAGGCGCGTCGGATGCCGTCGCCCACACGAACGTCGTCCTGGCGGCGGTCTCCTCCCTCGCCGCGGCGGAGCCGGTGTACCTCGCCTGGGCGCTGGGCGCCGTCGTCATCGTCGCCGCCTGCATGTTCCTGCTGCCTCTGCTGCATCCGTCGATCCCCGGCTCCCTCGTCGGCATCGTGCTGGTCACCGTCGCCGTGTTGTTCCTCCCGTCACCTCTGGCCGTGATCGGGGGCCTGCCGCACAGCCTCCCGATGCCCGCGCTGCCGGCCTTGTCACCGGACACCCTGAGCGCGCTGCTGCTTCCCGCCGTGGCGGTGGCGGCGCTCGCCGCGATCGAATCGCTGCTTTCCGCGCGGGTTGCCGCATCCCTTGCCGACACCGGCGCGTACGACCCCGATCGCGAGCTGGTCGGCCAGGGGCTGGCCTCGATCGGTGCCGGCCTGTTCGGTGGGATGCCGGCGACCGGAGCCATCGCGCGGACCGCGGTGAACGTGCGTGCCGGAGCGAAGTCGCGGCTGGCCGCCGTCACGCACGCCGGGGTGCTTCTCCTCGTGGTCATGGTCGCCGCAGGACCCGTCGGATCGATTCCGCTGGCGGCGCTGTCCGGAGTGCTCATGGTCACCGCCATCCGAATGGTGCACCTGGCGACGGCGCGATCGATCCTGCGCTCCACCCGCGCAGACGCGCTGGCGTACGTGGTGACCGCGGTCATCACCGTCTCTGTCGACCTCATCGTCGCGGTGATCCTCGGGATGGTCGTGGCGGGCTTCTTCGCGATCCGCGGCCTCTCACGCGCAACCGGCGTCCACCGCGAGCCGATCGAGGGGGCTCCCGAGGCGGGCGACGACCGCATCGCCGTCATCCGTCTGGACGGCCCGCTGTTCTTCGCGGCGGCGGACCGGGTGCTCGCCGAGGTCACCGCACTGGACGGTGTGGCCGTCGTGATCCTGCGGATGTCCCAGCTGGAGCTGGTCGACGCGACCGGCGCGCACGTGCTGACGGAGATCGTGAAGCAGCTCGAGCGCCGCGGCGTGACCGTACTGATCAAGGGCGTCCGCGAGGGCCATGCGGAGCTGTTCACCACCGTGGGCGTCCTCAGCTCGCTGCGACACAGCAAACATCTCTTCGACGAACTCGCCCCCGCGGTCGCGCACGCACGCAGCCATGTCGCCCGCGACGCGGCCGGTCACGGAAGCACGCGCTGACGTAGGCTGGGGAGGTTGCCAGCGTCGGCCATCCGCCGCTCTCGTGACATCCGACCCCTACACATCGGGAGCTGCCGTGCCTGGAGAGAACCTCACCCGCATCGAGGCGCAGGAGCGCCGCGCGATCGTCGACACCCACTCGTACGACGTCGCACTCGACCTGACGAAGGGCCCCGAAGTCTTCGGCTCCCGCACGGTCGTCACCTTCTCCGCCACGGAGGGCGCCGACACCTTCATCGACCTGATCGCGCGCGAGGTCCACTCGATCACGCTCAACGGCCGCGACGTTCCCCTCGCGGCGTTCGCCGACTCGCGCATCGCCCTGACCGGGCTCGAGCGTGAGAACCAGCTGATCGTGGACGCCGACTGCCTGTACACGAACACCGGCGAGGGAATGCACCGGTTCGTCGACCCCGTCGACGACGAGGTCTACCTGTACTCGCAGTTCGAGGTCCCCGATTCCCGGCGCGTCTTCGCCGTCTTCGAGCAGCCCGATCTGAAGGCCGCGTTCCAATTCACCGTCACCGCCCCCGAGCAGTGGAAGGTCGTCTCCAACTCGCCGACGCCCGAGCCGAAGAAGCACGGCGATGGACAGGCGACGTGGACGTTCGATCCGACGCCGCCGATCTCCTCCTACATCACCGCGATCATCGCCGGCCCGTACGAGGAGGTCTTCTCCGAGCTCACGAGCGCTTCAGGCCGCGTCATCCCGCTCGGCGTGTACGCACGCAGGAGCCTGTGGCAGTTCCTGGATGCCGACTACATCTTCGAGAAGACCCGGCAGGGCTTCGCGTACTACGAGGAGAAGTTCGACTACCCGTACCCGTTCGCCAAGTACGACCAGCTCTTCGTCCCGGAGTTCAACGCGGGTGCGATGGAGAATGCCGGCGCGGTGACATTCACCGAGTCCTACGTCTTCCGCAGCAAGGTCACCGACGCGACCAAAGAGCGGCGCGTGGTGACCATCCTGCACGAACTGGCCCACATGTGGTTCGGCGACCTCGTCACCATGAAGTGGTGGAACGACCTCTGGCTCAACGAGTCCTTCGCCGAGTGGGCGTCGACGATCGCCACCGCCGAGGCCACCGAGTGGACCGAGGCATGGACGACGTTCAACGCGATGGAGAAGACCTGGGCCTACCGCCAGGACCAGCTCCCCTCGACGCATCCCGTCGTCGCAGAGATCACCGATCTCGAAGACGTCCAGGTCAACTTCGACGGCATCACCTACGCCAAGGGCGGTTCGGTGCTCAAGCAGCTGGCCGCCTGGGTGGGCATCGAGGCGTTCTTCGCCGGGGTCGCGCAGTACTTCCGGAAGAACGAGTGGGGCAACACCGAGCTGTCCGACCTGTTGTCCGAGCTCGAGGCGACCAGCGGCCGAGAGCTCGGGACGTGGTCCAAGAAGTGGCTCGAGACCGCTGGGGTGAACACGCTCTCCCCGGTGATCCACGAGGACGCGGCGGGCACCATCACCCGCTTCGCCATCACGCAGACCGCGCCGGCGGACTACCCGACGATCCGCCCGCACCGCCTCGGGGTCGGCTTCTACAACGTCACCGACAGTGCGCTCGAGCGGGTGCACCACGTCGAGCTGGATGTCGACGGCGACCTCACCGAGGTGCCCGAGCTGAAGGGCCAGCGGCGCCCGGACCTCGTGCTCCTGAACGACGAAGATCTCGCGTACGCGAAGATCCGGCTCGACGAGCGCTCCCTCGAAACCGCGATCGAGCACCTCGGCCGGATCGCCGACCCCCTCGCGCGCTCGCTCGTGTGGGGAGCGGCGTGGGATCAGACGAGGGATGCCGAGTCCTCCCCCAGCGCATACATCGATCTCGTACTGCGCAACATCGGCAGCGAGACGGAATCCACGACGGTTCGCACGACCCTCGCGCAGCTGCAGCTCGCGGCGAACACCTACGTGGCGCCCGAGAAGCGCTCGGCGACGCGCGCAAAGGTCGCGGACGGACTGTGGGCCCTCGCGCAGGCGGCCGAGCCGGGCAGTGACAGTCAGCTCCAGTTCGTGACGGCATTCGCGACTGCGGCGTCGACCCCCGAGCACTGGGCGATCGTGGCGGCGCTGCGCGACGGCGAGCGGGCGCTGGAGGGGCTGGAGATCGACACGGACCTGTCCTGGCAGCTGCTCATCTCCCTCGCTGCGGGCGAAGTCGCGCACGAGAAGACGATCGATGAGGCCCTCGCCGCTGACAACACCGCCAAGGGCGGAGAGTTCGCAGCTCAGGCGAAGGCGTCGATTCCGCAGCCGGCGACCAAACGCGCCGCGTGGAATTCGATCATCGAGAACGACGACCAGCCGAACACGATCGTGCGCTCGACCGCCCTGGGATTCCAGCATCCGGCCACCGTCGGCCAGTTGGGCGAGTTCGTCCAGCCGTACTTCGACATGCTGCTGCCGATCTGGAACTCGCGCTCGTACCAGATCGCGCAGTACATCATCGTCGGGCTGTATCCTGCGCCGCTGGCCAACCTCGCGCTTCGCGATGCGACCCGCGCGTGGCTCGCGGCGAACCAGGACGCCGCGCCCGCGCTGCGCCGCCTGGTGGACGAGAACCTCGCCGGGGTGGAACGCGCGCTGGCAGTGCAGGATCGCGACGCGGAGTAGCCCCGATTCGGTGCCCCGGTCGTCGACGACGGCCGGGGCATCGTGCGCTCCGCCGCACGGCGCACAGGTCCCGCCGAGGGGCCTCGAACTAGGATCGTGACGATGATGTGGACTGCTGTCGACCCACCGATCACCGACCCCGAGTTCTGGGGCCAGGTAGGTCGCTTCTTCGGCGACGCAGGATGGAACGTCGCCCGTGTGCTCGGCATCGTGCTCGGCGCCGTCATCATCGGCTGGATCCTGAGGTTCGTGATCCGGCGCGTGGTCGGACGCATCGTCAACGGCGCCAAGAGCAAAGCGAACGTCGATGACACCCAGGCCCTGGATCGCTCACCGCTCGCGTCGATCCGCCTCGTGCAGCGGACCCGTACCCTCGGGTCGATTCTGCAGAACATCGTGAACGTGTCGATCGTCATCGTCACGCTGCTGCTGATCGTGAACGTGCTCGCTCCGAACGCCCTGGCCTCGCTGACCCTGCTCACGGCCGCCATCGGCGCCGGGCTCGGATTCGGCGCCCAGAACATCGTCAAGGACGTGCTCAACGGCATCTTCATCGTCGCGGAAGACCAGGTCGGCATCGGCGACGTCGTCGACCTCGGGCTCGCCACGGGGATCGTCGAGTACGTCAGCGTCCGTGTCACCACCGTCCGCGACGTCAACGGCACGCTCTGGTACGTGCGCAACGGCGAGATCACGAGGATCGGCAACATGTCGATGGGCTGGTCGCGGGTGATCGTGGACCTGGCCCTGCCGGTCGGCGCCGACATCTCCGAGGTGGAGGCGACGATGCTGGAGACCATGAAGGACCTCGCGAAGGATCCGAAATGGCGCACCCGTGTGATCGACAAGCCCGAGGTCTGGGGTCTGGAGTCCGTCTCCGGTGACGCGCTGGTCATCCGGCTCGTGATGAAGACCCGCGCCAATGCAAAGGATGACGTGGCGCGAGAACTGCGCATGCGCGTGCTGAAGGCAGTCGAGGACATGGGGCTGTCGCTCCCCCAGCTCAACTCGATCACACTGACCGGCCTGGACGGAGCGCAGCGGGTACGCGGCGCGAACCCACCGAAGACGCGGCCCACGAACATCACCACCGCCCCGTCGGCGCCGGAGCGGCCGATCTGGCGTCCGAAGCGCACGCCGAAGCAGTCACCCCAGAACCCCGAGGGATCCGCATGAGCATCAGCTTCTATGACGAGATCGGCGGGCACGAGACGTTCGTCCGACTCGTCGACACCTTCTACCGCGGCGTCGCCGACGACCCGGTGATGCGCCCGATGTACGAGGAGGACCTCGCCCCCGCCAAAGAGCGCCTGACGATGTTCCTCGAGCAGTACTGGGGCGGCCCGGGCACCTACAGCGAGCAGCGCGGCCACCCCCGACTGCGGATGCGGCACGCGGCGTTCCACGTCGACCCGGACGCGCGCGACCGCTGGCTCGCGCACATGCGCGTGGCCGTCGACGAACTCGGTCTGTCGCCGCTGCACGAGGAGACGCTCTGGGACTACCTGGAGCGGGCCGCCTTCGCGATGGTCAACACCTTCGAGCCGGCCGGGATCGGGCCCTCCGCCGACGGTCGCAGCGGCACCTCCCTTCCCCTGTCGCCGCAGACACCGCCGCACTGACGAAGAGCACCGCACCGACGAAGGAGTCGCCATGCCCGCATCCCCCACCTCCCAAACCGCCGACGTCCTGGTGATCGGCTGGGGTCTGGCGGGCCTCGTCGCCGCCGCGGAGGCTGTCGCGGCGGGCAAGCGCGTTGTCATCGTCGACCAGGAGCCCCGCACGAACCTGGGCGGGCAGGCCTGGTGGTCCTTCGGCGGGTTGTTCTTCATCGACTCGCCCGAGCAGCGCCGCATGGGCATCAAGGACTCGTTCGAGCTCGCGCACCAGGACTGGTTCGGCACCGCCGGCTTCGACCGTGACGACGACGCGTGGCCGCGGCGCTGGGCGGAGGCGTATCTGCAGTTCGCGCACGAAGAGAAGCGCGCCTGGCTCCGGCAGAAGGGCATGGGGTTCTTCCCCGTGGTCGGCTGGGCCGAGCGCGGCGGCTACACCGCAACCGGACCGGGCAACTCGGTTCCCCGCTTCCACATCACGTGGGGCACGGGCCCCGGCGTCGTCGCGCCGTTCCAAGCCGCGGTCGAGGACGGCGAAGCCCGCGGTCGAGTGACGATTCTGCCCCGCCACCGCGTGCGGACACTGGTGACCGCGGACGGGGTCGTGACCGGGGCTGCCGGCGACATCCTCGCTCCCTCCGGCACCGCCCGCGGCATGGCGAGCTCGCGCGAGGTGGTCGGCGCGTTCGAGATCACCGCGGGCGCGACGATCGTCTCGTCCGGCGGCATCGGCGGGAACCACGATCTCGTGCGCGCCCAATGGCCGGCGCGCCTCGGCGAGCCCCCCACCGCCATGCTCTCGGGTGTCCCCGCCTACGTCGACGGTTCGATGCTCGCCGTCTCGGAGCGGGCCGGTGCACGGCTCATCAACGGCGACCGGATGTGGCACTACGTGGAGGGCATTCAGAACTGGGATCCGGTCTGGCCGAATCACGGCATCCGGATCCTGCCGGGTCCGTCATCCCTCTGGCTCGATGCCACCGGTCAACGGCTGCCGGTTCCGCTGTTCCCCGGGTTCGACACGCTCGGCACGCTCGCGCATCTGCGCGCCACCGGCCATGACCACAGCTGGTTCGTGCTGTCACGCGAGATCATCGAGAAGGAGTTCACGCTCTCGGGCAGTGAGCAGAACCCCGATCTGACGGGCCGCGATGTGCCGCTGCTGCTCAAGTCCCGCCTCGGCAGGGGCGCCGCCAGTCCTGTCCAGGCGTTCATGGACGGCGGAGCCGACTTCGTGGTCCGCGACAGCCTGAACGACCTCATCGCGGGGATGCAGGCGCTGCCCGGAGGCGAGGTCCTGGACGCCGAGCGCGTCCGCACCGAACTCGAAGCCCGCGACCGCGAGATCGAGAACGACTTCACCAAGGATGCGCAGATCGCGATGCTCCGCTCCGCGCGCGCCTATCGTGGCGATCGCCTCGTCCGCACCGCGAAGCCTCACCGGATACTTGATCCGAAAGCAGGTCCGCTCATCGCCGTGAAGCTGCACATCCTGACGCGCAAGTCGTTGGGAGGCATCGAGACAGACCTGGACAGCCGCGCCCTCGCACCGGGCGGAGCGCCCGTCCCCGGTCTGTACGCCGCCGGCGAGGCCAGCGGCTTCGGCGGCGGCGGCGTCCACGGATACCGCGCGCTCGAGGGGACGTTCGCCGGCGGATGCCTCTTCTCGGGGCGCATCGCGGGCCGAGCTGCGGCCGGCGGGGTTTAGGCGGCTGCGCCCGTCGCGCGCACGTCGGTCATGCCGATGCGGGCCGGCCCACGCAGCAGGACGTGACCCCTGCGCAGAGTGAGACGTGTCCATGCGCCTCCGGTGCGCACGATCCCGTCCTCGTCGTCGACGATGAAACCCAGCGTGAACGCGGCGAAGGCGACGCCGAGCGGAAGACCCTCCAGCGTGTCGTCGGGCACGCCCCAGACGGACGCGCGCACAGAGCGGACGGCATCCTCTCCGGGATCGTCGGGGAGAGCCTCGGCGACGGCGGCGATCCCCCACTGCGCACGGGCGGCGAGGACGGAGGCCGCGATCGTCGCCGTCTGGACCCAGCCCGCCCGCGGGGGTGTCACGCCCGTCCACGCGGGCGAGAGACCCACCTCGGGAAGCACCAGATGGGTGGCATCATCATCCGCGGGGATCAGCTCGGAGGCTTCGATCACCACATCGCAGGCCAGCTCCGGATCGACCGGCACGGTCCGCATCGCGAGCACCGTGGGCGTCGTGTCGAGCAGCCCGCGCGGCGCGAACGGAGCCGACGTCATCACGAGCGTGCCTCCGGCCGCCTGCAACCGCACCGCGCCGTCGCCGACGCGAGCCGTGCGGCCGGCGAATGTGAGCGCGTCCGCTGCGGCGGCGGCTTCGGTGAAGATCAGGCGTTGCGACATCCGACCTAAACTACCAACGATGGCAGGGATCGCCGCCCCGCCGGAGAGACGAGAGACCCTGTGACTCGAGAGAAGCCAGCGACCGACGCGGATGATCGCGGTCCCGACGACTTCACCCCCGACCCTGATCCGGTGGGCTCAATGCTCGCCGTGCTCGACCTGTCTCACTCGGGTGCGCGGACGACGGAGGACATCTTCACCGGCGTCTCGCAGTCCATGCCGTTCGGTCGCGTCTTCGGTGGGCAGGTGCTCGCTCAGTCGATCGTCGCCGCCGAGCGCACCACCCCCGAGGGACGCGCGGTGCACTCCATGCACGGGTACTTCCTCCGCCCCGGTGACGCCTCGAAAGGCATCACCTTCGCCGTGGATCGCATCCACGACGGGCGGTCCTTCTCCACTCGGCGTACGCAGGCCTACCAGGAGGGCGTACCGATCTTCTCGATGATCGCGTCGTTCCAGGACGAGGGTCCGGGGATCGAGCACGCGGAGCCGATGCCGAGTGGGCTGCCCGCCGCGGAGGACCTGCCTGACCTCGAAGCCCATCTGGCGGGCGTGCATCCGATGTCGCGACGGCTGTTCGCGGATCGTCCTCTCGATCTGCGTCATGTCCCGTCGCCGATCTATCTCACCGCGGACGGCGAACCCTCCGCGCACCAGGCCGTCTGGGTGCGAACGCGGCGGACGATTCCCGCGGATCAGCACATCCATCGGGCGGTGCTGGCGTATCTCAGCGACCTGACGATTCAGGAGTCCATTCTGCGCGCCCACGGCATCGCCTGGGCGACGCCGGGGCTGAAGGTCGCGAGCCTCGATCACGCCATGTGGTGGCATCGTCCCGGCCTGGTCGATGACTGGATGCTGTACGTCCAGGAGTCCCCCAGCGCACGCGGCGGGCGAGGGCTGGCGACCGGGCGCATCTACGCGCGCGACGGGACGCTGATCGCGAGCGTGGCGCAGGAGATCATGGTGCGGGTGCCGGCCGCAGTGTCGGAAGAGCGCTGAGCCTCACCGTCGGTGCGCGTACACGATGGGCTCGCCCAGGTACGGCGCCCAAGCCTCCCGCTGCTCGTCGGTCAGTCGGACGGGCCTTCCCGTCCCGGCATCCACCATCACCACGACGGCCGATGCACGCGCGTACAGCTCTTGCTTCGCCGACGACGCGGGGCTGTACACCTCGTAGCAGACCTCGATGCTGGAGCCGCCCAGCTTGCCGAACCAGAGCTGGACGTCGAGCGGATTGCGCTGATACGGCACCGGTCGCAGGTACTCGATCTCCTGGCGGGCGACGAGCGTGAGTGTGCCGGTGTCGATTCCTGAGTCCAGCACGGCCGTCGCCGGCGCCTCCTCGTCGGCCCCGGGGCGCCAGAACGCGCGGATGCGCACCTCTTCGAGAAGCTTGAGCATCGACGCGTTGTTCACGTGATTGAACGCGTCCAGGTCGCCCCACCGCAGGTGGATCGGGATGTGGAGGCGACGGGCGGATGCCGGCACCGCCGCCGGCTCATCAGTCACGGGTGAGTTTGCGATACGTGGAGCGATGCGGCTTCGCCGCGTCCGGACCGAGACGCTCGATCTTGTTCTGCTCGTACGCCTCGAAGTTGCCCTCGAACCAGTACCAGTTGTCGGGAGCCTCTTCGGTGCCCTCGTACGCCAGGATGTGCGTCGCGATGCGGTCGAGGAACCACCGGTCGTGTGTGATGACGACGGCGCAGCCGGGGAATTCGAGCAGGGCGTTCTCGAGGCTGCCGAGAGTCTCCACGTCCAGGTCGTTCGTGGGCTCGTCGAGCAGCAGCAGGTTGCCGCCCTGCTTCAGCGTGAGTGCGAGGTTGAGCCGGTTTCGCTCACCGCCGGAGAGGACTCCGGCCTTCTTCTGCTGATCCGGTCCCTTGAACCCGAACTGCGAGACATACGCACGCGAGGGGATCTCGACCTTTCCGACCTGGATCCAATCCAGTCCGTCGCTGACGACCTCCCACAGCGACTTGTTCGGGTCGATGCCGCCGCGGGACTGGTCGACGTACGAGATCTCGACGGTCTCGCCCACCTTGAGCTGACCGGCATCGAGCGGCTCGAGCCCGACGATCGTCTTGAAGAGCGTCGTCTTTCCCACGCCGTTGGGGCCGATGATTCCGACGATGCCGTTTCGCGGCAGCGTGAAACTCAGGCCGCCGATGAGGCTGCGTCCGTCGAAGCCCTTCTGCAGGTTCTTCGCCTCGAGGACGAGCTGGCCCAAGCGCGGTCCAGGCGGGATGACGATCTCGTCGAAATCGAGCTTGCGTGTGCGGTCCGCCTCTGCGGCCATCTCCTCGTAGCGACCCAGACGGGACTTGGATTTCGTCTGGCGGCCCTTGGCGTTGCTGCGGACCCACTCGAGCTCGCTGGCGAGACGCTTGGCGAGCTTGGCATCCTTCTTGCCCTGGACCTGCAGTCGCTCCTGCTTCTTCTCGAGGTACGTCGAGTAGTTGCCCTCGTAGGGATAGAGCCGGCCGCGGTCGACCTCGCAGATCCACTCCGCAACGTGATCGAGGAAGTACCGGTCGTGTGTCACGGCGAGCACGGCGCCGGGGTATTTCGCCAGGTGCTGCTCGAGCCACTGGACGCTCTCCGCGTCGAGGTGGTTCGTCGGCTCGTCGAGCAGCAGCAGGTCCGGCTTCTGCAGCAGCAGCTTGCACAGCGCGACGCGGCGCTTCTCACCGCCGGACAGGTTGCTGACGATCGCTTCGGAGGGCGGGGTGCGCAACGCATCCATCGCCTGTTCCAGCTGCGAGTCGAGATCCCAGGCGTCGGCGGCGTCGATCGCCTCCTGGAGGGTGCCCATCTCGGCCAGGAGTGTGTCGAAGTCCGCATCCGGATCCGCCATCAGGGCCGAGATCTCGTTGAAGCGGTCGAGCTTCTCCTTGATCGGGCCGACCCCCTGCTGCACGTTCTCCAGCACGGTCTTGTCTTCGTCGAGCTCCGGCTCCTGCATGAGGATGCCGACGCTGTAGCCGGGGCTGAGCTTCGCTTCGCCGTTGCTCGGGGTGTCGATCCCCGCCATGATCTTGAGGATCGTGGACTTTCCGGCACCGTTGGGGCCGACGACGCCGATCTTCGCCCCGGGCAGGAACGCCATCGTGACGTCGTCAAGGATCACCTTGTCGCCGACAGCTTTGCGGGCACGGACCATCGAGTAGATGTATTCAGCCATATCCGCTCTAGTCTACGTGGCGGTCCGGCCCCCGCGAGCCGCCCGGACGGCTTCGCGCGTGGCGCTCACCAGTCGATCGCGCGCGTGGCGCCGACCAGACATGTGCCGTCGCCCAGGCCGGGCGCCACCACGGTGACCGGTGCCCCCGACGACGGCCCCACCTGTCCTATGAGGCACTCCTGGCCCCACCGGACGGAGAACTGGATGCTCTCGGCCGGGTTGCCGATCGTGGTCTGGTCGGGGGTGACCTGCATCGTGGCCTTGTCGAACCCCGCTTCTACGAGCGCATCGACGTACGCGCGCCCCGACACGTTCTCGGGACCGGCCCAGACGGCTGCCGTCACGCTGGTGAAGAACGGCAGGTTGTCCCCCGCGCTCCCTTCGGGAACCAGCACTGGCGCTGCCGGCACCGTCGCCGGCGGCGATGACTGTGGGGTGGACGCCGTGGTACTGGCGCTCGGCTGCGGGCTGGTGGCCGTCTGCGGTTCGGAGCATCCGCTCAGAAGCAGCACCGCCCCGAGTCCGGCGGCGACGAGGGCCAAGGATGCGGGGCGCGCACGACGACGCTCGGGGTGGCGGGACACGGACAGAGTCTAGGCTCGCCACCCCGAGCACTCTCTGTGCGCGTCAGAACGGCACCTCGGCTCCTGCCAGCGCCAGCTGGGCGGGCGGCACGTCGGTGGGAGCCGGCGCGGGCGAGGTGAGCGCATCCGCTCCGGTGCTCTGCTGAGCCGGACTGCCCCATGCCGGATCGGCGGCCTCGGCCGGAGCCCATGCATCCGCTCCGGGCTCGGACGGCGATGCGACGGCCGCCGGCGCGTCGCGCGTGAACACCGACGTGCCCCAGAACAGATCGTGTCCGATCGCCTCCAGGTCGATCTCCATCGCTGTGCCCTTGCTCTCTCCGGTGTCCCACGACCTGATCCGCAGTCGGCCGGTCAGGATCACCCGGTCCTTCTTCCGCAGCGACGCGAACGCATGTTCGGCGAGTCTGCGGTACGCCGAAACCGTGTACCAGTTCGTCCCGCTGTCCGTCCATGCTCCGGTCGCGCGGTCGAAACGGCGCTGCGGGCTGGCCACGCGAAACGTGGTGATCGGCAGCCCGTTGGGGCTCTTCCGCTCGGGATCGGTCCCGATGATTCCGACGATCGTGATGGTGTCGCTCATGTCGCATCCTCTCTTCCCGAGGACGGTCCCCGGGTCGCGCCGATGCCCGAGTGCCCGTCGGGCACCGGCGCGATCCCAGACTGCGGCGACCTCGAACGCGCCGGGCATGACGGCGGGCGTTCTGCGCAGAAGGCGCTGAGATATCGCCCTGGGGAGGAGTGGGCAGGGCATCCCGCGTCGAGGGGACGGCATGTCGGAGGGGGAACGTACCTTCGATTACTGAGAGGAGCACGATATGAATCTCATCCTGGAACGACCCACATCCGACGCGCCCGCGCTCTCACGCGTGCGCAGCGTTCGCCTCGTTCGAGCGGCCCCCGCGCTCTGGCGCATCGTCGATCGTCACGGACTGGTACTGGGTCACCTGCGGGCGATCGGCCAGGGCGCGGAGCTGCGATACAGCGCTCGGCGCTTCCATGCACCGACGCGCGCGTTCCGCGAACTCGGTGAATTCTGGTCGGCCGACGACGCGGTCGAATGCGTGACGTTCACCCGGTGAGCGGCAGCGGGTCGCTCAGACCACCGAATCGAGCTGTTCGACGAGAAAGACGGGCGCGCCCCCGCGGACGCGAGGCCAAGCCTCGGCGAGGATGGCGACCGCCCGGACGAGCTCTTCCGGCGAACCGGTGAACGGAATCCGCAGGTGCCGGTCATGGCCACCCTCGACCGAGAACCTCGGCCCTGCCGAGAGCAGAAGACCTCGCGAACGAACGTCCATCACGAGGGCGGAGCTCAGCGGCGCGTCCAGTTCGATCCAGAGCGATACGCCCCCGTGCGTTCGGGGGACGCGCCACTCCGGCAGAGCCTCCGTCAAGGCGGTCAGGACAGCGTCCCGCCCGGCCCGGAGGACGTGGGATCGCTGAGCGATGACCGCCGCGTAGTCGGGTAGCACCGCCGCCGCGATCGCCTGCTCGAACTCCGGCGTCCCCAGGTCCTGCGCGGGCCGCGCCGCTACGAGCCTCCGGATGAGGTCGGCCTCGGCGCGCACCCACCCGATCCGCAGCCCACCCCACACCGTCTTGCCGAGCGACCCGACTCGCACCACCAGCGCGGGATCCCCGTCCAGGAATCCGGGCGAAAGCGCGCCGCGATCGATGTCCAGATCGGCGGTGGTCTCGTCGAGCACGAGAACGGTTCCGGCGCGCTCCGCGGCGCGGGCGAACGCGGCACGCTCCACGTCGGTCATGGAGCGACCGGTGGGATTCTGAAAGTCGGGCATCAGGTAGCCCAGGATCGGCAGCGTGCGCGCGAACGCCTGCTCTGCGCGGTCCAGGTCCCAGCCGTCATCCGTTGTCACCGGCACTCCGACCAGTCGGGAGCCGGCACGTCGGAACGCGTCGGCGGCGTGCGGGTACGTCGGCGTCTCGATCAGGACGCGGTCGCCCCGCCCCAGCAGGACGGTCGCGAGCAGGTGGAGCGCGCTCTGTGCTCCGGTGGTGACGATGACCTCACCGGCCGACGTGGGGATGCCGCGGTCACGGTATCGGGCTGCGATCGCCTCACGCAGTTCGATCCGACCGAGCACGTCGTAGCCGACGCGGGAGACGATCGAGGTCGCGGACTGGGCCACCTCGGTCACCACGCCGGCCAGTCCTGGCCAGGCCGGTGGACTCGCCTGCTGAAGGTCGACGGCGCCATCGGCGAACGGTGCACGTCCTGGGTCGCGGCGGCGCAGCGGCAGTGTGACGCTCCCGGATCCGCGCGTGCTGGCGATGTGTCCGGACTCGCGCAGACTGCGGTATGCGGCCGCCACCGTGCTGCGGCTCACGCTCAGCGCGGCGGAGAGTTCACGCTCGGCCGGTAGAGCCGTGCGCGGGGCCAGCCGATTGTCCAAGCACAGCAGTCGGATGCCGTCGGCCAGAGCCTCGTAGGCAGGTTCCCGGGTGCGCCACCCGCCGAGCGCTGCCGACAGAGCGCGGGCGGAGATCCGAGAGTCCATGCAGCCCACCATACCGAGATTGGCCTGCATTGCACGATCCACTTTTGCGATTGGATAGCAGTATGCCTCGTCGCGTCGTGCAGCTCTTCCTCGGCCTGTTCCTTTACGGAGCGGGGTGTGCGCTGACCGTCCAAGCCGGACTCGGCAACGATCCGTGGACCGTCTTCGCTCAGGGCCTGTCGATCCACATCGGCATCGGCATCGGCTGGGTCGCAAATCTCCTCGGCTTCCTGGTGCTGCTGCTGTGGATCCCCTTGCGCCAGAAGCCCCGAGTCGGCACGATCGCCAACATCCTGCTCGTCGGAACGAGCATGCAGGTCGTCCTCTGGGTCATGCCGCCCGTCACCGGACTCCTCGCCCAACTCGGCGTCCTCCTGGGCGGCATCCTGCTCGTTGCCCTGGCGTCCGGGCTCTACATCGGCGCGCGGTTCGGGGCCGGACCCCGCGACGGCCTCATGACGGGGCTGAACGCCCGGCTGGGCTGGCCGATCTGGGTATGTCGCGCGGTCGTCGAACTGACGGTCCTCGCCGCCGGTTGGGCGCTCGGGGGAACCGTCGGAATCGGAACCGTGCTGTTCGCGGTTCTCATCGGACCGCTGGTGCATGCCGCGCTGCCGCTCTTGGACACCGGACGCGTGTCGGCATCCGCTGCCGACACGGCCACCCCGGCGCGGAGCCCGCGCAGCTGACGCGCCGTCAGTGCTCGCGGAACTGCGGCCAGTCGCTGCCGGGCGTCATCCGCGAGTGGAGTGCGTTCTTGGCGATCTCCATCGAGGGATACGTGCCCGCCGACGCGTCCGCTCCCGCCATCGTCACGGTGTAGCCGTTCTCGTCCTTGCGGATACTTCCGACGACACCGGAGGTGCCGTACGCCACCCACAGGCCATGATGCGTTTCGGTCGTGCTCATCGTCGAACCCCTTCCGTCCCTCCCCCGACCCTACGTCCGGTGTGCGGGAGTCGCCAGTGCTGCGTGGACCGGACCCGCGACGGCGCCGCGAGCGGGCGTAGGAGGCCAGGAGTGCCCCCGACAGGACTCGAACCTGTGACCGGCGGATTAGAAGGCCGCTGCTCTATCCACTGAGCTACGGAGGCGCGAAACCAGCGTATCGCGCCTCCCTCGGCCGATCCGGTGCGCTCCCGCGCGCAAGGCGTGTCCCCAGCCCCTGACTAGGATGGACGGCATGGTGGGGGCTTCGGAAAACGACAGACTCGTATGGATCGACTGCGAGATGACGGGTCTGGATCTCGCGATCGACGAACTCGTCGAGATCGCGGTGGTCGTGACGGACTTCGAGCTGCGTCCGCTCGACCCGGGGTTCTCGATCGTGATCAAGCCCGACGCCACGGCGCTCGCGCACATGAACGACTTCGTCACCGCGATGCACGAGAAGTCCGGTCTGCTCACCGAGATCCCCGACGGCGTCAGTGTCGCCGAGGCGGAGTTCGAGGCGCTCGAGTACATCCAGCGATTCGTCCCCCTCGAGGGCAAGGCGCCGCTCGCCGGCAACACCATCGGGACCGACCGGATGTTCCTGGCCAAGTACATGCCTCGTGTGGACCGCTGGCTGCACTACCGCAACGTGGATGTGTCCAGCGTCAAAGAGCTCAGCCGGCGCTGGTACCCCCGTGCATACATCCACGCTCCGGCGAAGGGCGGCGGGCATCGCGCTCTCGCTGATATCCGCGAGTCCATCCTCGAGCTCGCGTACTACCGCTCGGCTGTCTTCGTGCCCGAGCCTGGGCCGACCAGCGACGGGGCGCGCGCTGCGGCGGCCGCGGCCGTTTCGTCTTTCGCGCCCGGAGTATGAGAGAATTTCCTGGTTCCCTGCACACGCAGGAGACATGGTGGGTATAGCTCAGTTGGTAGAGCGCGGCCTTGTGGTGGCCGATGTCGCGGGTTCGAGCCCCGTTACTCACCCCAATGCTTGACATGGATGCCGCGTCGTTCGAGGCCCTGGTCGTGGACGAGCTCGATCAGCTCCCCGACGACATGGTCGACGGCCTCGACAACGTGGTCTTCGTGGTGCAGGACCGACCCGAAGACGGGAGCCTGGACCTGCTCGGCCTCTATGACGGCTGGGCGCTCACCGAACGCGACCGATACGGTGCCGGCGAACTGCCCGATCGCATCGTCGTGTACCGGGAACCGCACCTCGCCGTCTGCGACTCCGTCAGTGCGCTCCGCGACGAGGTGCACACGACGCTCGTCCATGAGATCGCACACTTCTACGGGATCGATGACGAACGCCTGCACGAGCTGGGATGGGCCTGATGGCGATCCCCGCCGCGCCCGACGTCCTCGAGGACCGCGACGTCCGTGTCGAGGAACAGGTCCCACGGCCTTGGCAGACGGTCGTCTGGAACGACCCGGTGAATCTGATGAGCTACGTCACGCATGTCTTCCGAGAGTATTTCGGGTTCGATCTGCCGCACGCGGAGCGTCTCATGCTGGCTGTTCACCACGACGGACACGCCGTGGTGGCAGAAGGGGCCAGGGAGCAGATGGAACTGCACGTCCAGGCGATGCACGACTACGGCCTGTGGGCCACGCTGCGGCAGGTCCCCCGATGAGCGGCCCTCGCACTGTCGTTCTGGAACTCACCCGAATGGAAGCGGCGCATCTCGCCGGCCTCGTGTCGCAGTTCGCCGAGCTGCTGGATGGTGCCCGGAGCACGAGCGGTGACCCCGCGATCGCTCGTCTCGTGCCGGATGCGTACGCCGATGACGCCGCGGCGGCCCAGGATTTCCGCGACGTGACCGAGCAGGACCTCCTCGAACGCCGTCGCGAAGACGCCGGGAGGGTGCTGGCCTCGCTGCACGACGCCACCCTGCTGCCGGATGCGCCCGAACCCGCGGGCGACGCCGCGCTGGAACTCATCGAATTGCGTCTCGATCCCGAGGAGCTGCGCTCCTGGCTGCGGTCGCTGGCCGCGATCAGACTGGTCCTGGCGACGCGACTTGGCATCCGCACCGAGGACGATCACGACGTGGACGACCCGCGATTCGGGATCTACGACTGGCTCGGTTACCGGCTCGATGGGCTTGTGCAGGCGGCATCCGAGGACGACTGAGGACACCTCACGGGATCGCGAACACGTGAGTCGCACGGCTCGCGGGGGCGTCTCTGAGCAGGTGGGCCTCCTCCTGCTCGGCCCACCCTGACCAGTGCGGACGATACGCGTCGCCGTCGCGTTCCAGCGCGCGACGCATGCGCGATGGGGCCGGGGACTCCAGCCACACGCGCACATCGCCGAGTTTCGCCGTCGCCGCCGTGAGCAGCCCCGAACCTTCGACGATGAGTGGAAGCGATGGGTCCACGGCGTGCGCCTCCGCGGTTTCGGAGGTCTGCCAGTCCCACCGTTCCCAGACGCCCATCACACCACGGGCGTGCGGGCGCAGGATCAGCTCGCGTGCGGTCTCTACGCCATCGGCGAGGCCGTCCCAGCCCGGGTACAGCGAATCGAGGGCGACCAGCTGAACGCGCCCCCGCAACGGCCAGCGCGCCACCAGGCGACGAGCGAGCGTCGTCTTGCCCGAACCGCTCCTGCCGTCGATGAGCACGACGGGATTGACCGCCGCGACGCCGACGATGGCGTTGCGGACCTGCGCGGCCGCGACATCGAGCGCGGCGGAAACGGGATCGGCGCTAGCGCTTGAGAGCGCGGATGACACGGCTGAGTGCGCGACCGGCGACCCACACGAAGGGGATCGCCACCGCGAGGAAGGAGACGATGTTCGGCTCGAACCGCAGATCGTCGCCCCGGCGGATGTAGGCGCCCAGCGGGACGGCGTACCCGCCGCCTCCCCCGCCGCCGTTGCCCGCCTCGTCGGAGCCACCGCCGAATCCAGACCAGGCCAGGGCGACCGGGACGATGCGGACGCCGTCGACGTCCGCCTGCTCTCCGTAGGCGCTCTTCACGCCGAAGGTCGCGGACTGCTTGCCGAGCTCGAGTGCGATGTTGGGCATGTGTCCACGCTACCGGGCTCCGGGCGGCATGCCCAGAGTCAGGTCCGGGTTCGCCGTCAATCGATGCTCTGCGGTTTCGGATGGGACGGGAGGGTTCCGCCGCCGCGCGGTCCGCCCAGCAGTGTGGCGCGGGTCACGGCGCCGCGGCCGAACCGCGCCGTGGCATCGTCGAGCGCGCCCTCGACTCGGCGCCACTCGGCGTCGTCGTCCCACAACGTCATCGCCGCCCCACCCGAGGCACGCAGCTTCTCGGCGCGGACGCCCACGAGCCGCACCGGCATGCGGCGATCGACTCCGCCGAACAGTTCCAGTGCGGCCTCGCCGATCCGCTGTCCGACGGCCGTCGGCTCCGGCAGCGTCTGGGACCGGGTGATCGTGGTGAAGTCCGCGAACCTCACCTTGATGGCGATCGTTCGCGCCTCCCAACCGTGTGTGCGCATCCGTGCGCCGACGCGGTCGGCGAGACGACGGAATTCGGTGCGCAGCACGCCCGGGTCATCGATGTCCTCGGCAAAGGTCTCTTCGTGACCGATGCTCTTCTCGATGCGCTCGGTGTCCACCGGGCGCGCGTCCAACCCGCGGGCGAGCTGCCAGATGCGATCGCCCATCGCCGGGCCGAGCGCACGATCCAGCACGGTCCGCGGCGTGTCCAGCACATCACTGATCGTGTGGATGCCGCGTCCCTCCAGCGCCTCGGCGGACTTGGGTCCGACGCCCCAGAGCGCACGCACCGAGCGAGGGGCGAGGAAGGCGGCCGTGTCGGCTTCGGGGACGATCAGCAGGCCGTCCGGTTTGCTGATCGTCGAGGCCATCTTCGCGACGTGCTTGGTCGCGGCCACGCCCACACTGCAGGTCAGTCCGGTCTCTTCGACGACTCGCTGTCGCAGCAGACGTGCGATCTCGCCCGGCCTGCCCCACAGACGCCGAGCTCCGCGCACGTCGAGAAACGCCTCGTCTATCGAGAGCGGCTCGACCAGCGGCGTCACGTCGGAGAAGATCCGCATGACCTGCGCCGACAGTGCGAGATAGCGGTCGAAATGCGGCAGGACGACGATCGCGGTGGGGCACAGCCGAAGGGCCTGTCCTACCGGCATCGCCGAACGCACGCCGAACCTGCGCGCTTCGTACGACGCACTCGAGACCACGGAACGCCCGTCCGGGGCGCCGATGATGATCGGCTTGCCCCGCAGCGAAGGATCATCCAGCACCTCCACCGACGCATAAAACGCGTCCATGTCCACGTGCAGAATGCCGGTTCCGCTGTCGTCAGCGCCCTCCGCCGAGACGATCCGCCCCGTGCCGTCCCCGCGTCCCATGTGTCGATTCTCCCCCGCGCTGCCGACCTGCGCCGGGTGCCGACTACTGCGCGGCGCGTTCCAGGATCAGTTCACGCACGCGCGCGGCATCCGCTTGCCCGCGCATGGCCTTCATCACCGCGCCGATGACCGCGCCGGCCGCCTGCACCTTGCCCTCGCGGATCTTCTGCATCACGTCCGGCTGTGAAGCGAGCGCTTCATCGATCGCGGCGATCAGCGCACCGTCGTCCGAGACGACGGCGAGACCCCGCTCGTCGATGACCTCTTGCGGGGTGCCCTCGCCGGCGATCACACCTTCGAGCACTTGGCGTGCGAGCTTGTCGGTGAGCGTTCCGGCGTCGATCAGACCCTGCAGCGATGCCACATCGGCCGGCGAGACCAGGTCGGCCGCCTCCCGTCCCTGGGCGTTCGCGAGGCGGCTGATCTCACCCGTCCACCACTTGCGGGCTGCCGCCGGTGTTGCGCCCGCCGCGATCGTGGCAGCCACCTCGGCGAGCAGGCCACCGTTCGCGACATCCTGGAACTCGAGGTCGCTGAACTGCCATTCGGACTTGAGTCGCCGACGGCGTTCTGCCGGGGGCTCGGGCAACGCTGCGCGCAGCTCCTCGATGAGCTCGATGGAGGGCGCCACCGGAAGCAGATCCGGCTCGGGGAAGTAGCGGTAGTCGTCGGCGTCGGACTTGGGACGCCCCGGTGATGTCGTACCGGTGTCCTCGTGCCAGTGGCGCGTCTCCTGCGTGATCGTGCCGCCGGCGGCGAGGATCGCGGCCTGGCGCTGGATCTCGTATCGGACAGCACGCTCGACGGAGCGCATCGAGTTGACGTTCTTCGTCTCGGTGCGCGTGCCGAGCTTCTCCTGGCCTCGCGGGCGCAGCGACACGTTGGCATCGCAGCGCAGGTTGCCGCGCTCCATACGAGCCTCCGAGATGCCCAGCGACAGGACGATGTCGCGGATCGTCTGGACGTACGCCTTCGCGATCTCGGGCGCGCGGTGCTCCGCGCCGATGATCGGCTTGGTCACGATCTCCACGAGCGGCACGCCGGCACGGTTGTAGTCCACGAGCGAGTACTCCGCACCCTGGATACGACCCGTCGCGCCGCCCATGTGGGTGAGCTTTCCGGCATCCTCTTCCATGTGCGCCCGCTCGATGGGCACCGTGACGATGGTGCCGTCGGTCAACTCGACATCGACCGAGCCCTCGAACGCGATCGGCTCGTCGTACTGACTGATCTGGTAGTTCTTTCCGAGATCGGGGTAGAAGTAGTTCTTCCTCGCGAACCGGCTCGTCGGGGCGATGGAGCAGCCGAGCGCGAGCCCGAGACTGATCGAGTACCTGATCGCCTCGGCGTTCACCGTCGGCAGCGAGCCCGGAAGCCCCATGTCAACGGGCGCCACGAGAGTATTGGGCCCGGCTTCATGGTTGGCGGAGTTCGCGGGGTTGGCCGCGGACGAGAACATCTTGCTTTCGGTGTTGAGCTCGACGTGCACCTCGAAGCCGAGCACCGGCTCGTACAGCTCGAGGGCCTTGTCGAAGTCCATCAGCTTGTCCTTGGCCATCAGCGTGCCCCTCCGGTCAGTCCCTGAGCCTGTCGAAGGACGGGCGCGCGATCCAGCAGCGGCGCGCCCCACGAGTCCACGAGGACGGCCTCCAGGGCCGCTCCGACTCGGTACAGGCGCGCGTCCGCGCGGGCCGGCGCGAGGAACTGGATGCCCACGGGCAGTCCGTCTTCGCTGGCGAGACCCGAGGGGATCGAGATGCCCGGAACACCGGCGAGGTTCGCCGGGATCGTCGTGACGTCGTTGAGGTACATCTGCAACGGATCGTCGATCTTCTCGCCGATCTTGAAGGCCGTCGTCGGCGCGGACGGCGTCGCGATGACATCGACCTGCGCGAACGCTGCGTCGAAGTCGCGCTGGATGAGTGTGCGCACCTTCTGTGCCGAGCCGTAGTACGCGTCGTAGTACCCGGCCGAGAGCGCATAGGTGCCGAGGATGATACGGCGCTTGACCTCGTCACCGAATCCCGCGTCGCGCGTCTTCGCCATGACGTCCTCGACCGTGCCGCCCGGTACGTCCAGACGCATTCCGAAGCGCACGGAATCGAACTTGGCCAGGTTGCTGGATGCCTCGGCAGGAAGGATCAGGTAGTACGCGGCGACGCCGTATTCGAAGTGCGGAGCGCTGATCTCGACGATCTCGGCGCCGTGCGCCTCCATCGCGCTCAGCGCAGCACGGAACGACGCCGACACTCCGGCCTGGAAGCCGGAGTCGGGAAGCTCGGCGATCACACCGACCTTCAAACCCTTGAGCACCTCTCCGGATGCGCCTTCGCGGGCGGCATCGGCGAACGAAGGCCAGACGTCCGAGAGAGACGTGGCGTCGTGCGGGTCGTGACCGCCGATGACATCGTGCAGGAGCCCGGCATCCAGCACCGTGCGGGTGACCGGGCCGACCTGGTCCAGCGACGACGCGAGCGCGATCGCCCCGTAACGGCTGACGCCCCCGTACGTGGGCTTCATGCCGACGGTGCCGGTCACGTGCGCGGGCTGTCGGATCGAGCCGCCGGTGTCGGACCCCAGTGCGAGCGGGGCCTCGAACGCCGCGACCGCCGCGGCCGAGCCGCCGCCGGAACCGCCGGGAATCCGGTCGAGGTCCCACGGATTGTGGGTGGGTCCGTAGGCCGAATGCTCTGTCGAGGAGCCCATGGCGAACTCGTCCATGTTGGTCTTGCCGAGGGGAACGAGCCCCGCCGCGCGCGAGCGCGCGACCACGGTCGCGTCGTAGGGCGACATGAAGCCCTCGAGGATCCGCGATCCGCTCGTGGACGGCATGTCCGTCGTGACGAGCACGTCCTTGATCGCGAGGGGAACACCGGCGACGGGGCCGAGCTGTTCGCCCGCCGCGCGGCGACGGTCGATGTCGGCCGCGACCTCGAGCGCATGATCGCTCACGTGCAGGAAAGCGTGGATGTCGCCGTCGACGGCAGCGATCCTGTCCAGGTGCGCCTGCGTGGCCTCGACACTCGAGACCTCGCGCGTGGCGAGCCTGCCGGCCAGATCCGCGGCGGACAGGCGGGTGAGATCGGTCACTGCTCCTCCCCCAGGATCGCCGTCACGCGGAAACGCCCGTCCGCGGCATCCGGAGCATTCTGCAGCACCTGCTGGGTGGTGAGCATCTCGCCGGCGACATCGGCACGGAAGACGTTCTGCATCGGGATCGGGTGGCTCGTCGCCGGCACATCGGGGGTGGCGACCTCGGAGACCTTGGCGATGTTGTCGACGATGACGTCGAGCTGGCCGGTGAGGCGCTCGACCTCCTCGTCGCTCAGCTGGATCCGGGCGAGCACACCGAGATGGCGCACGAGATCAGGGGTGATTTCAGACACTCCCCCATCCTACGAGCGCCCGCCTCGGCCTTGGGACCGTCACTAGGCTGATCGGGTGACGACGTACGAGCCTCCTCGCCCCTGGATCGCAAGCTATGCCGAGGGCGTGCCCGAGGATCTCGAGCCCGTCACGGGCTCGCTGATCGACCTCGTCCAGGCCTCCGCGCGCGACTACCCGGACGCCCCTGCGCTGCAGTTCTTCGGCCGCACGACCTCGTATCGCGAACTCAACTTCGCGATCGACCGCGCCGCAGCCGGCCTGCGGGATCAGGGCGTCGCACCGGGTGATCCCGTCGCGATCGTTCTGCCGAACTGCCCGCAGCACATCATCGCGTTCTACGCGATCCTCCGGCTCGGGGCGGTCGTGGTCGAGCACAACCCGCTGTACACGCCGCGCGAGCTGCGCAAGCAGTTCGAGGACCATGGAGCCAGGCACGCGATCGTGTGGAGCAAGGTCGTCGCGACGATCCAGGAGTTTCCCGCCGACCTCGCGGTGACCTCACTCGTCTCCGTCGATGTCACCAAAGCGATGCCCCTCGGTACGCGCCTGGCGCTCAGGCTGCCTGTCGCGAAAGCCCGAGAAGCGCGCTCGGCCCTTCATGCGCGTGTGAGCGGCACGGTGACGTGGGAGTCCATCGTCGCCACCGCTCCGCTTCCCGTGTCGCACCCGAAGCCGGAAACCTCCGATCTCGCCCTCATCCAGTACACGAGTGGAACGACGGGCACGCCGAAGGGCGCCGCCCTCACCCACCGGAATCTGCTTTCGAATGCGGCACAGGCGCGCGCGTGGGTGCCCTCGATCGTGCGCGGCGACGGCTGCGTCGTCTACGCGGTCCTGCCCATGTTCCACGCGTACGGGCTGACGCTCTGCCTCACCTTCGCGATGTCGATGGGCGCGCGGCTCGTGCTCTTCCCGCGGTTCGACCCCGATATGGTGCTCGAGGTGACCAAGAAACACCCGGCGACGTTCCTGCCACTCGTGCCGCCGATCGCCGATCGGCTGCTCGCCGCGGCGCGTGCGAAGGGCGTGTCGCTCGCCGGAACCAGGATCGCCATCTCGGGCGCCATGGCGCTGCCCCACGAACTCGTGGTGCCGTTCGAAGCGGCATCCGGTGGATATCTGGTCGAGGGCTATGGTCTCAGCGAGACCTCGCCGGTGCTCATGGCGAACCCGGTCGCGGACAATCGCGTCCCCGGCACCGTGGGACTGCCGCTTCCCGGCACGGAGATCCGGGTGGTGGACCCGGACGAGCCGACCCGGGATGTCGCCCCGGGGGCTCCCGTGAACTGATCGTGCGCGGACCGCAGGTGTTCGCCGAGTACTACGGAAAGCGCGAGGAGACCGAGAAGGTCTTCGTCGACGGCTGGTTCCGCACCGGAGACATCGTCACGGTGGACGATGCCGGCTTCGTGCGCATCGTGGACCGCATCAAAGAGCTGATCATCACAGGGGGATTCAACGTCGCCCCGACCGAGGTGGAGATCGCGCTGCGCCAGCACCCGCAGGTCGACGACGCTGCGGTGGTCGGGCTGCCCAGCGATCACTCCGGTGAAGAAGTCGTCGCCGCGATCGTCGTCGCCCCCGGCGAGGACATCGACGTCGAGGCGGTGCGAGAGTTCGTCCGCAGCATCCTGACGGCGTACAAAGTGCCGCGCCGGATCTTCGTCGTCGACGAACTGCCCACGTCGCTCATCGGAAAGGTGCTGCGTCGTCAGGTGCGCGACGCACTGCTCCAGCTGACCACCGGCACCTGAGGTCCGCACCGCGGGCGGGGCGCATCGCGGCGGTTCGTTCGTGAGGGCGTGGTCAGTCCTGAGGAGAGCCTGAGCCGAACCGGCCCTCAGGAGCGACCTGGCCCTCGGGAACGTCGCGCGGGCGGGGGCGTCAGGCGTGCTCGTCGTCCGCGCGGGAGTCGGGTTGCACGGTCCAGGACGGCGGCTCGTCCCTGCCGGACTCCTCGTCCTGCTCGGCCTCCTGCGCCGTGTACTGCACCAGTCCGGGTGCGTGGTGCGCCGGGGCGTAGATCGCGTACAGCCGCAGCGGTTCGTCCCCGGTGTTGCGCACGTCGTGCCAGGTGCTCGCCGGAACCTGGATGGACCAGCCGTCGGAGACCTCCTGCTCGAAGGTGAGCCGGTCCTTCTCGGGCCCCATCACGCAGGTGCCGCGGCCGGCGTCCAGACGGAGGAACTGGTCGGTCTCCGGATGCACTTCCAGCCCGATCGACTCACCGGGTGCGATCGACATCAGCGTGACCTGCAGGTACTTCCCGGTCCACGCGACCGTGCGATACGTCGCGTTCTCGCGGGTGGCGGTCTCGATGTCGAACGCGTGGGGATTCGGCCCGTTGTCCTCGATGTGCACGCTGAGGGCTCCATTCGCTTCGGGGTGTCGTTGTCTGGAGTGTCGCCTCTTCAGCGATGGCGCGCAAGAGGACTGCGCAACCCGGCCGACTGCGCACGCAGCGGGCGACGAGCGGACGAGCGCCCCGCGGGGGCCTGAGGCGCAGAGGCGGCGCGCCGAGCTCACGCGGCTGCGTCGGCCGCCTCGCGCCACGCCGGCGGCAGCATCCGGAAGTACAGCTCGTCGCCGGCATGCTGCACGTCCGGCGAGCCCATCGTCACTCGCTGCACGGCTGGGTGGGCGCCGTCGTGACCGCCGTTGCGAAGACGGGGTGCAGCGCCTGGACCACCTGGAAGATCTCCTCGCCGGTGCCGCCGTCGCCGTTGGCGAACGCGACGAACACGGCATCGGTCGTCGCGAAGTAGGTGACATTCGTGCCGTACCCGGGCTCCGCCCCGGAGTGGCCGAGGTCGAGGATGCACCCCGTGGCAAGGTCGCGGTGCACCTGAACCCCGAGCCCGTAGGCAAGCCCGTCCGGACCGGAATCCGGCGCGGTGTCACTGTTGCGGGCGACGAGCATCTCGGGCGAGAGGCCGGCCCCCGCCCCGATGGCCACACCCCACGCACGCATGTCCTCCAGCGTGGAGACCATGGCGCCTGCCGCCCAGCTCTCGGCGTTGGACCAGTCGATGGTGTCGGTGGGCTGCGGCATGTCCGGGCAGAACATCGTGTACCCGTGCGTCGCGGGTGCGTCCACCTGCCCGTCCGGCGCGAACCGGCTGCGGCTCATGCCGAACGGTTCGGTGATCCTGTCCTGGATCAGGTCGGCGAGCTGTGCGCCGGTCGTCTGCTCGAGGATGCGCCCGAGGAGGAACGTGTTGAAGCCGGAGTACGTGAAGCCGTCGCCCGGCGCGAAGCTGCTCCGCGGGGTCGTCGCTCCGATGGCGATGACTGCTTCGGGGTCGGGCGCCGCGCGCGTGTCCGCGCAGATGCGCGCGATCTGCTCCATCCCGGGAGGACCGATGCCGCTGGACATGTTCATCAGCATGCGCACGGTGATGCGCGATGCCTCGGGAAAGTCCGGATACCAGCGATCGATCGTGTCCTCCAGCGTGAGGCCGGACGTCCCCTCGCCGATGATCTGCAGGGCGACGCTGGTGACGATGCTCTTGGTGACGCTGCCGATCTTCTGCTGGTTGCCCGGCTTCATCGGCTCACCCGTCTCGAGGTTCGCCGTCCCGCGCGCCGCCACCCACTCGCCCTCTCCGGGGATCCAGAGCCCGACGATGATGCCGGGCAGCTGCGTCGCGGCGAACGATTCGTCCAGCGTCGTCTCCAGAGCCGCCACCAGTTGCGGATCCAGCGCCGGGGTGGCTGGCGGGCTCGCCGGCGACGGCGCACCCCTCGACGCCGCCGTGCATGCGGCCAGGCCGATGCACGCGAGGGCGGCGACCAGGCCGATCACCCCTGCACGCACGGAGCGGCGGACGTGATCTCCCCGTGCTTGCGCTGCGCGCATGTCCGTCCCCGATCCTGCCGGCCCGCGGATCGGCGCTTCACGCTATCGGCAATCGCAGCGGGAAGATAGGTCGCGCAGGATCTCGCGGTCCTTTCGCGCGCCGCACCGCCGCCCGCGCTGCGGGCTCACCCCACCGTGCTGCGGACGGCGGACATCTCGATCACGCTGACCCCGTGGCCGGATGCCGGCCCGCTCATGGCAACCAGGGCCGCTGCGGCGCCTCCCAGCCCGATGACCTCGCCGATCAGACGGTCCGGCCGGAGGATGCCGGACGCGACCATCTCCAGCATCCCGGGATAGTCGCGCGCGGCCATGCCGTGCGAGCCGTAGATCTCCAGCTCCTTCGCAATCACCTGGCCCATCGGCAGCGCCGGAGCGGCATCCGCCCCCAGCAGCAGCCCGACCTGGACGTGGCGTCCGCGAGGACGCAGCGACGCGATCGAGGCGACCGCCGTCTGCGCCGCGCCGACTGCGTCCAGGGAGACGCGCACGCCCTCGCCGGTGATCTCCCGGATGCGGTCGGCGGTGTCCGCGCCGGCGTTCAGCGTGATCTCGGCGCCGAGGTCCGCCGCCCGGTCCAGCGCCGCCGGCGAGCGGTCCACCGCGATGACGCGGGCGCCGAGCGCGGACGCGATCATCACCGCGGAGAGCCCGACGCCGCCGCATCCGTGGACAGCGACCCAGTCCCCGGGCTGCACGCGGCCGTGGACGGTGACCGCACGGTACGCGGTGGCGAAGCGACACCCCAGCGCGGCGGCCGCTACGAAGTCGAGGCCATCGGGCAGGTGCACCACGTTGAAGTCCGCGGCCGGGATGGCAACCAGTTCCGCGAACGATCCGGGCATGGTGAAACCGGGCTGGGACTGATCGGGGCACACCTGCGCGTCGCCGGATACGCACCACGCGCACCGTCCGCAGCCGCACACGAACGGGGCGGTCACCCGGTCTCCGACGGCGCAGCCGGTCACGTTCGGCCCGACCGCGGCGACGATGCCCGCGAACTCGTGGCCGGGGATCTGCGGCAGGGTGACGGGGTCGTGGCCCTGCCAGGCGTGCCAGTCCGAGCGGCACACGCCCGTGGCGCGCACCTCGATCAGGACCCCGTCGTCGGGGCAGGCCGGATCGTCGACCTGGACCAGGTAGGGAGTGGCTTGGTACGCGTCGTATCTGATTGCCTGCACCCTGCGATCGTAGACGCGACACGACGGGCGACCGCTCGCGAGGCCGCTGCCGTGCTCACGGACCCCGTCCCGCACCCGGGCGGGCCTCACCCGGCGACGCGGATGCCGAGACGGTCGAAGACCGGCAGGCTACCGCCCCGCCGCCGCACCGACCACGTACGGGTACAGCGTGGCGATCATCGCGCCGGCCGCCACCGCCGGGTCGGTCTGCATGACCGCGCGGGCGGTCGCCTCGTCCGGCGCTTCGATGATCGTGATCGCCGGGGTGGCGGGGTCCTCCGGCATCCGGCCGGCGAGGATGAGGATGCCGGCGCGTTTCAGGGCCTGCACGTAGTCGAGGTGGTCGGCGACGGCCTCCTCCTGCTCATCGGCGGCGTCGGGCCGGGCCGGACGGGCCGGGACGATGCGGTAGATCCATTGCGCCATGACTGCTCACTCCTCCGTCGTGGACGCATCGTCCGCGCTCGAACCGTCGCCCAGGGCGGACGGCCCCTGCGTGACGAGGACATGGAACTGCGCGGCGTCGATGATGCGCAGGCCGAGCTCCTCGGCCTTGGCCAGTTTCGAGCCGGCGCCGGGTCCGGCCGCCACGAAGTCGGTCTTCTTCGACACGCTGGAGGCGGCCTTGCCGCCCGCGTGCAGGATCGCCTCCTGCGCTCCTTCGCGGCTGTATCCCTCCAGCGAGCCGGTGGCGACCACGGTGACACCCTCCAGAACCCCGCCCGCCGCCGCGGCGGCACCGGGTCCGGGATGACCGGGGGTGCGCAGCTGCGCTCCGGCCGCGCTCCAGCGCGCGACGATGTCGCGGTGCCAGTCCACCGCGAACCAGTCGATCAGGGAGTCCGCGATGATCCCGCCCACTCCTTCGACCGCCGCCAGGTCGTCCCGGGACGCCGCGCGGATCGCATCGAGCGACCCGAACCACTGCGCCAGCGCACGCGCGGCCACCGGCCCGACGTGCCGGATGTTGAGGGCGACGAGGAAGCGCCACAGCTCTTTCGTCTTCGCCTTCTCGAGCTCGTCGAGGAGGGTCAGCGCCTGCGAGGACGGCTGCGGCCCCTCGAGGTCGGCCTTCTTCTCGGCGGCCGTGGGGTTGCGTCGGAACGGGGCGCGCGTCTTGACGACCCCGTCGTCTTCCTTCGGCAGGCCCGTCTCTGCGTCGCGCACGACCACTTCGATCGGCACGAGTTGGTCGAGCGTGAGCTCGAACAGGCCGGCCTCGGTCTCGAGCGGTGGGGTGGCCGGCACCGACGGCTGCGTCAGCGCGGCGGCCGTGACCTCGCCGAGCGCCTCGATGTCGAGGCCGCCGCGCGAGCCGATGTGCTCGACGCGGCCGCGCACCTGTGCCGGGCACGACCGGGAGTTCGGGCACCGCAGATCGATGTCGCCCTCCTTGGAGGGGGCGAGGCGGAAGCCGCACTCCGGGCAGAACTCGGGCATCACGAACTCGCGCTCGGTGCCGTCGCGGAGTTCGACCACGGGACCGAGCACCTCGGGGATGACGTCGCCCGCCTTGCGGAGCACGACCGTGTCGCCGATCAGCACGCCCTTGGCCTTGACGACGTCCTGGTTGTGCAGGGTCGCCTGGCGCACCACGCTGCCGGCGACGCGGGCGGGCTCCATCACCGCGAACGGGGTGGCGCGTCCGGTGCGACCGACCGAGACGACGATGTCGAGCAGCTTCGTATTGACCTGCTCAGGCGGGTACTTGTACGCGATCGCCCATCGCGGTGCGCGGCTCGTGGCGCCGAGCTCGTCGTGCAGTGCGAGCTCGTCGACCTTGACGACGACGCCGTCGATCTCGTGCTCGACGTCGTGCCGGTGCTCTCCGTAGTGCGTGACGAAGTCGAGCACGCCGTCGATGTCTGCGGTCGTCGCGAAGTACGGGCTGGCCGGCAGCCCCCACTCCGCGAGAAGACCGTAGATCTCGCTCTGCGACGAGACCGGCGGGTTCTGCCAGGCGCCGATGCCGTGCACGAAGAGGCGCAGCGAGGCGACCCTGGCCAGCGCGGCCTCGAGCTCGAGGCCGTCCTTCTTGTCGATCTGCTGGCGCAGCCCCCCGCTGGCGGCGTTGCGCGGATTCGCGAAGGACGGGAAGCGGCGATCGGCGGTGAGCCGCGCTTTGACCTCATCGAACGTGCCGCGCGCCCTGGCTCGCATCTCCTCGACGACGCGGTCGCGCATGGCCGCCTGCAGGGCGTTCAGCTCTGCGAACTGTGCGACCGGGATGAAGACCTCGCCGCGCACCTCGACCAGGGGCGGGTGCCCGCTGCCCGCGAGCCGCTGCGGGATGCCGTGAACGCGTACGGCGTTGACCGTGACGTCTTCGCCCACTCGCCCGTCGCCGCGCGTGGCGGCCGAGGTCAGCACGCCGTCCTCGTAGCGCAGGCTGATCGCCAGGCCGTCGATCTTCAGCTCGGTGAGCCAGCGCACGGGGCGACCGGCGCTCGCCTGGGCCTTGACGCACCAGTCCCGCAGCTCGTCGGCGGAGAAGACGTTGTCGAGGCTCAGCATCCGCTCGGCGTGCTCGACGGGCGCGAACTGCGTGTTCTCGGCGGCGCCGACGGTCAGGGTCGGCGAATCCTGCCCTTGCAGCTCGGGGAAGAGCCGTTCGATCGCCTCGAGTCGATGCATCCACCCGTCGTAGGTGGCGTCGTCGACCAGCTCCGCGTCACGGCCGTAATAGGCGTCGCGGGCTCCCAGAATGCGGTCGGTCAAAGCCTGGGCCTCGTCGCGAGCCTGCTCGAGAGTGAGGTCGATCGGGTCGCCGTTTGTCACTCCGTCAGTCTAGAAGTGACGGGCGACACGGCGGTCAGGCGCCGACCGGGACCGCCGAGACTGTGCGGTCGATCGTGAACTGGCCGAGCACGCGGGTGCCGTCATAGAGCACGGCCGTCTGCCCCGGGGCGACACCGTGCAGCGGCTCGTCGGGGGTGACCACGAGGCATCCGTCGTTGTCGTCGCGCCGCGCGAAGGCGGGCACCGGGTCGGCGTGCGCGCGGATCTGCACATGGCACGCGAAGGCGGATGCCTCGGGCACCGCTCCGGCCCACGTGACGCGGGATCCCGAGATCTCGGCGATCGCGAGGGCCTCCTTCGGGCCGACCACGACGGTGTTCGAGACCGGACGCACTTCGAGCACGAACCGGGGCTTGCCGTCGGCGGCGGGAATCCCGAGCGAGAGTCCGCGGCGCTGGCCGACGGTGAAGGCGTGGGCGCCCTCGTGGGCTCCGACGACGGCCCCGCTCTGGTCGAGGATCTCCCCCGTGGCCGTGCCGACCCGCTCGGCCAGCCAGCCGCGGGTGTCGCCGTCCGGGATGAAGCAGATGTCGTGGCTGTCCGGCTTGGTCGCGACGGTCAGCCCGCGGGCCTCGGCCTCCGCGCGCACCAGCGCCTTCGACGGCGTCTCACCGAGCGGAAAGAGCGTGTGGGCGAGCTGCTCCGCGGTGAGCACGCCGAGGACGTAGGACTGGTCCTTGGCGGCGTCGCTGGCCCGGTGCAGTTCGCGTTCGCCGGATGCCGTCTCCCGCAGGATCGCGTAGTGCCCCGTGCAGACGGCATCGAAGCCGAGGTCGAGCGCCTTCTCGAGGACGGCGGCGAACTTGATCCGCTCGTTGCAGCGCATGCAGGGATTCGGCGTGCGTCCCGCGCTGTACTCGGCGACGAAGTCTTCGATCACGTCATCGCGGAACCGCTCCGAGAAGTCCCACACGTAGAACGGGATGCCGAGACGATCGGCCGCGCGTCGGGCGTCCATGGCGTCCTCGATCGTGCAGCAGCCTCGGCTCCCGGCCCGCAGCGTGCCGCCCGCGCGGGAGAGTGCGAGGTGGACCCCGACCACGTCATGCCCGGCGTCCACGGCGCGCGCTGCAGCCACGGCGGAATCCACCCCACCGCTCATCGCCGCCAGAACACGCATGAGAAGAGTCTACGAGCCGATGCCTCAGCCGAAGCTGGGAGCGGAGCCCGGCACGCGACGCGAGGACAGCCCGGCGGCGCGCGCGCGCTCGAACGCGGCGGGAAGCGCACCGATCACCGCGTCGACGTCCGCATCGGTCGTGGTGCGCCCCAGCGTCAGCCGCAGCGCGCTGCGCGCCGCACCCTCTCCGAGCCCCATCGCGCGCACCACGTGCGAGGGCTCCGGTACGCCCGCCTGACACGCCGAACCGGTCGATACGGCGATGCCGGCGGCATCCAGCAGCAGCAGCAGCGAGTCGCCCTGTGCGCCGGGGAACACCAGGTGCAGATGTCCCGGAAGCCGCTCGGCGTCCGCCCCCGAGACCCGCAGCTCGGGGATCCGTCCGCGGAGCGCTGATTCGAGCCGGTCTCGCAGCGACCCGATCCGCACCGATTCGGACGCCAGCTCGCCGACGGCGAGCTCGGCGGCGACGGTGAATGCGGCGGCGCCCGCGGCATCCTGGGTTCCCGCGCGAAGCCCGCGCTGCTGGCCGCCCCCGTGCAGAAGAGGCTCGACGCGCGCCTCGCGCGCCACGACCAGCGCACCCACGCCGACGGGGCCGCCGAGTTTGTGAGCGGCGACGCTCATGGCCACCAGTCCGGCGCTGCGTGAGCCGGACGCGGCGCGCAGACCGCGGAACGACAGCGGAACATGGCCGAAGGCTCCGACCGCGTCCACGTGCAGCGGCACATCCGCCTCGACGGAGGCAGCGGCCGCCTGAACCAGGGGCTGCAGCGTGCCGATCTCGTTGTTGGCGGCCAGCAGCGTCGCCACCGCGGCATCGCCGCCGCCCACCGCGCCGCGCCACGCGTCCAGATCCACGCGCGCGTCGCGATCGACCGGAACCCATTCGATCTCGGCCACCTCGTGCGCGTCCAGCCAGCCGAGCGTGTCCAGCGTGGCGTGGTGCTCCGCGAGCGGCGCGACGATCGCCGTGCGGCCCGTGGTCTCGCGGCGGGCCCGGTACAGGCCGGTGATTCCGAGGTTGACCGACTCCGTCCCGCCGGAGGTGAACACGACCTCGACGGGATCGCAGTCCAGCGCCGCGGCCAGACGCTCGCGCGATTCCTCCAGCAGCCGCCGCGCAGACTGACCGGCGGTGTGGATGGAGGACGCGTTCCCGACCGTCTCGGTCGCCGCCAACCAGGCGTCGCGCGCTTCGGCGCGCAACGGCGTCGTGGCAGCGTGGTCGACGTAGACGACCATGGACCCCCCGCTCGAAGTAACCTGCGACTGCGTGCGTTACTACTGTAGAACGCATGGTTTCGCCCGATTCCCCCACCGCGCTCGCCCCGCGGTCGGGACTGCTCCGATCCGAGCTCGACGACCTCGGCGTCACGCTCGGGCCTGACGGCGGCACCTTGCGCGTGTGGGCGGAGAACGCGACCGAGGTGGAGCTCGTCCTGTTCGACGACACCGACCTGGACTGGATCACCGACACCATCCCGCTGTCGGCCGTCGACGGCGGCGTCTGGAGCATCACGACCGCACATCTGCACGCCGGGCGTCGGTACGCCATCCGGGTGGACGGTCCGTCCGGGGCGGGCAACATGTTCAATCCGGGCACCCTGCTGGTCGAGCCGTATTCCAAGGGGCTGGTCAGCGGCGGGTTCGAGGACTGGCGATCCGTGGTCATCGACGGCGGCTTCGACTGGGGCGGCGTCTCGAAACCGGCGGTCCCGATGGACCGCACCGTGATCTACGAGGGCCATCTCAAGGGCATGTCGAAGCGGCATCCGCTGGTTCCCCCGGCCCTGCACGGGACCTATGCGGGCTTGGCGCACCCGGCCATGATCGATCACTTCCTCACCCTCGGCGTCACGAGCATCGAACTGCTGCCGATCCAGGCGTTCGCGACCGAGCCGCGCCTGCTGCAGCACGGGTTGACCAACTACTGGGGCTACAACTCCCTGAACTTCTTCACCCCGCACGGTGCGTACGCCACCAAGGCGAACCGCCGCGAGGGGCCCGAGGCGATCCTGCGCGAGTTCAAGGGCATGGTGAAGCTGCTTCACGAGGCGGGCCTGGAGGTCATCCTCGATGTCGTCTACAACCACACCTGCGAGGAGGGCATCGGCGGCCCGCGCACCAGTCTCCGCGGCATCGACAACCGCTCGTTCTACCGACAGCACGAGGACGGCGTCTACATCGACGTGACCGGCTGCGGCAACTCGCTCGACACGGCGACGGATGCCGCATCCCGCCTGGTGCTGGATTCGCTGCGCTACTGGGCCAACGAGGTGCAGGTCGACGGGTTCCGATTCGACCTGGCCGTGACCCTCGGACGGGATGCCGCGCACACGTTCACTCCCGATCATCCGCTGCTGCGCGCGATCATCGACGACCCGGCCCTGGCCGGGGTGAAGAAGATCGCCGAGCCGTGGGATGTCGGCATGGGCGGCTGGCAGACCGGCAACTTCGGGGACGGGTGGCACGAGTGGAACGATCGGTACCGGGACCGCGTCCGCAACTTCTGGCTCAGCGACGTCGACTACGCGCGGCGCGCGTCGACCGCCCCGGTGGGCATCGGCGGATTCGCGACGCGGCTCTCCGGCTCCTCCAACACGTTCAGCGCGGAGCGCGGCCCGCTGGCGAGCGTCAACTTCGTCACCGCCCATGACGGCTTCACCCTCCGAGACCTCGTGTCCTACGACGTCAAGCACAACGTCGGCAACGGGGAGCAGAACCGCGACGGGGCCGACACCAACCGCTCCTTCAACCATGGCGCGGAAGGCCCCACCTCGGACGAGGGCATCCTCGCCACCCGCCGCAAGGCGATGCGCAACATGCTCGGAACGCTGCTGCTGTCGGCGGGGGTGCCGATGCTCACCGCCGGAGACGAGTTCGCGCGCACGCAGCGCGGCAACAACAACGCGTACTGCCACGACTCGCCGCTGACCTGGATGTCGTGGGAGCACGCGCCCTGGCAGGACGACCTGTTCGCGCACGTGCGGCGACTGTTGGAGCTGCGCCGACAGAACCCCGCCCTCCGGCCGATCCGGTTCGCGAAGCTCAACGAGCACACCCCCTCGGCCTCGGTCATGCAGTGGTACGACCAGAACGGCAAGACGATGGCCATCGATCAATGGACCGATCCGTCGAACCGCACGCTCCAGTACGTCGCCGCCTCGACCCCGGAGCAGGAGGCGTTCAACCGCATTCTGCTGATGGTGCACGGAAACGAGCATCCCGTCGATGTCACGCTGCCCGAGATCGAGGGCGTCTCGACGTTCCTCTCGCTGTGGTCGAGTGCGGACGAGACCCCCAGCGACACGCACGTCGAGTACCACCCGGGCCAGGTCGTATCCCTGACCGGAACGTCGATGCGGCTGTTTCGCACAGGGTAGGCGAGGGCGATACGGCGCGCCATAGCCTGTCCTCCCGCCGGGGTGCGCGGTAGGTTCGAGACGTGGTCACGACGACGCGCTCCGTGCGCACACGCCCCTGGCGAAGCGCCTCTCCGATCCCCATCCGGGCGGCAGACGATGCGCCGCCGGAACGCATGACGGTGACCCCGCGCATCCCGATCGTCCTGCCCTCCCCCTCCGTCCCGGGCGGGCATTTCCGTCCCAGCGCATTCGCCGGCGAACTGGTCCCCTTCCGCACGACCGCCTTCCGCGAGGGCCACGATCGCATCGGGGTGCACGTTCGGCTCTACTCCCCCTCCGGGGATGAGTCGCTGCACCGTCTGCATCCGTTGAACGACGGATTCGACCGGTGGGAGACCACGATCGCACCCCTCGAACAGGGCGTCTGGAGCTTTCGGTTCGAAGCGTTCTCCGATGACTTCGCCACGTGGGAGCACGCGGCGGATCTGAAGATCGCAGCGGGCGTCGACCCGGCCGTGATGCGCGAGCTCGGCGCTCTGCTGTTCGACCGGGCCGTCGCCGAGAAGAGCCGGCCGATTGCCGAGCGGCGGCGCCTCGAGATCGCCGCCCACACCCTGCGTGATCCCGCCACGACCGACGCCGCGGCGCTGCAACTGGTCCGCGACCCGTCGATCGCAGCCTACTTCGCGGCCCGCCCGCTCACTTCGCTGATGACGCTCGGGGCCTCTCATGAGCTGCTCGTGGAGCGCGAGCGGGCAGGGGTCGGCGCCTGGTACGAGTTCTTCCCCCGCTCCGAAGGCGCTCGGCGTCTGAAGGACGGCACGGTCAAGAGCGGAACCTTCCGCTCGGCGGCGCGCCGACTCCCCGCCGTCGCTGGGATGGGCTTCGACGTCCTCTATCTGCCGCCGATCCACCCGATCGGCCGTCTCAACCGCAAGGGCCCGAACAACAGCCTCGACACGCGGCCGGGGGATCCGGGTTCACCGTGGGCGATCGGCTCCGACGAGGGCGGTCACGATGCGGTTCACCCCGACCTGGGCACACTCGCGGACTTCCGCGCGTTCGTCCGCGCGGCGCGGGCAGAGGGGCTGGAGGTCGCCCTCGACTTCGCCCTGCAGGCGGCCCCCGACCATCCCTGGGTCACCGCTCATCCCGAATGGTTCACCACCCTGCCGGACGGCTCGATCGCCTACGCCGAGAATCCTCCGAAGAAGTACCAGGACATCTATCCGATCAACTTCGACAATGACCCGGAGGGGATCCGCGCAGAGGCGCTGCGCATCGTGCGGCACTGGATCGCCCAGGGCGTGAAGATCTTCCGGGTCGACAACCCGCACACCAAACCCCTGCAGTTCTGGGAGTGGCTGATCGCGACGGTCTCCGCGCAGGACCCCGACGTGGTGTTCCTCGCCGAGGCGTTCACACGGCCCGCTCCGCTGCAGGGCCTTGCCCTGGCCGGGTTCCAGCAGAGCTACACGTACTTCACCTGGCGCAACACGAAGATCGAGTTGGAGGAATTCCTCGCCGGCCTCGCCCACGACACGGCGGATTTCCTGCGCCCGAACCTGTTCGTGAACACCCCCGACATCCTCACCGAGTATCTCCAGTACGGCGGCCGGCCGGCCTACAAGATCCGCGCGGCGATCGCGGCGACGGGAGCGCCGACGTACGGGGTGTACGCGGGCTACGAGCTGTATGAGAACGTCGCGCGGCCCGGTTCCGAAGAGAACATCGACAACGAGAAGTACGAGTACAAGTTCCGCGACTGGGACGCCGCCGAGGCACGCGGCGACTCGCTCGCCCCCTACCTCAGGCGGCTGAACGAGATCCGCCGCGATCATCCCGCACTCGGGCAGCTGCGCAACCTGACGGTGCACTGGAGCGACGACGACGCCATCCTGGTCTACTCCAAGACCATCAGCGCCGAGCTGTCCCCGACGGGGCGCGCCGACACCATCATCGTCGTGGCCAACGTCGACCCGCACTCGGTGCGCCAGACGATGGTGCACCTGGACACCCGCGCGTGGGGTGTCGCGCCCGGCGAACCGTTCGAGGTCGAGGAGCTTCTGACCGGCCAGCGCTGGACATGGGCGGACCACAACTTCGTCAAGCTCGACGCCTTCCACGAACCGGTCCACATTCTGCACGTGAAGGAGTCGCGATGAAGACCACCGATGACCTGCTGGATGCCGTGGCCGAGGGTTCGCATCACGATCCGCACTCCGTTCTCGGTATTCACCGCGGCACCGACGCCGAAGGTGCTGCGGAGTGGACGATTCGTGCGCGTCGTCCACTCGCCCGCAGTGTGACCGCCGTCTTTCCGGACGGGACGCGAGTTCCCCTCGAACACGTGCGCGCCGGGATCTGGGAGGGCCAGCGGGCCGGCGAAGCCGGGCGCTACACACTGCTCGCCACGTATGACGAGGGCCCCGACCACACCGCCGAAGACCCGTATCGCTTCGCGCCCGCGATCGGCGAACTCGACCTGCACCTGATCCGCGAAGGCCGGCATGAACAGCTCTGGCGCGTGCTCGGCGCCCATGTGCGCGAGCTCGACGGCTCGCTCGGCACATCTTTCACGGTGTGGGCCCCGAACGCTCGAGCGGTCCGTGTCGTCGGCGATTTCAATGGCTGGGACGGTCCCTCTCACGCCATGCGGTCCATGGGCGGCAGCGGGGTCTGGGAGCTGTTCATCCCGGGCATCGGCGTCGGCGCGACGTACAAGTTTCAGCTGCTCTCGCGAAACGGCGACTGGGTTCTCAAGGCGGATCCGATGGCTCGATACGCAGAGGTACCCCCGGCGACAGCATCCGTCGTCACCGAGTCGTCCTACACCTGGTCGGATTCCGCATGGATGACGCAGCGGGCCAAGACGCAGCCCGTGTCGCAGCCGATGTCGATCTACGAGGTTCACTTCGGCTCGTGGCGCCCTGGGCTGTCATACCGGGACGGCGCCGATCAGCTCATCGAGTACGTGACCGCGCAGGGATTCACCCACATCGAGTTCCTGCCGCTCGCCGAGCACCCGTTCGGCGGGTCCTGGGGATACCAGGTCACCGGCTACTACGCACCGACCAGCCGCTTCGGCACGCCCGACGACCTGCGGTATCTGATCGACCGTCTGCACCAGGCCGGTATCGGGGTCATCATGGACTGGGTCCCCGGGCACTTCCCCAAGGACGCGTTCGCCCTGGCCCGGTTCGACGGCGAGCCGCTCTACGAGCACTCTGATCCGCGCCGCGGAGAGCACCGCGAGTGGGGCACGTACATCTTCGACTACGGCCGCAGCGAAGTGCGCAACTTCCTCGTCGCGAATGCGCTGTACTGGTACGAGGAGTTCCATGTCGATGGGCTGCGGGTGGACGCGGTCGCATCGATGCTCTACCTGGACTACTCCCGTGAGGCCGGCGAGTGGGCACCGAACGTGCACGGCGGACGCGAGAACCTCGAGGCGATCCACTTCCTGCAGGAGGTGACGGCCACCTCGTACAAGCGCTATCCCGGTATCGCCATGATCGCTGAGGAGTCAACCAGTTTTCCCGGTGTCACCGCGCCGACCAACCAGGCGGGCCTCGGTTTCGGCTTCAAGTGGAACATGGGCTGGATGAACGACTCGTTGCAGTACATCTCACGCGATCCGATGTACCGCTCGCACCACGAGGGCGAGCTCTCGTTCTCGTTCGTCTACGCGTTCACCGAGAACTTCGTGCTGCCTGTCAGCCATGACGAGGTGGTGCACGGCAAGGGCAGCCTGTTCTCGCGGATGCCCGGCGACCACTGGCAGAAACTCGCGAACATGCGCGCGTTCCTGGCGTACATGTGGGGCCACCCCGGCAAGCAGCTGCTGTTCATGGGCCAGGAGTTCGGTCAGCTCTCCGAGTGGGCCGAGGGGCGCGGCCTGGACTGGTGGATCCTCGATCAGCCTTCCCACGCCGGCCTGCAGAGCTTCGTCGCCACGCTCAACCGGGTGTACCGCGACAACTCCGCACTGTGGGCGCGCGACAACGACGGGAGCGCCTTCTCGAGGCTGGGCGGCCCGACGTGGAACCCCAACGTCGTCGCGTTCACTCGTCGCGACTGGCACGGCAACACGGTGGCCGTCATCTGCAACTTCTCCGGCGTCCCGGTGTACTCCTACGCTCTCGACCTGCCCGCGGCGGGTGTATGGCACGAGATCCTCAACACGGACGCACAGGAGTACGGCGGTTCCGGCGTCGGCAACATGGGCGTGGTGCGCGCGGACGAATCCGGTCGCGCGACGATGGTGCTGCCGCCTCTGGGCGTGCTGTGGCTGCGCCACGACCCGGACGCGCACATCCCCTCGCCGACGCGGGGCTGAACCCTAGAACAGCAGGGAGGCAAGGCGACTGCGCGCGCGAATCACGCGCGGATCAGCGTCGCCGGTCAGGGCGAACAGCTCGAGGAGTCGCTCGCGCACGGGCGTGCGCTCGTCCGAAGGCAGGGCGGCGAACAGATCCAGCAGGCGCTCGAACGCATCCTCCACGTGCCCGCCGGTCACATCGAGGTCGGCGACGGCGAACTGCGCGTTCAGGTCGGTCGGAGCCGCGGCCGCAGCGGCGCGCGCCTCTTTCGGGTCCACGCCCTGCACCCGGTTCAGAAGCTTCACCTGTCCGAGGCCCGCGCGTGCGTCCTCGTCCCGGGGGTTCTCGGCCAGAGCCTTCTCGTACGCGGCGATGGCACGGGCGTAGTCGCCCGCCTCGATCGCGTCGAATGCCTCGGCGTGCAGCGGAGGCAGCGGAGGCTCGACGGGCGCAGCGTCCTCCTCGGCATCATCGTCTGCCGCGTCGACCTCGAGCGTTCCGGTGACGCCGTTCTGGGCGGCCAGCTGCAGCAGCTGGGCGAAGACCTCGCGAACCTGCTCCTCCGGTACGGCACCGGTGAACAGCGGGACCGGCTGACCGGCGACCAGGGCGACCACGAGCGGGATCGACTGGGCACGGAACGCCTGGGAGAGCTGCGGGTTGGCATCCACGTCCACTTTGGCCAGGACGAGGCGGCCGCCCAGTTCGGTGACGACGCGCTCCAGGATGGGGCTCAGCTGCTTGCAGGGTCCGCACCACTCGGCCCAGAGGTCGATGACCACCGGAACCGTGCGCGAGAGCTCGAGCACCTGCGGGAACGTCTCGTCGGTGACGTCCATCACGAGCGACCCGGACACCGGCGATGCGGCCTCCGTTCCGGCCGCGACGGGTGCGGGCCGATTGCGGAGTGCAGAAAGGTCGACGGCGCCGCGCAACGCGGCACCCGGGTTCGCGTCGGTCAACTGATCACCTTTGCATCGAGGATTTCGGAGCCGTAGCCGAGCAGGCGGATCTTCTCCGAAGACCCCTGACCGGGAACGTAGAAGAACAGCTGGTCGCTGAACGTCGTCGTGAAGCCGGTCGCGGACTGCTCCGCACCGGCCAGCGTCTTGACCGTCGGATTGCTGTCCAGCTTGATGACCGCGTCGGCGTTCGTCGGCTGGACGGTATCGACCTCGTTCATGTTGATCGCCACGATAGCGCCGCTCTCCAGCGTGGCCAACGCGAGCGGCGGGTGCGAGCCGGGCATGGACTCGAAGGAGAGGCTTCCCGTGGATGCGGCCGTGGTGTTGAACTCGGCGAGCCGCTGATCGCGGTCAGCGGCGACGCTCGCGCGGAACTGGTCGCCCTCGGCCTCGAACTGGCCGTAGAACTTGCTGGCCTCACCGTTGTTGATGATGTCCGCATACGCGGCGGCGAGCTGATCCGGCGGCATGACCAGGAACGACGAGTCCGGGGGGACCTGGGTCGCGCCCACGTAGGCGGGAGCGAGGTCCGGCATCTGCGTGGCCGCTTCGAGGCTGGACAGGTAGGTGAGCTTGTACGGCTCCCACGCATCCGCCTGGGTCATCAGCATGATGCTCGCCGTCTTGTCCGCCTCGTTGTTCACGACGGCCATCACCGAACGCGGCCAGTCGTCATACGCCTGCGGAAGGACGATCTCGAGCGGCTTCATCGGGATCGCGGCCGGTGCCTTGTAGTCGGCGATCGCGCCGCGCAGCGTGTAGTTGGTCGTCCGCTCGGCGAGCACCGCGCCCGTCAGCCGGGTTGCGGCCAGCGCAGGATCCAAAGTCGCATCGGCGTCGGCTGCCGTCGAGGCGATTCGGGCGATGATCCGCTCCGCCTGGGCCTCGGTGACGGCCGGGGCCTGCTGGCCCTCCGGAACGATCACGGTCGCCGTCGGAGTCGGCGTCGCACTCCCCGCCATCTGCGGCCACGAATCGGCCGAGCATCCCGCGAACAGCAGCGCCGAGACCGCGACGGCAGGGATGACGGCGAAGGCGCGACGCCCGGACGTCACGGAACGACGGGTGGGAGTCGCGCTGATGACGCCCTTCTTCGAGCCCTCCACGGCCAGGTCGATCGGCTCGGTGACCGCGAGTGGCAGCCCCTTGCGGCGAGGGCCACGCGACCGGCGCGCGTGACGGATGCCGAGGATGTAGAGGAAGACACCGATCGCCATCAGGATGCCGCCGGCGACGATGAGCGGACCGGCCAAGGGGGTGGCGCTGGCGATCGGCCACGACAGGGTGACCTTCGACGGCGCCGCCTCGATCCCGTCCGACGCCACCAGCACGCTCATGTCTTCCGGAAGCTGAAGCGGTGCGATCAGGAGGTCCTCCTGCTGGAACTCGTCCAGCCACAGGTCCGACCCCACCGGACTGTGCGCGGCCGCGCTCGCCTCGGGTTCGGATGCCGAAGCGTCGCCTTCGACCGCGTCGGCCTCTGCCGCGTCGTCCTCTGCCACCGCGGGCTCGATCGTCGTCGAGACGATCGCGCCGCTCTTGTTCAGTGACACCTCGTTGTACGTCGTATCAGCCAGCCAGGCCTTCATGTCGGCGCTGCGGCCATACGCTGCGAAGATCTCACCGTCGCCCTGCGCGCGCAGTGTCTGGGCACCCGGAACCATGTTCAGCACGTCGCCGTCGATCATGAGATAAGGCGCCTCTTCGGAGACCGAGATCGCCGCCGTTTCCGTCTTCGGACCTTGGAAGACGGTGCGTTGGGCGATGCCTGCCCCGATCATCACGGCGGCGAGAACGAACGCCGCTACGGCCCACACGAAACGCACAGAACACCTCTCCGGGCCCACAAGAGAGTGCTGCGGGCCGCCTACTCGACATTCCAGACTAGCGATAACGACCTGAAAGTCCTCCGGGAGGCGCCAATCCCGGCCTCGACGCCATCGTGTGCTTATCCTGACCTGACAGGGTCGACGGCCACGTCGAGAGAGGCTGGATCACCACATGAAGGTGCACAACCCGTTCCGCGTCGCGTTCGTCGCGACACTCGGCGTCGGACTCGGGCTGGTGCTGATCGGGAGCATCCAGACGTTGTCGACGATCCTTCTGTACGTCGGCACGGCGCTGTTCCTGAGCCTCGGTCTGGAGCCGGCGATCTCATTCCTCGAGCGGCGCAAGCTTCGGCGCTGGGCGGCCGTGTTGATCACGATCGTGGCGGTCCTGGCGGCCTTCGCGGGCATTGTGCTCATGCTCGTTCCGATCATCTCGAGCCAGGTGAGCCAGCTGATCGCCGCCATCACGCGCCTCGTGCAGCGCGGGACGACCCTCGACGACATGAAGGCGTGGCTGGGCGGGGTCTTCCCCAACCTGAACGTCGACGAGGTGTTCGCCTTCGTCCAGGACTGGATCGAGAACCTCGACTATGCGTCGATCGGCGAGGGTGTCCTCGCTGTCGGCGCCTCGGTGCTCGCCGGGCTGGCGGGCGCCTTCATCGTCCTGATCCTGACCATTTACTTCACGGCATCGACCCCGAACCTCAAAGCCGCCGTCTACCAGCTGGTCCCGGCATCCAAGCGCGCCCGCTTCATCGATATCGCCGAGCAGATCACGAAGTCCGTCGGCTACTTCGTCATGGGCCAGGTGACGATGGGTGTCATCAACGGTGTGCTCAGCGCGATCTTCCTGTCGATCATCGGCGCCCCGTTCCCGGCGGTGCTCGCCGTCGTCGCGTTCTTCTTCTCGCTGATCCCACTCGTGGGCACGCTGACCGGCTCGGCGATCATCGTGCTGACCTGCCTCGGTCTCGGTTCGCCCACGACGGCGCTGATCGCGGCGATCTACTACCTGATCTACATGCAGATCGAGGCCTATGTGATCTCTCCTCGGGTCATGAACCGCGCTGTGTCGGTCCCCGGCGCGGTCGTGGTGATCGCCGCTTTGGCGGGCGGATCGCTGCTCGGCCTGCTGGGCGCCCTGATCGCGATTCCGGTCGCGGCAAGCATCCTGATCATCTACCGCCAGGTTGTGATCCCGCGCCAGAACGAACGATGACGCCGCCGGGGGTCACTCTCCGAGCGGGCCGTCCCATTCGGTGGCCAGGGGCAGTGCATCCGGGTTCACGGCGGCCACGATCTCAGTGAGCACGCGTCGGGTCTGACTCTCCCCCACCCACAGGTGCTTGCCGCCCTCGACGGGGATCAGCACGGCATCGGGAATGGACGCGAACCGCTCCGCCGCGGCGTCGGGACGCAGATAGTCATCGAACTCGGGGACGACGACGACGACCCGGCGCGAGCCTCCCGCCCAGGCGGCGACCTCTTCGGGTGTCGTCCGGTGCAGCGGCGGCGATAGCAGGATCACCCCCTCGACGTCATGGTCGAGCCCGTACTTCAGTGCCACTTCTGTGCCGAACGACCAGCCGACCAGCCACGGGCGCGGCAGCCCGCGGCTGCGGACGAAGTCCATGGCGGCCGCCAGGTCGAACGCCTCCGCCCGCCCGCCGTCGAAGGCGCCGTCGCTGGTGCCACGCGGGGACGTGGTGCCGCGCGTATTGAAGCGCAGCACCGCGAGGTCCGCGAGAGCGGGAAGCCGCGCCGCCGCCTTGCGGAGGATGTGCGAGTCCATGAACCCGCCGGCTGTGGGCAGCGGATGCAGGGTCACGAGGGTCGCCACGGCGTCCCGTTCGTCGGGGAGGGCGAGTTCGCCGACGAGGGTGAGGTCATCGAGTGTGTTCAGGGAGATGTCCTCCCGCCGGGAAGGCAGGAGTATCGGTCCGCGGATGTCCATGTCAGGCGATCCTCCAGCAATGCGTGTGCCAGTGTCTGCGCCCGGCGAGGTCCGCCTGGTCGCCGAGCACGCCGTCGGCGCGCCACACAACCAGGTGTGCAACCCCGGTGGCGACTCCGCGGCCGCAGCCGGGGCACACGTAGCTCTTTCCCGCCTGCGCGGCCGTGACGGGCTGAACGGTCCATTCGAGGCCCCGGCGCACCTCGGTGCGCTTCCAGCCGGTCAGCAATCGCTCCATGGCCTCGTCGCCGTTCTCCTCGGAGCGTCGACGATTCGACCGCGGCATGGCCGTCAGTACCAGCCGACGCGCTCTGAGTGGTCCCAGGCACCACAGGGCGTGCCGTAGCGGCCGCCGATGTAGCCCAGGCCCCACGAGATCTGCGTCGCGGGGTTGGTCTCCCAGTCGGCGCCGGCGCTGGCCATCTTGTTGCCCGGCAGAGCCTGCGGAATCCCATATGCGCCGCTGCCCGCGTTGTAGGCGTTGACGCGCCAGCCGGACTCACGGTTCCACAGCGCCACGAGGCACGCGAACTGATCGTCGCCCCAGCCGCGGGCCAGCACCATCTCGTAGGCGATGCCCTGAGCGGTACCCGGATCCGGTGTGACGAACGGAGGGCGCCAGCCCGAGGAGGACTCCTCCCGATCTTCGTCGTTCGAGGCGACGATCGGCTCTGGCGTCGGGGTGGGCTTGGGTGTGACGTACACCGAGTAGCCCGCACGGTCGAGATCGGCGGCGGCCTGTTCGCCTGCCTCCCGCGCGAGCAGAAGGCTCTGCGCGTCATCGAGCGTGCTCGAGTAGAGCGTGACGGGCACGCGCTCTTCGGCGCGCGCCTGCGTGAGCGCGACACCCGTGGGCCCGATGTACGCGGCGGCGAACCCGATCACGGCGAACGCCGCGAAGACGCCGGCGACACCGCGTCGGCGGGACCAGCGCGGAGTGGTCGCGCCGCGCCGGTTCGAGGCAACTGCCACCGCTGCCGTGTCCAGGGTCGCCACGTCCTGACGGGGCATCCGTCGCGCGGGAATCATCTCGTTGCCGGAAGTCACAGTGTCCCGAGTCTACCCAGCAGACCCTGAGCGTGTCATCCGGAGGGCTCTTGCGAGGTCACGCGACGGCGAGGATGACTTCGATCACAGCATCCAGAACGGCGTCCACCTGCACTTCGCGGTATCCCCCGCGCTGCATGCGGAACGCGACCCCACGCACCTGCTCGACCGACAGGGATTCGCCGGTCTCGAGGTAGCGGGCGAGCTTGTCGGCGACGAGATCCACTTCGTCGATGCGGTATCCATAGCGAAGTCCGCCGACGCGGTCGAAGCGTCGTCCTTTCGGGCGCGACAGACGATCCAGCACCACTTGCGCCGTCTCCCGGGTCAGTCCCACCCAGGCGTGCACGCCCCCGTCAGCCACCGCTGCCTCGCGCTCCCGGGCCGCAAAGGCATCCTCGATGCGGCCGAGCGCCGCGTCGACCGCTGAGATCACGTAGCCGTGCCGCACGATCGGGAACGCGACCTGGCGCACGTCGGCCGAGGTCATCCCGTCGGGCCCCGCGCCGAGCTCCTCGAATGCGTGCCGAGCACGTAGGAGGAATGCGTCCACGGCGCGCTTTTCGTAGCCCTTCACCGACCCGTGGGTCTCGGCGAAGGTGATCGTGGGAGTTTCCGATGTCGTCATCATGCCGCCAAAGGAGAGAACAGGTAGAAGAGGGCGAGCGCCCCCACCACCGACGGGAGGATCGAATCCAGCCGGTCGAGGACTCCCCCGTGGCCGGGCAGCCAGGAACTCATGTCCTTGATGCCGAGGTCGCGCTTGATCATCGACTCGCCGAGGTCGCCCGCCGTAGCGGTTCCCAGGATCACCGCGCCGATCACCAGACCCGTCCACCAGGGCAGCCCGAGCATGAACAGAGCGAGCAGGACGCCTGCCACCAGTGCCGCCAGCGCTGCGCCGGCGAAACCCTCCCAGGTCTTCTTCGGACTGATCCGCGGAGCCATCGGATGCTTGCCGAACGCAACGCCCGCAGCGTACGCGCCGGTATCGGATGCGACGGCGATGATGATGAACGCCAGCACCCACCACTCGCCGCCTTCCTGCCGGAGGAGGATCAGGCACAGGCTGGTCAGGAACGCGACGTACAGCTGCAGGAATCCAGCGATGAGGACATCGCTGAGCACGGCGCCGTACGTCCGTCCGTCTCTGGCGAACATCTGGGCCAGCAGCCGCCAGACGATCACGAGAGCCACCGCGACGAAGGCCGCGATCCAGTGCAGCCACAGATCCACGAAGTAGCCGGACAGCACGAGCACGGCGCCGATGAGAAGCTGAGGGATCAGATCGACCCGGCGCCCCGCGCCGATGAGGGCGCGCCCGAACTCGAACATGCCCAGCATGCCGGCCGCGAGTGCGAACAGCACGAAGACCCACTTGAGGAAGATCAGCGACGCGATCAGGACGGCACCGATCGCCAGACCGATCAGGATCGCGACGATCAGGTCGCGACCGGTGCGCTGTTTGATCCGCTCGTTCGCTTCTTCGAACTCCGCACGGGCTTGAGCGACTTGGTTCTCGAACTCGTTGCGAGCCGCGCGGACGTGCGACTGGAACGCCGGATTGGCGGCGTTGGCGGAGGATCTTCGGTGCTGGCGAGCGGCATCCCGCCTCGTCAGCGGCGCGTCCGTGGGCGGCTCGTTGCCCGGCTGCTCGCGGGATGCGTCGGTCATCGTGGACTCAGATCTCGAGGAGCTCGGTCTCTTTGCGCTTGAGCGCGTCGTCGATCGCGTCGACGTGGGCGCGCGTCAGCGCGTCGAGTTCTTTCTCAGCGCGGGCCAGCTCGTCTTCACCGATATCGCTCTTGAGGGCGTCCAGGTCGTCCTTGGACTTGCGCCGGATGCCGCGGACGTGCACCTTGGCGTCCTCGGCCTTCGCGCGCACGACCTTGACGAATTCGCGGCGGCGCTCCTCGGTCAGCTCGGGCAAGGTGACCCGGACGATGGTGCCGTCATTGGTCGGGTTCGCGCCGAGGTTCGGCATCTCCCGAATGGCCTGTTCGATCGCCTTCAGTGCCGTCTTGTCGTACGGCGTGACCAGGATGGTGCGTGCCTCGGGATTGTTCAGCGAGGCGAGCTGCGCCAGCGGCGTCGGAGTTCCGTAGTAGTCGACGAGGATCTTTTGGAACAGCTGCGGGTTGGCACGGCCGGTGCGCACCGTCGCGAAGTCGTCCTTCGCACCTTCTACGGCGCGATCCATGCGCGTGCCGGCCTCGGCCAAGACGTCGGCGATCACAGTGACTCCTATCGGTTGATCTGAGGGCTAAGTCTAGTCGTGGGCGCTAGGTCACGCCGTGACGAGGGTGCCGATAGGGTCACCCAACAGCGCCCTGGTGACATTGCCCGCCGGCTCCATTCCGAACACGCGCATGTCCATGCGGTTGTCCATGCACAGGCTGAAGGCCGTCGAGTCGACGACCTTGAGTCCGCGCTGCAGGGCATCGAGGTACGTGATCCGGTCGATCAGGGTCGCGTCCGGGTCCTTGTTCGGGTCTGCCGTGTAGACGCCGTCCACGCCGTTCTTTGCGACCAGGACCTCGGACGCCCCGATCTCGAGGGCGCGCTGCGCGGCGACGGTGTCGGTCGAGAAGTACGGAAGCCCCGCGCCGGCGCCGAAGATGACGACCCGGCCCTTCTCCATGTGCCGCTCGGCCCGACGGGGGATGTAGGGCTCGGCGACCTGCGTCATCGATATCGCAGACTGCACTCGCGTGGCCGCGCCGGCCTGCTCGAGGAAGTCCTGCAGCGCGAGCGCGTTCATCACGGTCCCGAGCATCCCCATGTAGTCGGCGCGTCCCCGGTCCATTCCGCGCTGGCTGAGTTCGGCACCGCGGAAGAAGTTGCCGCCGCCCACGACGACGGCGATCTCCACCCGGTCCACCGCCGCGGCGATCTCGCGGGCCATCTGGCTGACGACATCGGGGTTCACACCCAGCTGGCCGCCGCCGAAGGCCTCACCGGAGAGCTTCAGCAGGACGCGCCGGGTTCCGGTCGCTTCATCGATCACGTGTCATCCTCTCGTCGCGTACAGAAAACCATCTAAAGGGCATCGCGGGGAATTGCCCGTCGATGGCGTGAAAAAGGCCCGCATCGAAGTGATGCGGGCCTTTTCACGGTGCTAAGCGCCGACCTTGAAGCGGGCGAAGCCCGTCAGGGTCAGACCGGCGTCCTTGGCCACCTGCGCCACGGACTGCTTGTTGTCCTTGGCGTAGTCCTGGTCCAGGAGCGAGACCTGCTTGAAGAACGCGTTCACGCGGCCTTCGACGATCTTCGGAAGGGCGGCCTCGGGCTTGCCCTCGTTGCGGGAGATCTCGGTGACGATCTCACGCTCCTTCTCGACGTCGGCCGCGGGGACCTCGTCGCGCGAGAGGTAGGACGGGTTCGCGAACGAGATGTGCTGCGCGAGGCTGCGAGCGGTCTCAGCGTCATCGCCCGAGTAGGCCAGGACGACGCCGACCTGCGGGGGCAGGTCCTTGCTGGTCTTGTGCAGGTACACCTCGAACTTGTCACCCGAGAGGGTGCGAACGCGGCGAAGCTCGACCTTCTCGCCGATGATCGCGGCCTCGTCGGCGATGAGCTGCTCGACGGTCTGGTTTCCGGCGGGGGCTGCGAGAGCAGCCTCGACGGAATCGGCGCCGACAGCGGCTGCGGCATCCGCCACCTTGTCCGCCAGCGTGATGAAGCGCTCGTTCTTGGCGACGAAGTCGGTCTCGCACGCGAGTTCGACCAGGGTGACCTTGCCACCCTGCTCGCGGGCGACCACGAGGCCTTCGCTGGTGGAGCGGTCCGCGCGCTTGGCATTGCCCTTCGCGCCCTTCAGACGCAGGATCTCGACGGCCTTCTCGACGTCGCCGTCGGCCTCTTCGAGCGCCTTCTTGGTGTCGACCATGCCGGTTCCGAGCTGCTCGCGCAGCGCCTTGATGTCGGCGATCGTGAAGTTTGCCATCGGTAGTGGCTCCTTGATTGTGATGAGTTCGTGTGAGTGCAAGGGCGGACCGTGTGAAACGGCTTCCACCGAGAGTGTTGCAGACCGGGGCGAGCCTGAGCTCACCACCGGCCTGCAGCGCAGTGCTGGCGGTTCAGTGCCTACTTGGCGTCTTCGGCTTCTGCGGCTTCGACGTCGGCCACGGGCTCGCCGGCGGCGTCCGCGATGGCCTCGTCGTGAGCCTCGGCACCGGCGACGTCATCGGCCGACTCGGTTGCCGCTTCGACCTCGGCTGCCTGCTCGTCGACGACCAGCTCGGAAGCCTCGGCTTCGGCCAGCGCGACGTCGGCGACCTTCTCGGTCTCGGCGGAGGACTGCTCGGGCGTGCTCTGCTCGAGCAGCTCGCGCTCCCAGTCGGTGAGGGGCTCTGCGGCCTCTGCAGCGTCGGAGGGCTGGTGGCGCTGGATGAGGCCCTCGGCGGCGGCGTCGGCGATGATGCGGGTGAGCAGGCCCACCGAGCGGATCGCGTCGTCGTTACCGGGGATCGGGTACTGGAGCTCGTCCGGGTCGGCGTTCGTGTCCAGGATGCCGATGATCGGGATGCCGAGCTTCGTGGCCTCGTTTACCGCGAGGTGCTCGCGCTTGGCGTCGACGACCCAGATGGCAGACGGCGTCTTGGACATGTTCCGGATGCCGCCGAGCGACTTGTGCAGCTTGGTGAGCTCGCGCTTCTTCAGCAGCAGCTCCTTCTTGGTGAAGCCGCTGTCAGCCGGGTTCTCGTAGTCGAGCTCCTCGAGCTCCTTCATGCGCGCGAGACGCTTGGAGACCGTCTGGAAGTTGGTGAGGAGGCCGCCCAGCCAGCGCTGGTTCACGTACGGCTGGCCGACGCGGGTCGCCTGCTCGGCGATGATCTCCTGCGCCTGCTTCTTGGTTCCGACGAAGAGGACGGTGCCGCCGTGGGCGACGGTCTCCTTGACGAACTCGTACGCCTTGTCGATGTACGTCAGCGACTGCTGCAGGTCGATGATGTGGATGCCGCTGCGCTCGGTGAGAATGAAGCGCTTGACTTTCGGGTTCCACCGGCGGGTCTGGTGTCCGAAATGGACGCCGCTGTCGAGCAGCTGGCGAATGGTGACGACGGCCATAGCCGTTCTCCTGTTCTCGACGCAGGAATGCGCCGTTTGCGGTTGTGTTTCGCCGGACCGAGTGGTCGGCGCGCCTGGTGCCCGGCACACGCCCACTCCGGTGCGATGTCGCTTTCGAGAAATCGCCCCATGAGACCGGTGGGAGTGGATGCCGCGCTGCCACGAACCTGCGTTCGTGTTCGCGCTCTGGGCACGCGTATTCACCCCGCGAGCGAGGTGTCGTTCCAGTGTACCAGGCGGGTCTCCTCCCCAGCTGCTCGGGCGCCGGCTCTCTCCCCCGTCCGCGGCGATCTGCGCAGACGCGCCCCGTGAGTCGCCACGCTGGGCTGATGCCCGTCCCTCGCACACCCGCTGCCCGCACCGTCGTTCGGCGGCGACTGAGCGGATGGCTGGCGATCTGGACGGCGACGGTCGTCTTGTCGGCAACCGGCCTGACCCCACCGGCCGCCGCGGTCTCGAGAGCGATCGAGGCGTCGCCGGCGGTGGATCTGTCAACGCTGGGCTGGGTGTGGCCGGCAGCGCGGTTCCGGCTGGTACGGCCGTTCGTCGCACCCGCGCACGAATACGCCCCGGGGCACCGCGGGATCGATCTCGAACCCACTGGCGGCTCTGCCGTGCGCGCGCCGGCCGACGGTGTCGTGGCGTTCTCGGGAAGCGTCGCCGGCCGCGGCATCCTGACGATCGATCACGGCGGAGGACTCATCACGACCCTCGAACCGGTCGAGTCCGCGCTCGAACCGGGAACTCCCGTGCGGAGAGGCGAGGACGTGGCGGCCCTCGCGGTCGGCGGTCACGCGCTGCCGGGGACCCTGCACTTCGGGGTGCGGTCGGACGGCGCGTACGTCAACCCGATGCTGCTGTTGGGAGGGGTTCCGCGCGCGGTGCTGCTCCCCTGCTGCGACTGACGGGGTGGATCCAGCCTGTTCGGCGCGTGGATCAGGCCCGCGGATGCGCGAGTCGATAGGTCGCGGCCAGTCTCTCGGATGACACATGGGTGTAGATCTGAGTGGTGCCGAGACTGGCGTGCCCGAGAAGCTCCTGCACCGCCCGCAGGTCCGCTCCGCCGTCCAACAGGTGAGTCGCCGCGGAGTGCCGCAGCGCGTGGGGGCCGACCGTTGAGGTGCCCAGCACCCGACCGAGCTCGCGAGCGACGACGTCGTACACGGCCCGCGGTGTGATGCGTCCCCCTCGGGTGCCGCGGAACAGCGCCGGCCCCTCCTCTCCGGACGGAGCGGCGCGGGCCAGAACAGGGCGCCCGCGCGCGAGGTAGGCCTCCAGCGCTCGTCGTGCGGGCACTCCGAACGGGACGACGCGCTCTTTCGATCCTTTTCCGAATACCCGCACGGTCGCCCGCTCGAGGTCCACGTCGTCGACGTCGAGCCCGGTCAGCTCCGACACGCGCAGCGCCGACCCGTAGAGGACCTCGAGCATGGCGTGATCACGCAGATCGGTCGGCTCACCGTGACCCGCGCGGCCGGCGAGGTCATCGAGCATGCCCCGCACACCCTCGGCTGTTGCGACCTTCGGCAGCGTGCGGCCGCGTTTGGGCGCGACCAGTCGCAGGCTCGGGTCGAAGGTGATCAGCCCGTCCTCGGTCGCCCATCCGAAGAAGCCGCGCGCTGCGGCGGTCCGCCGCGCCAGCGTGGACCGCGCGTCGCCGCGTTGCGTCGCCTTCCAGAGCCACTCACGCAGCGCCTCCAGGTCGACATCGGCCACGTCGGCGCCCGGCATCGTGCGGGACAGATCGCGCAGGTCTGCCCGATACGCGCGTACGGTCGCTGGCGACAGCCGGCGCACCCGAGCGAGATGACTCGCGTACGCGTCCGCCGCAGTATCCAACTCCATCGCTCCAGCATGCCCTCGCCCGGTCGTTGACCGACGACGGCGCACGGCACTCAGCCCACCTGCTGCGCCGGTCGCGTTCGCCGCCACCCACTCTCGCCTCGTACGACGGTGCCCTCCAACGAGAGGAGTCCGAGCAGTGCGGCGACCTCGGCGGGGGCCAGCCCCGAACGGCGGGCGATCTCGGTCGTCTCGCGCCACGCTCGAAAGCTCATGGCGTCGGCGATGCGGGTCAGATCGTCGGTGTGCTCGTCACCGCTCGCCGAGGATGCCAGATCGAACAAGGTCGGGTGGGGACCGCCGAGCAGTTCGATGACCTCGTCGGCGTTGGTGATGCATCGCCCGTCGAACTCCCGAAGGATTCGGTGACAGCCCGCCGAGGCCGCGCTGGTCACCGGGCCGGGCACGGCGCCGAGGGGTCGCCCGAGCGCGGCGGCGTGTGCGGCCGTGTTGAGCGACCCGCTCCGCCAGCCCGCCTCGACCACCACCGTCGCATCCGCCAGTGCGGCGATCAGCCGATTCCGCTGCAGGAATCGCCATTTGGTCGGTGCCGAGCCGCACGGCACCTCGCTGAGGACCGCGCCCGATTCGGCGATCTGCCGGATCAGATCCGAGTGCCCGCGCGGGTAGGAGCGATCCGCTCCCCCGGCCAGCAGCGCGACGGTTCGTCCGCCCGCAGAGAGCGCCGCGCGGTGCGCGGCGCCGTCGATTCCGTACGCCGCTCCCGATACGATCGCGACCCCGCGGCCGACGAGGTCGGCGGACAGTTCCATGGCCATGTGCTCGCCGTAGCTGGTCGCCGCGCGCGCTCCGACCAACGCCGCCGAGGGAGTGAGGCCGGTCAGCACGCCGAGGTCGCCACGGACCCACAGCAGGAAGGGCGCGTGATCGCCCAGGTCCGTGAGCGCGGCCGGCCACTGCCGGTGCTCGGGGACGAGCATCGACAGTCCGGAATGCCGGGCGCTTTCCAGGGCGCTCCGCACGGGCTGGGCGAGGAGACGCGGTCGCCACCGGTCTCGCGCTTGCTGCCACTGCGTGGCAGTGATTCCCGCGGCGCGCAGCGCGGCGAGCGGAGCCTTCTCGGCCGATACGGCGGCGAGTGCCTCTTCCGGGCCGAGGGCGGCGACGATGCGCCCTGCCACGCCATCGCCGGGCTCGGCCAGGCAGCTCCAGGTGTGGCGGGCGAACAACCGCCGTGCGGCCTCGTCGTCCGGCTCGCCCTGCCCGAGGCCGATCAGCAGCGTCCGAGCCACGTGCGGGGATGGCAGGAAGTCCGTCATGTCGTAATGCCCTTCTTCATGAACAGAGCGCGACCGATGTCGTGGACGGTCGGGCTCGCGCGGCCGGCGAGGTCAGCGAGCGTCCAGGCCACGCGCAGCACGCGGTCATAGCCGCGCAGGGTCAGCGAACCGCGGGACAGCGCGACGTCGATCGGGCGGCGTACCACCGGGGTGAGCGCCCGAGGTCCCTCGCGGAGCCAGGGACCGGACACACGGGCGTTGAGACGCCAGGCAGTGTCACGCAGCCGGTGAGCGGCACGTTCCCGCGCTTCGGCGACACGAGCTGCGGCGGCATCCGTGGTCACCGTGTCGACAGCCGACGCCGTCGTGTGCGCGACCGAGACCCTGGTGAGGGCGAGCTCGATGTCGACGCGGTCGAGCAGCGGCCCGGAGAGCCTGCCCAGGTAGCGGCGGATGGCCATCGGCGGGCACACGCAGTTCGCCCCGCGCACGCCGTAGTTGCCGCAGGGGCAGGGGTTCGTCGCGAGGATCAGCTGGAACGATGCTGGAAAGGATGCGGCGACCCCGGCGCGATGGATCGTGATCTTCCCGTCCTCCAGCGGCTGACGCAGCGCGTCCAGCACGCTGGGCGCGAACTCGCCCACCTCGTCCAGGAACAGCACCCCGTGGGTGGCGCGCGCGATCGCTCCGGGTCGCACGACACGTGACCCGCCACCGACCAGCGCCGCAATGCTCGCGCTGTGGTGAGGCGACTCCAGCGGGGGCCGACGCACGAGTGCACCCACGGAGTCGCCCGAGAGCGAACGGATCGCGGCCACTTCGAGCGCGGCAGCGTCATCGAGCGCGGGAAGGATGCCGGGAAGCCGGCTGGCCAGCATCGTCTTGCCCGCCCCCGGCGGACCGCTCATCAGCATGTGGTGTCCACCCGCCGCGGCCGCGATCAGCGCCTCGACCGCTTCCCGCTGACCGATCACCTCGGCCAGTTCGGCCGCGTTGCGCGGTTCGCCGACGGCGGCAGGGGCGGGGACCGGTTCGAGCGGACGATCTTCGACGTCGGCGCCGTGCCGGCGGGCGACGTCGGCGAGAGAGATCGCGCCGAACACTTCGATACCCTCCACGAGCGCGGCTTCGGATGCGTTCGCGTGCGGCACGATGACGCGGCGGATCCCTTCGCGGGCGGCCGTCATCACGGCGGGCAGCACCCCGGGAACGGGACGGAGACGCCCGTCGAGTCCGAGCTCGCCGATGTGCACGGTCTGCGCGATCGAGGCGGCATCCATTCGTCCGTCCGTGGCAAGCGATGCGATCGCGATCGCCACATCGAACGACGAGCCGTGCTTGGGCAGGCTCGCCGGCGAGAGGTTGACGGTCAGACGTCGGCGTGGCAGTT